>JAFYFU010000117.1 GCA_017543595.1 Ruminococcus sp. | reverse complement strand
ATATCATGAATAAAATTCACAAAAAGTTCACAAAAAGTTCGTTTTTTTTTTTTTTTTTCTTAACAAATTTTGTGAAATAGTATGATACAATATAGTTGTGTCGAATAAATAATTGATTTTATGAGTAACGTAAAGTAATAAAAGTTTTATAAACAGGAGGATTTATAATGGATTTTGATAATACAGTAATAAAGGTAGCGATTGCGTCTTTTATAACAGCAATAGTTTTGTTTGTTGTGAAGAAACTTTTCGCAAGCACTGCAATGGCAACGATTATTTCTTATGGAATGTATATATTTTTAGGTCTTGGTGCTTTATGTCTTATAATTATAATTTGGCAATTTATATTTGATAATTAATTATTTAAAGAATAAATCTCCATACACAAATAACTTATAATAAAAGCCGTATCGAAAGATACGGCTTTTTGCTTAATAGTCAATAATCTGAATTAATTTCCTGAAATCCGAGGGGGTGCAGTGTTTAATCTCCCTGAAAATCCTGTTGAAAGTTGTTATACTCTTAAATCCCGAACGCATAGCCGCCTCCGTCACAGAAATTTTCGGGTCTGAGAGTAATTGTTCGGCGGCTTTTGTGCGTCTTGTGTTGATGTACTGAGTGTATGACATGGAATTATACTGCCTGAAAATCCTTGAAAAATGGAATTTGCTGTAACCTGCTATATCTGCGAGCTGTTCAAGTGTTATGTCATACATATAGTTGTTGTCTATATATTTTAATACTTTAACGAATTTTTCGGAGTATTCGTTTATTCTTCCGTCATCGGGGTCAAAATTTTTCATATTCTGCATAAGCTGGTGTTCCCTGACGGATATAAGCAGATTTAAAAGCATGGAATAAATTTTCGCCTCCGAGAGTTCAGATTTTGATTTATACAGCGAAAGAAAGTCAAGCATTGTTTTTTTGGCGAGTGCGTGAACCTGCGAGCCGTATTCTTTGCTTATGACCATGGGAGCGGAAAATCCACGCATGACCTGTTCAAGAATGGGAAATTCTTCAAGTATGCTGTTGTCGCACTGGAAAATAATTCTTCTTCCCTTTACTTCGGGCATACTGTGGAGTTCTCCCGAAGGGATAATCAAAGTATCATATTCGGGAAATTTATATTCCCTGTCTCCGACAGTGACGATGTAATAATTTTCAAGAGGCATAATCAATTCAATAGCGTTGTGCCAGTGTACGGGATAAGCCTCAAAGTCGTCATTGTCATAAAGCATTATATACTTCTGGCTGTCATATTCAACCGTTTCATATTCACCTGAAAGATGTTTTATCATATGCTCACCCCTTAATAATTATAATTTTAAACTGTTGAAGTAGCGGTATCTTCTTCCGGAGCGGTAGTGGTTTCGGATTCGGCTTTTGTGCGTCTTACAGCTACTTTTGAACTTGTGGTAATCCATACGTTGTCGTATTTGGGACATGAGAAGTTTACATTTGTGTTGAACTGGTCAACGGTTATATCCGCATTGAGGAGGTTGACATCTGCGATAATATCTTCTGCGGATATTTCGTTTATTATTTCCTCAGGACCGACAACGGATATAGTCATTCTCTGAGTAATTATGCTGTATTCATAACTGCTGTCGGGGATATTGCTTATAGTGATTCTGTCACGGTCAATAGTCAAATCTGTTTTTGCAAGATTTTCGTTATTGAGTTTCACAGTAGCGGTTTCCACATCGGAAACGTTTATATATTCGCTGTTGTCGAGAACAGTGCTTAAAGTAAATGTTTTTGAATAATTTATATCGAGGTCGCTGAGGAGAATTTTTCCCACATCAATAACATCGGGAATTTCCGTCTGGCTGTTATTTGAGGCGAGAACGATGGTTTCGGGGGAGATTTTGAAATTGAGGAAATTCTTGTTGAAATCTCCCGGGGCATTTGCGACTGATACGGAAAGTTTTACAACTTTCTGTGTGCGGATAGGTATATATATGCTGAAATTGCTGTTTGCAAAAGTAAGACCCGACTGGTCTATCAATGTCATATCATCTGAATAAAGCTGTATTTCGTCATTTGAAAGATTATAGGAAGAATCAAGATTAAGGGTTTTGTTTGATGCCGCATAGCATTTTGAAATTTTGTCGAGCTGTGCGGACGGACCCGTTATAAGGACTGTATCGGGTGTACAGGTCAGTTCCTCCTGATTTATGGCTTTTCCCTCCATAACCGAAACATTCGGTATTCTGGGGATTATGGGATATTCCCTTGTATCGTACTTGTCGAGGACAACGGAGGCGGTTGAGGGATAGACGGACTGCACCTCAAAATTTATATTGTTGTCCACACCTCTTATTTTGATTGAGAGGTTTTTAGTGCCTGACGAGGAAACATTACTTGCATCGAGATAGGCAACAAGGTTGTCATTGTTTAAATTTCCTATTTCGGTACGGCTGCCGAGAATTTCAATTGTAACTTCCTCAACGTTGCAGGAAATAAGACTTAAACCGCTGTCTGCGGCAGGTGTTCCCGTTATATCCTGAACGAGTTTTATATGTTCAATGGTTTTCTGAACGGAGGGATACTGTGTTACGGATATCGCAAACCATACAAGCACGGCGATTAATACGGAATACACGGCAAGCGAAAGATTGTGTTTCATAAGGTTGTCCTTTATATTTCTGAAAAACTTCATTTTTTCCTCCTCCTCTCAATGAAGGAAGAAATTATATTTTTATTTTCCGACTGCGAATCGCTGTCAGCATCGGAACTGTTGAATATTTCGGAATTGAGAAGTCTTTTTAATTTTTCCCTTGTGTAATCCCTTGTGAGTACGCCGTTCATGGCAACGGAAATCTGTCCTGTTTCCTCCGAAACAACTATTATAACGGCATCGGAATTTTCGCTCATGCCAATGGCGGCACGGTGTCTTGAACCGAGTTTTTTGTTTATTATTGCATCGTTCTGGGGTTTTGGGAGAAAGCAGGCGGCGGCGAGGATTATGCCGTCCCTCATTATAACAGCCCCGTCATGGAGCGGAGTTTTTGGATAGAAAATATTTCCGAAAATTTCCTTGCTGGGCAGGGCATTTAAAATCGTTCCCGTTTCTATCTGTTCACCGAGTTTTACCTGTCTTTCCACGACTATAAGCGCACCCGTACAGCTTGCGGAGAGTTCAACGCAGGAATCGCAGATAGACTCAATTGCCGTGTTCCATTTCTGTACTATTTCATCGGAATTTGCGCCAAGACCGAGAAAATGCACACCAAGCTGTGTTCTTCCGAATTTTTCAAGTACACGGCGTAGTTCGGGCTGGAAAAGGATAATCATTGCGAGAACACCTATATCAAGCACTTTTTCGAGGATATAGCTCATTACTTTCAGTTTCAGGAAACTGCTTATAAAATATCCCGCAACAAGGAGAAGTATTCCCTTTATAAGCTGACCGGCTCTTGTTTCCCTTATAAGTTTAAGCAAAAGATAAACTATGTATGAAAGCACAAGCAGGTCAAATATATCTCTGAATTCAAGCGTACTCAGGACGCTGACTATTGCATATTTCATATCATGGAGTGAGGGCATCTGCACACTTCCTTTCACAATCCCTGTTTTACACATATTTATCAGGTGCGTGATGTTGATTCGGACACACGCACCTTTTTAAAGACACATTTTCACATATACTATTTTACCATAAATTGAAATTATTTCAAGACCTTTTTCTGAATTTTTTGAAATAATCACAAATTTTTTATGAGATAGGCGAGTTTAACGGCATTTTCCTCACGGCTGAAAACAGACGGCGAAAATCTTACAGTGCCGTTTTCTGTTCCGAGGTGAAGATGTGCGAGGGCGGCACAGTGTTTTCCCGCACGCAGGCAATAGCCGTATTCTGCGAGTTTTGAGGCGGTTTTTTCGGGAGGTATGCCGTTTAAGTTAAAAGAAACGATTGGAACATATTCCGCCCGAACATCACGGTATATTTTTATTCTGCCGTCTTTTTTCAGTTCATTTATAAATCTTTTACATATTTTTTCTTCATGGGAAAAAATATTTTCAATGCCTGTTTTTCTGATAAATTCAATGCCTGCCTTTACGGTCATAGCCCCTGTTATATTGACAGTACCGCTTTCAAGACCTTCGGGGAGGATATCGGGCTGAACAAGGCTTTCGGAACTGCTGCCCGTACCGCCCTGTATTATGGGATTTATCCTGAATTTTCCGTCAGATATGAGAAGTCCTGTTCCCGTGATTCCGTAAAGGCCCTTGTGACCTGCCGTACACAGAATATTTATGCCGTCACTTAATTTAATATCCATAATTCCGCAGGCTTGCGAACCGTCAGCTATAAAGCAGATATTATTTTTTCTGCATAAATCGGCAATTTCACGGCAGGGGAGAATCTGTCCCGTCACATTTCCCGCTATTGTGCAGACAACTGCCTTTGTATCGTCACGGATAAGTTTTCTGAAACTTTCAACGGTTTTCTGATTTTCGGGGTAGACTTTTGCAATTGAGAGGGATATTTTTTTGTCGGCGGCGAGTTTTGCGGCAGGTCTTGCAACGGAATTATGCTCAATACTGCTGATTATCATATGACCGCCGCCGTTCATTATTCCCTGTATTGCCATGTTTAGCGCATAGGTGCAGTTGAGTGTGAAAACTGTGTTTTCGGGTTCTGCACCGAAAAATTCCGCAACTGTTTCCCTTGCGGAGTACAAAGCCTCGGAAGTCCGCATGGAAAGTTCGTGACCGCCTCTGCCTGCATTTCCGCCGAATCTTTCAACGGCATAGAGGGCAGCTTTTTTGACATTTTCGGGTTTCGGAAAAGTTGTTGCGGCGTTGTCAAAATTAATAAGCAAATCCGTCACCCCCGCAAAAGAGGTTCATTCGGCATATTGAACGGTACGGAATATTTATTTAAAATATCGGCAGAATCCCTGCATCTGCCGTGAATTTCGATTGAATAACCGCATTTCTTTTCACTTCTCACTATTTTGCAGTTTATACCTCTTGACTGCAATAGTTTTGCCGCTTTTACAGCATAGGTGTAAGAGGGCATTTCAGCAAGACAATTATTCATAAAAGCACCTCTTTTTGTAATTTACGGCTTGCTTGCCGTATTTTCATTATATGAAAAATATGATATAATTGTTAATATAAGGGATATTCAACAAAATATGAATAAATATTCACAAAAAAACAAGAAATCCGCTGAAAATAAAAGTTAAAAATAAAATTATGTAAATATTCTTGAAAAAAATTTCCGAATGTGCTATAATTCAAAACGGTGTTTTTTTCTTATTAAAAAGGAAAACAAATAAGGGCGGAAGTCCGACAGGAGGTATTTTTTATGGCAGCGGCATCAATATTTGCTGTTATTATTTTTGTTGCCATGTTCCTGCTTATCGTGCTTGACAAGATAGAAAGGCATATCGTCACTCTTGGGTGCGGTGCGCTTACCCTCATTGTTGTCTTTGGCATATGCATGAGAAGCGGAAAGGCAATTTTAGGCACACTTGCGGTCGGAGATTTTTTTAAGAAAGATTTCTGGTATCAGGTGACGGAAAGCGAAAGCAAAGGCATAAACTGGGCGACAATTTTATTTATCGCAGGCATGATGGTAATGGTCGAAGGTATGGCAAAAGCGGGATTTTTCCGCTGGCTGTGCATGAAAATCGCCTACATGGTAAAATGCAAGACCATTCCGATTTTCATAACATTCATGATAATGTCGGCAATTTTGTCAATGTTTATCGACAGTATCACAGTTATAATGTTCCTTGCGGCGGTTACGATTGAACTCGCACAGCTTCTTAAATTCAATCCCGTACCGATGATATTGTCGGAGATATTCTGTGCGAACTTGGGCGGTTCGGCTACAATGTGCGGAGACCCCCCGAATATCATAGTAGGAACATCTCTCGGATTTTCGTTTTTTGATTTTCTTATGAATACGGGACTTATCGCAGGCATATGTCTTGTAATATCAGTTCTGTTTTTCTACTGCGTATTCAGAAAGGAAATTGTATCCGAAAGCAGTGCAAATGTTGATATGTCAAAATTCCCGAAACCTTCGGAGGCTATAACAAACAAGAAGGATTTTGTAACAAGCAGCATAATTTTCGGAATTGCGGTAATATTACTTGTATCACATTCGGCAACTCATCTGACCGTTGCGTCAATAGGTCTTTTCATAGCGGTTATAACTCTCATAACATCGGGAAAAAATGCACTTGAATTACTTAAAAAAGTAGACTATAAGACACTTTTGTTTTTCATAGGACTTTTTGTTGTTGTGGGCGGTCTTGAAGAAACAGGAATCCTTGAATATATCGCACAGTTTATTGAAAGCATATCCCACGGAAACGTTATGCTTATGATAGCTATAATTCTCTGGATTTCGGCGATAGCAAGCGCATTTGTGGACAATATCCCCTTTGCGGCTACAATGGTTCCCGTTATACAGAGCCTTGCGGCAACATCGGGCGTTGATATAAGCACCCTCGCATGGGCTTTGTCAATAGGTACGGATATAGGCGGAAGTGCAACACCCATAGGTGCATCTGCAAACGTTGTCGGAACATCTGTTGCGGCTAAAAACGGCTATCCCATAGGCTGGGGAAAATATTGTGCAAAGCTTGCACCCGCAACAATAATAGTTCTTGCACTTTCAACAGTATATATATTTGTAAGATATTTATGATTTATAATCAGGGGGGCTTTTATGTCACAGTTAATTATTTCAGTCGGCAGAGAGTTCGGCAGCGGCGGCAGAGTTATCGCTGAGGCACTTGCAAAAAGATTTGATATTCCGATATACGACAGGCATCTTATAACGGAAATCGCCACAAAGACAGGACTTTCCGCAGGAGAAATCGAAAAATACAACGAAATGCCTGCGTCCCGTCTTGTTTCAAGGCGTGTAAGAGGATTCAGCAATTCCATTGAGGACAATATTGCGGAAATGCAGTTTGACTTTCTCCGCAAAAAAGCCGAAAGCGGTGAATCTTTCGTAGTTCTCGGAAGATGTTCCGAAACAAAACTGCGTGATTTTGACGGTCTTGTTTCGCTTTTTATCATAGGTGATATGGATAAAAAAATTGAACGTGTAATGAAAGTATATGAACTTTCGCAAGAAGAAGCAGAACATTTAATTACCAAAAAAGACAAGAAAAGAAAACGCTACCATAACTACCATGTAGGTATGCATTGGGGCGATTCAAGGCTTTACGATTTGACCATAAACAGCAGTAAACTCGGAATTGACGGAACTGTTGATATACTTGAAAACTATATAAAAGCAAGGATAAAATAAAAAAAGACTGCCTTAGGGCAGTCTTTTTTATCTGTTATTATTTTTCGGGGTTAAGCGGGAGGTCTTCTGCTTTGATACTGCCTGCGTCAACAAGCTGTATAACAGCGGCATCTTTACCTGTTACACCGCCAACACCGTCAACGTCCGCATTGCGTTTAGCATTATCATTGAGAGAATATTTTTCGCCGTTTGCAAGATATTGGAGTATGCATACGGCATCGGATATGCTTACATCACCGTCAAGGTTTGCATCACCGTAGAGAACTTCAAGAGCGCCTGTTCCGAGTTCCTCAACTTTTGCGGAAACGATTTCATAGGGCTGGTCAACTTTGTTGAGGTTGGACCACCAAACCTGAACTTCTGCGCTTGTGAAGTTATCGGGAACATCGTTGAGAGGTACGGTTACCATGAGTTTTCCGTCCTTGCCGACAGTACCGTTCCATTCGAGGTTCTTCCAGTCATCGGCAGTTGTGCCGTAGCCGATACCACCGCCGACTGATGCACCTGCAACGCCTTCAATGGTGATATTTACGACATACTCTTTCTTGTCGCCTTCGGGGAGAGTGATTTTTTCTTTCTGGATTTCAAATTCATACTCAGGTTCGCTGTAAGTAGCTGTTGTTGTAGTTTCCTGATTTATATTTTCGGAAGTTGTAGTAGTTTCAACGGGTTCATAGGGGAGAACTTCACCGTTTGTATACAAATCTTCAGGGAGTTCGTCAAGAGTTATGCAGTATTCGCTCTGATACATATTGATAGTATCTTCTTCTGTATTGAAAACAGGATTTGAGAGGAAGTTGATATTGTCGCTGCCTCCGTCATACCATGTACAGAAATAGAGCCAGCCTGCTTTTTCAGAGGTGAGATTTTCAACAGTTGAGAAGCAGTCATTTTCAGCCATAGAAACCATCTTAGCACTGTTATATTTCTGCATGATGCCGTAGAAAGTGCTTGCAATAGCGGAATCGTTATGTCTGAGGGAGGGCTGCCAGCCGTTTTCTTCAAGGTATTCTGTGCAGTTGTACTTATCGTAGCCGATAATATCTACATACTCATCACCGGGATACCAGTCTGTTGATGTATCGAAGTTATAGCTGTTCCATTCCCAGATGAGGTTGTGGCAGTCGAAATCTTCTGTAAGTGTCTTATAGGTGTATTTCCAGAGTTCCTTATAAACGGCAGAGCCTTCCTTGCCCCACCAGAACCATGAACCTGTTTCACCGCCGCCGCCTTCTGCCTCGTGGAGGGGTCTCCATATAACGGGGATACCTTCTGCTTCAAGCTCATTAAATTCTTTTGCAAGTCTTTCGAGAGCCGCACGGTAATAGTCATATTCCTTAGTACCTTTTGTGTAGGCATTTTTGGTTACGAAATCCGTAGCGGGAGTGCCGTCATCATTTTTAGCACCGTATGTAGTAGCGTTGAAGTCAAGAGTTCCGCCTTTATAGTTTGCAAAATCCTTTGGTACGTTGAGGTGGAATGAAGAAGTTGCAATACCGCCTTTATTCTTTACCCAGTCAATAATACGGTCTGTTGAGCCGTCATCATTTGCACCGAAAAGTTCGCAGCAGCGGTTGCCGTAGTCGAAACCTCTTATAGCAGGATAGTGACCAGTTTTTTCTTTGAGGTACTCAAATTCAGTTTCAAGACCGTGAGGACCGTACTGATAGATTTCCTGCTGACCTGAGATTATATGCTTTCCGTAGACGCTTGCGAGGTAGTGCATGAGAGAAACTGTTTCAGTGGTAGCATCGGGGTCGCAGGGGTTTGTTTGAGTAGCCTTTATATCGGGGAGAGAAGCAGTTTCAACAGTGAGGTAGTCAAACTTTGTCCAGCCCCATGATTTTGTTATAACAATTGTATTTTTGCCTTCATTGAGCTTTGCGGAAATTGCAATAGGCTCAAAAGATTCAGATTTTGGAACAGCAAGAGTATCGGAAGTACCGTTTATGCTTATAGTCTGCTGTTTTGCGCTGCCTACTCCGCCTGCATAGATTGTGATTGTGTAAAGACCTGCGGAAGCGACTTCAACATCGAGAGAGATAGAGCCGTCCTCAGTCATATAGGCGATTTTTCCGCCGCTTGCGTTTTTGTCGTCATCAGCCTTGACAGTACCTGTAAATTCAGCGTCTTCAAGCTCATACTTTACAGAGTCGGCAGCCGATACATTCGGCAGAGTCACCCAAGCACCGTTAAGAGCCATAGCCGCAGCCATAACTGCTGCGCCTGCCTTTGAGAAAAATTTTGAATACATTTCAAATCCCTCCAAGAAAAATATATTGTAACTTAATTATAAACGCTTTACTTAAAAAAATCAAGAACAATCCAGAAAAAATTCAAATGCACAAAAAACTTTGGTCATATAAACAAAACGCAGAGTAAGATTTTGTTAAAAGGCGCAGATATCCGCTTAAATAATACTTAAATAATATATAATTTAAGCATTTGATTTTAAGCGCAAAAAAAGACGGATAAGAAAATCCGTCTTTTAAAATTATTAAAAATTATTTTACTGCGGTATATGCGCCGAATCCGAGGAGGGTGAGAGTCGTTATTATAACAGCAGCAAGGACAACTCCGAGAGCTATCGCCAGTATGCTTTTTTTGAAATCGAGGTCAAGCAGACTTGCCGCAAGAGTACCCGTCCATGCACCTGTTCCGGGGAGAGGTATTCCCACAAATAAAAGCAAAGCCCAGAACATACCTTTTCCTGCTTTTGCCATGAGTTTTTCACCGCCGTGTCTGCCTTTTTCGAGACACCATGAGAAAAATTTTCCTATGACGGGCTTATCCGCACCCCATTCGAGGACTTTTCTTGCAAAGAAGAAAATAAACGGCACAGGGATAATATTTCCAATCATGCATATTACCACGGCAGTCTGCCACGGCACGCCCATGCCCACGCCTGCGGGAATACCGCCCCTGAGTTCAACAATGGGAACCATTGAAATTAAAAACGTAAGAATATATTTTTTCATTTTACCCGTCCTTTCGGAAATTGTATCGGCTTTATTATCGCATATTCTTTGGATTAAGTCAATAGTTTTCCTGAAAATACGGCAAAAATTCCTGTTAGGAGTGATATTTCCGTGAAATTTTGGTTTATTTTAACGTGAAAATCTGACAATTAGGTGATATTGCTTGATAGTGGAATACAAAACGGTTATAATGTTCTATGAAACAATTTTAAAATTTATTTTTAAACGGAGGTTAAGCATGAAAAAATTATTTGCAGGAATCATGACAGCGGTTTTTTGTCTGCCGTGTATTACGGGAATAAATGCATATTCCGCCACTGTTGAAGAAGGTATAGAAGTTGCCCGTGCATACGGCTACACCGAGGACGAAATACAGCAGGCTCTGAATCAGTATTATGCAGACCCCGAAGATTATACAGAGGACGATATTGACTATGCAATAGAAAAAATAAAAACCTCAGGCAGAAAAATAGTTGTGACAGTCCCCTATAATCCCGAAGCGGTAACGCCTGTTCCCGAAACAACAACTTCAACGGCAGAAACGGGAAATTCCGATAAAAAAGATTCTCAGGAAAATAAGCCGTCATCAGGAAGCAGTCAGGAAAATTCCGAAACGGGTATAACGCTTACTGCACCTGACGGCACGGAGTTTACAAGAATCAGCAAGGAAGAATTTATAGACCTTTCATATGAAGAAAAGCTTGAATATCTCAGCACTTTCCCTGAGGATTTTCAGCAGGTTATAATTGACAATCTTTCGCCCGAAGAATACCGCAGTATGATGAAACAGCTCCCTGCCGAACAGAAAGCGGAAGTTATAAATGACCTTGCCGAAGCTACCGACAAATTAGGTGTTAAACTCACTGTCGAGGATATTTCCGATGATAAGGTTCAGGTTGCCATGAAAGACGACAGCGGAAATCTTGTGGGCGTTATAAAGGCAGGAAATACCGTTGAAAATACAGGATATGACAGGCGTGGGATATTTGCGCTTGCAGGCTTTATGATTATGGCGGCATTTGCGGGAATCGCCCTTGTCATGAATAAATTTTCCGTAAGAAAAGAGGCAGAACAGAAAAATGAACAGTAAAAATGAAGGCGGAGTTTTCATACATATCATAACACCGCTTATACTTCTTTTTCTTTGTGTCGGTGTGCTTACCGTTGCAATGATAAAACCGTCCGACAAGATAAAAGTTTATTTGGGTCTTGCCTTTATGGACGATATGAAAAGTGACCCGCTCAACGATGACACAGGGCTTGTAATCAAGGAAAATGAAATAATTGAGGATTACAAGGGCGAAACAAGCGAAACGGGAGAAGTTGTTCACCCTGCGTTCGGCGAGCAGTTTGCAGTTGTTTCCTGCGAAAAAGCAGATATAAATGCGCCTGTTTTCTGGGGAAGCAAAAGCGAACTCTTTGAGAGAGGTGCTTGTCAGGCATCGGGTTCGGTTCTTTCGGGACAGGAGGGAAATACCGTAATAAGCGCACACGTTGACACATTTTTCGCAAATCTTTCGGAACTCGAAAAGGGCGATATTGTCACAGTAAGAACAAACTACGGGGAATTTACCTATACTGTCAGGGAACTTATAGAATTTTCCGCCTCAAATGACAAGTATCTTTCGTCAAAAAAAGAAAATATTCTTACCCTCTATACCTGCAAAAGGGATATTTTGGGCGCATCGGATATGCGAATCGGCGTTATATGTGACCTGACAGAAAGCAGATTCTACAACGGCGGAGGAGAAACAAAATGAAAAAAGCATCAACTTATATTTTCTCGCTTATTCTGTCGGTTCTTATGGTTTTTGCGATAATCGGAACGCTTATTCTTGCGGTTGTGAAAATATCAGTTTCGGAAAATTCGGCAGTAAAAATTACCGAAAAGAAAAATATATCAAATCTTGTGTATTCTCAGCTTGAAAAATATTATAACGAAAAATATTATTCTTCGGGCATACCGTCGGAAGTCTATATGGGCGCACTCAATGAAGACGTAATAGAAAACATTATGAAAGCGCAGATAAAATCCGCTTTTGACAGAAAAGATTATAACTATAAAGATTCCGATATTTCGGGCGTTGAGGAAAACCTTGAAAAGTTTTTCAGTTCCTACGCCGATGAAAACGACATAGAGAAAGATTCAAAATACAACAAAAAACTTGAAAACGCAAAGGACAACGCAAAGAAAGTCATTTCAGACTACTGTGATGTATATAAAATCAATACGCTTAAAAGTCAGGGCATAAACGGGAAAATTTACAAAATCCTTGATATTTTGCAGTTCGTCTTTACGGCGGCACTTGCAACAGTGGGAATTGTCGCAGTCCTGCTTATACTTTTTAATATAAAAGAAATATCAATATTTTTATACTGGCTCGGAATATCCTGTCTTGTGTCGGGAGTTATGGGAAGTATCCCGTGTATATATCTGATTGTCTCGAATTATTTCGGTTCGTTCACAATCAAACAGCCCCATATTTTTATGACTTATACGGGCGCACTGAACGGCATGACCGAATATTTTCTGATATTTTCTATATGTACGGCAGTTTTTGGAATTTTTCTGATTACAGCCTATGCTGTCGCAGTTGCAAAAAGCAAGGACAAAACCCTCAATCAAAATACAAAGATTGTAAAATAAGACGCAGAAATGCGTCTTTTTTTATAAAAATTATTGACTTTAAATTTCAAATATGGTATAATCTGATATAATAAAGTCTGTAAGGAGGAAGAACAGATGTTAAAAAAATTAATCTCCGCAGTTTCGGCATTTGCACTTGTTTCGGGGATAATAAATATCCCCCCTGCAAAAGCCCATGAAATGAAAGAAATAAATTACAATGAATCTGTTGAAACGATTTCAAATCCCGCCGCAGGCTATACCAAAACAATATGGGCGGTCTGCAAACCGAATGAAACTCCCGTGTACAGTCCCGACGGAAATTTAGTCCTGTTTTTCGTGGATATAGGCGGATTTTCCGCAGGTGCAAACGGTATCACCGATGAAAACGGAAACTACACAGAAGGAAAAGATTATGACCTCGATGAAAAATTTTTTGAATCATGGAGGGAAACTTTTGAAAACTGCCGTAAAAACGGCTGTATGATTGCTTTGAGATTCCGCTATGACGCAAACGGAAAAGACAACCCCGAACCCTCATCTTTTGAACAGGTTTTAAAGCATATTCAACAGATAAAATACAGCTATATTCTTGACGATTATTCGGATATAATCGCCTTTGTCGAAAGCGGATTTGTCGGAAAATGGGGAGAACAGCACGGCGGAAAATATACCTCCCTTGAATACAAGGCAAAACTCCTTGATGCAATGCTTAACTGCGTACCCTATACAATTCCCGTTACTGTCAGAACCCCAGATATTTTTGCGGAATGGGCAGGTATAAAGCGTTCGGAACTTGATGACGAAAGCCTCTATGAAAAAGCCTCTCTGAGTGCGGATTACCAAAAAATTCTCACAAAAAGAGTAGGTCTTTACAATGACGGATATATGGGGAGCAATTCAGACCTCGGAACTTATGCGAACCGTGAAACCGAAACAAACTGGCTTAACCGTGTAACGACAGATACTTATTTCGGAGGGGAATTTTCAGGGGATATTGAATTTGCAAAGCAGTATGACACTTATCTCCCCGAAAATGCAATACCCGAAATGTATAAGACAAGATTAAGCTACATAAACAGCAACATTTTTAAATTATATAACGATTATACTTTTGACGAGAAATATTCCGTAAAGGGCGTTGACAATTCGGCATATTACGGACAAAGCGTATTCAAATTCATAAGAGACCATATAGGTTACAGGTTTGTTCTGAGAAAATCCGCTTTGAGCGAATCTGCGGAGCAGGGCGGAAGGGTAGACGTTGGTATAAGTGTGGAAAACACAGGCTTTGCGAACCCCGTAATTCACCCGAATACAAGCGTTATAATAGAAAAAGACGGAAAATTCATGATTGCAAATATGCTTGGAATTGATTGTCATAACTGGTATTCTTGCAAGACCTCCGATGAAAAATTCAGCCTGCAACTGCCCGATAACATTGAAACAGGCGACTGGAATGTATATCTCAGACTTTCCGTAAGCAGTAACAATATAGAAAATCTGAATCACAGGGCGATAAGATTTGCCAATGAAAATATCTGGGATTCAACGCTTGGGGCGAATTATATAGGAACTTTCACAATAAAGAAATCCAAAACCCACGGCACAGACAACGATTTCCATGACTATAACTGCAAATCGGGAAGCACATATGTTTATACACTCAACGGAAAGACAGTCGTTGACGGCACGGATTCAGGCGATTCCGAATGGACGGAAGATATGAAACTCGCCGAAAAAGACGGTCAGACGATTTACGCAAAGGCTGATGACAAATATTTATACATTAAATCAAATATGCCGAAAGGTTCAAAAGCACCCGTTTACAATTTGCAGTTTAAAAATCCCGAAAACGGCGAAAATTACTGGCTTTACTACGCATCAAACGGATTTGTTTATTTCAATCATGATTCATATGACGGCTGTATGTGCAAATGGCAGGGCGACACAGTAGAATTTCGCATACCTTTCGGAGATACAATGGGCATAAAGGCAGGCTCAAAAATAGAAAATTTAAGAATATTCTTGCAGGACAGCGGAAACGAATGGAAACTCATGGGAGATATAACCGCCCCCGAATATACGATTCCGAAAGATTTCACAGTATATTCCGCACCATATGAAATAAGACTCAGGGAAGGCGCATATTATTCGGCGGAAGTCAGACACGCCCTCGAAAAAGCAAAATATCAGTGGTATCATGACGGAGAAGAATTAAAGGGCATGAACGATAAAATTATTTACCTTGAAAACGTTTCAAAGTCCGACAAGGGAACATATTCGGTTAAAATAATATCCGCAGACGGAACGGAAAAAATTGCGGATATATTCTCGGTTGCGGAGATAATTTCCGAAAATCCGCAGAAAATTATTTACGGCGATGCAAATGATGACGGAAATGTTTCTGTTTCCGATGCTGTAAAGATACTTCAATACCTTGCAAACAGCGAAACATACCCCCTTACCGAACAGGGAAAAATCAACGGAGATGTTGACGGCGTTGACGGAATTACAGGAAAAGACGCATATTACATACAATTATATGATGCGGGTGCAACAGAACTCCCCGTTAAATGAAAATACCCCGTATCTGAAAAGATACGGGGATTTTTTATACATCTAATCCGACAGCCGCCATTACTGTCAGGGAAGCAAGAAGAATCACAACTATAATTGTAACGGGTGCGGAAAAATATACTGCGAAAACTTTTCCGCCCGACATTTTGTTTTCTTCCGTAATTTCGTCCGATGTTTCATCTGTCAGGATTTTTTCATCGTCAAATTTATAGCTTTCACGGTGATTTACAAGTTCAAGAATGAAAAATATAATTCCCGTCAGCATAAGGGCTATAATTGTAAATCCCATTAATTCAAGCGGAATAAGCTTTATTATATCAATATTGTTCAGGTCAACACCTGCCGAAATAATTGTCTGTACCGCCGCAAACGAATTGAAAATCATATGGGCTGCGATTGTTGGGATTAAAGATTCTGTCTTTGCGTATATAAAGGCGAGATAAATTCCGAAAGTCATTGTGTATAAAGTCTGTTCGTAGTTCAAGTGCCACAGACCGAAAAATATTCCCGACATTATAATCATTGACCATTTTCCGAATTTCAGACCGTTTCTCAGGATAGTCCCACGGAAAAGAAGTTCTTCAAAAACAGGCGCAAGAATAACCATAGCTATTAAGTTTGTAAGTTTTGAAATCCAGTTGTCCTCCGCAGAGAAATCAACTGCGTTCAGTTCGATATTCAGCAGTTTCTTTAATATCGCAAAGAAAATTTTTGACGCATAAGCCATAGCATAAGACAGCCCGAAACATATAACGATATGTTTTGCAATCCATGAAACGGGCATTTTTGATTTTACAAAATTCGGACGGGATTTTTTTATATTTTTTCCTGTATCTGTTAAATAAAATGTAAAAAGCGGAACTCCCACCGCAACAAAATACTGTAATGAATATCCTATAAGTGTATACACAGCATTGTAATAAGGGGATTTTGCGTCCATAAAAAGCAGTGTTATCGGGTCAAAAAGAAAGTTAAGCACAACAATCAAGGCAAGAAAAAACAAAATAAGCGCAGAATTTATATTTGATACTCTTTTTATATCTTTTTTTGTGTCCATAGTTACCTCCGATATTATAAATTTATATCTCAAATATAACATATATTTTAATTTTTGTCAATACGGTGTTGAAAATACTTTTTTTTTGTGTTATAATCTTTGCGGAGGTAATATTATGAGTTATGTTAAATTTAAAAATGTCAGAAAAACTTACAAAACGGGCGAGGTTGAAATTCAAGCCCTCAGAGACGTAAATTTTGAAATAGACAAAGGTGAGTTCTGCGTTATAGTCGGGGCATCGGGCGCAGGAAAAACGACAATATTAAATATACTCGGAGGAATGGACACACTTACGGGAGGAAGCGCAGTTCTTGACGGCGTTGAAATTGCCTCCCTCAATAAAAAACAGCTTACGGCATACAGACGCTATGATGTGGGATTTGTATTCCAGTTTTATAACCTTGTACAGAATCTCACGGCACTCGAAAATGTTGAACTTGCGGCGCAGATATGCCGTGAACCCCTTGATGCGGCATCGGTTTTAAAACAGGTGGGTCTTGCGGACAGAATGAAAAATTTCCCCGCACAGCTTTCGGGCGGAGAACAGCAGAGAGTTGCAATTGCCCGTGCGCTTGCGAAAAATCCGAAACTCCTGCTTTGTGACGAACCCACGGGCGCACTTGACTATAACACGGGAAAAGCCGTTCTTAAACTTTTGCAGGACACCTGCCGTAAAACAGGAATGACAGTTGTAGTTATCACGCACAATCAGGCACTTTCGGCAATGGCTGACAGGATAATAACCGTAAAAAGCGGAACTGTTGCGGATATGCGGAAAAATGAAAATATCGTTGATGTTTCCGAGATAGAGTGGTGAAAATATGAAATCCGTAATGAAAAAAACTTCTCTGCGTGAGATAAAAGGCACATTAGGGCGGTTTATGGCGATTCTTTCCATTATAGCCCTTGGAACGGGATTTTTCACGGGCGTGAGAATAACCACTCCTGCGATGATTAATATATTTGATAAATACCTGAAAGAAAATGAATTTTTTGATTTGAGACTTGTTTCAACTCTCGGCTGGGAGGAAAGCAACGTTGAGGAGTTCAAAAATCAGAAAGATGTAAAATATGCAGAAGGTTCAAACAGCTTTGACGTACTTTATATAACGGATATGAAAGAGGAGGCAGTCCTCAAAACTCACACTCTCACGGAGAATATAAACAAACTTATTCTCAAAGAGGGCGAAATGCCCGATTTACCGAATGAATGTATAATGGACAGCAAACTTGATATAAATATAGGTTCAAAAATAAAAGTATCCGAAGAAACTCCCGAAGATACAAGGGATTCCCTTAAATACAAGGAATTTACGGTTGTCGGAAAAGCTGATTCCCCGTATTACATAAATTTCGAGAGGGGAACTACATCTATCGGAACAGGCAGTATTTCGGGCTTTGTTTATATAATGCCCGAAGCGGTTGACAGGGATTATTATTCGGAAATATTTATTAAATTTAATAATGATATGACCATATATTCCGATGACTATGAAAAATATATTGACAAAAAAACTGAAAAATGGGAGAATATCGCTCAGGAACAGGCGGATTTGAGATATAATAAAATTTTGTCCGATGCAGAAGATGAACTCAATGACGGTAAATCAGAACTCGCCGACAAGAAAAAAGACGGTCAGCAGGAACTTGATGATGCCGAAAAGGAACTTACTGACGGCAAAAAAGAACTTGACGATGCCGAAAAAGAACTGAAAGATGCCGAAAAGGAAATTTCAGACGGACAGAAAGAACTTGATGACGCAAAGAAAGAACTTGACGACAGCAAAAAAGAATTAGATGATGCCAAGATAAAAATTGATGACGGTCAGAAAGAACTCGATGACGCAAAATTAACGCTTGAAGATTCAAAAAATCAGCTTGACAATGCCGAAAATGAACTGACTGACGGTCAGGAACAATTGAATGACGGTGAAAGACAGTTAAAAGATGCATGGGCGCAGTTTAAAGCAGGTGAGGAAGAACTCAAAGCAAAAGAATCCGAACTTGAAATGCAGGAAAATAATTTTAACGAACAATACGGTGCATTAATGGGAATGATTTCTTTCCTCCCCGAAGAACAGCAGATAATGCTTACATCAGCACAGGCACAGCTTGCAGAGGGCAGAAAACAAATTGAATCCGCAAAGATTCAGCTTGAAAATTCCCGTGCGGAACTTGAATCCCAACAGGAAATCCTTGACGAAAAACGTCAGGAATTAAAAAACGGCTGGACGGAATTTTATAACGGAAAAGCCGAATATGAAAAAGGTCTTGCCGAATATAACAAGTCCCTTGAAGAATTTGAAAAGGGTAAAAAAGAATATGAGGACGGTCTCAAAAAATGGCAGGACGGTAAGAAAGAATATGAGGACGGCGTTAAAGAACTCGAAAGCGGCAGAAAAGAATATGCTGACGGTCTGAAAGAATACGAGGACGGAAAAAAAGAATATGCTGACGGTCTGAAAGAATATGAGGACGGTCTGAAAGAATTTGATGAGAAAATCGCCGATGCGGAAAAGGAAATTGCCGATGCCGAGGACGAAATAGCCGATATAAAAGCCCCTGATGTCTATGTTCTGGGAAGAAATACAAATATCGGATATGCCTGCTTTGAGAATGATTCCGAAATAGTTGCACAGGTTGCAAAAGTTTTCCCGATATTTTTTATTCTTGTTGCGGCACTTGTCTGCATGACCACCATGACAAGAATGGTTGAGGAACAGCGTACACAGATAGGAGTTTTCAAAGCTCTGGGATATTCCGAATTTTCCATAATGGGGAAATTTATGTTCTATTCGGGAAGTGCCGCCCTTACAGGCTGTATATTCGGCTACGGAGCAGGAACATATCTTTTCCCGAAAGTAATATGGCTGACGTACAAACTCATGTATACGCCCCTTGAACTTGAATATATGTTTGACCCTGCACTTGCGGTTTACGCCGTCATTGCATCTCTTGTATGCTCAATAGGCGTAACATGGCTTTCATGCAGATATGAACTTTCCGAAACGGCAGCAAATTTAATGCGCCCGAAAGCTCCGAAGGCGGGAAAAAGAGTTTTCCTCGAATATATACCTTTCATATGGAACAGAATGAAATTTTTATATAAAGTATCCGTGAGAAATATTTTCAGGTATAAGGGCAGATTTTTCATGATGATACTCGGCATAGGCGGCTGTACGGCACTCCTTATAACAGGATTCGGAATAAAAGATTCAGTCGCAGGCTTTGCAGATGTTCAGTATGAGGAAATACAGACGGCAGATGCGTCAATTTCTTTCAAATCAGATGAGAACGGAAATATCCCCGTTAAATTAAAAAACAAACTCGATGAACTCTCAAAAAGCTATGTAATAAATCATAACAGCTCATGGGATTTGATTTATAAAAACAAAACTAAGGGCATAAGCCTTGTTGCTCCCGAAAATTTCGACAATATGGATAAATTCATGAATTTCCGTGATATGGAGGATATGCCCCTTGACTATCCGCAAAACGGCGAGGCACTTGTAAGCCACAGCATATCCGCAAGATACGGAGTCAAAAGCGGTGATGAAATTATTCTCAGAAATGAGGATATGGAAGAATTACATCTCACGGTTGCGGGAGTTTTTGAGAATCATGTATATAATTATATCTTTATAAATTCCGCAGAAATAGAAAAACAGCTCGGCAAAGCCCCCGAATTTAACGGCGGATATGTGAATTTCGCAAAGAATACAGACGAATATCAGGCGGCTGCGGAAATCGCAAAATTATCGGACGTTACAGGCGTTACGGTGTTTGACGAATTAAAAACCCGTATGGGCAATATGATGAGCAGTCTTGACTATGTGGTTATACTTGTAATTGCCTGCGCTGCGGGACTTGCATTTATAGTTATATATAATCTGACAAATATAAATATCACGGAAAGAATCAGGGAAATAGCAACTATAAAAGTTCTCGGATTTTTCCGCCGTGAATCCTCCGCATATGTCCTCCGTGAAAATATAGCACTTACGGCAATAGGAACAATTTTCGGAATTTTTCTCGGAATATTTTTCCACAGTTTCGTAATGAAACAAATAATAGTTGATTTGGTGGACTTCAAAAGCAGAATACTGCCAATGAGTTTTGTTTACAGCGTTGTTATGACATTTGTGTTTAATTTTATTGTAAATATTTTTATGGAAATAAAACTCGAAAAAATAAATATGGCAGAATCTTTAAAATCTATTGACTAATTCTGTAAATATTGTTATAATATAAGCAAGACATTGAGAGGGGAATTTTATTGGACAATATGCATAAATACCGCTGTTGGCGTTTGTGCAGGGATACGAAGTTTTCGGAAGTTTCAGAAAAACGACTAAAAACTTGCGTATTTTTCGACATTTATTATTAAGCGGACAAGTCCGCAAAAACGAAAGGGGTATTTAACATGAAGAAAAACAAAAGAACAGCCGCAACTGCTGCGATGTTCGCAACAGCTCTCAACATGGCACTCGGTTCGGTAGCAATTCCGAACGGCAGTCAGCCCTTAAACGCAAAAGCTGACGAACCCGAATACGACCCTGCCTTGGAAATTCAGGAAGATGTTTACGGTCCTCCCGAATTTTTTGAAGTAACTACCACAACCAACGAACAGTATGACCCTGTAACGGAATTAACCACAACTATGGCGGTTGTATATGGTCCTCCGTCAATAATGACTACCGAATATGACCCTAATGGAAATGAAAATCCTGCTGTTTACGGTCCTCCCAGCTTTTTCGCAAGAGGCGATATAAACTGGGATGGTTCAACGGACGTTTTCGACCTTATTCAGTTCAGGAAAGAATATGTTGAGTCCATGACAAATGACAGGTACTACGGTTACACGGAATTTGACGTAAATTCAGACGGTGTATTCAGCGTTGCCGATTTGGTAGCCCTTAACCGTTTCCTCCTCGGAAGAAGCACGGATTTGAACTGGTATTATGATGCAGAGGAAGAACCCGTTCCTCAGCCCGAATACGGCCCTCCCGTTGATTATGATGAAAATGATGACGAAGAACAGGTTCAGACAACAACAATGAGACAGGACGGTCTCTGGGAAGAAACCACGACAACTACCGCCACAGAACCGATAGTACAGCCCGTTTACGGTCCTCCTCCGGTATTTGAAAACTGAGGTGAATCATGCTTGACGTAAGAACCAAAAATAAAAACATGACCACGCTCGCAGAATATCGTGAGGGTCTTAAAACCAAACCTCAGCTCAGAAATTTATTTCTTGAATTAACTCTCAGATGTAATGAAAGATGTCTGCACTGCGGAAGCAGCTGCGGAGATGTTCCGTCAGATGAACTGTCCGTTGAACAGTACAGAAAATTTTTAACGGAAGTTAAAGAGGATTTCGGCACTGACAATAAAATGCTCTGCATTACGGGCGGTGAACCGCTTTTAAGGAAAGATTTTTTCGATATTATGGGCATAGCAAACGACCTCGGTTTTCACTGGGGAATGACAAGCAACGCAACTCTTATTGATGATGAAGTCGCAAAGGATTTGAAACGTGTGGGAATGGGAACTATTTCCGTAAGTATTGACGGACTCCCCGAAACTCATGACGCTTTCAGACGCACTCCCAAAGGCTGGGAAAGGGCTATGAGCGGTATTGAAAGCCTTATTAAAGTAGGCACTTTCAAAGCCGTACAGATAACAACCGTTGTAACTCATCAGAATATAGGTCAGCTCTGGGAATTATATAAAATATTTAAAGATATGGATATAGATTCATGGAGAATCATAAACATTGACCCCATAGGAAGGGCAAAACTCCACCCCGAACTTATACTCACAAAAGAAGATTATGTGTATATGTTTGAATTTATCCGTACCATGAGAATAGCAGGAGAACCCGTTACATACGGCTGTTCACACTATCTCGGTCTTGAATACGAACGTGAAGTAAGAGACTGGTATTTCCTCTGCACAGCGGGAACATATATCGCAAGCATTATGGCAAACGGCGATATAACCGCCTGTCTTGACATTGAACGCAGACCCGAATTTATTCAGGGAAATATTCTGAAAGACCGTTTCAGCGATGTCTGGAAAAACAAATTCCAGATATTCAGAAAAAATCTCTGCGATGAGAACGAAAAATGCAGAAGCTGTAAAGAAAAAGATTTCTGCCACGGTGACGCATATCATACTTGGGATTTCGACAAGCACGAACCGCAGGTATGCTTTAAGGACATTTTATTTTAAACAAAGATATTCTCCGCTTAACGGCGGAGAATATTTTATGAAAGGAATTTTTGTATGAACATTTTAGTTGTGGGACTTGGACTTATAGGCGGTTCAGTGTGCAAGGCACTGAAAAAATATACAAATCATTTTGTTGTCGGAAGCGATTTAAAGCATGACATTGAAGAATGTGCGATGCGTGACGTTGCAGTAGATGATGTTTTCACGGGTGATTACAGCGGATTTGATTTGATTATAATTGCACTGTTCCCCGATACCGCAGAAAAATATTTAACTGAAAACATTGATAAAATAAGCAAAAATACCCTTATCACAGATGTCTGCGGAATAAAGGGAAGTTTTTCCGAAAGAATGAGAAAAATTGCCGAAAACAAAGGCATACGCTATATGGGTATGCACCCGATGGCAGGCAAGGAATTTGGCGGTTATCAGAACAGTACCCCCGATTTATTTAAAAATGCTAATTTTATCGTTGCACCCTTTGACAATGACAACGAAAAAGATACCGAACTGCTTAAAAGCCTTGCAAGGGAAATCGGCGCAGGAAAAATTGTCGTGACTTCCCCCGAAAACCACGACAAAATGATAGCTTATACTTCTCAGCTTGCACATATTGTTTCAAGTGCTTATGTTAAAAGCCCCGAACTCGGTCTTGAATGTGGATTCAGCGGAGGAAGCTTTCAGGATATGACGAGAATCGCCACAATGAATGAAAAAATGTGGACGGATTTGTTTATGCAGAACCGTGAAAATTTAATATTTGAACTTGAAACCCTTATAGAAAATCTTAAAAAATACAGCAAAGCCCTTGAAGAAAGCGATTCAGAAAAAATGCTGAGTTTAATAGCAGAAGGCAGAAAATTAAAGGAGGATAACCTCCGCCACCGTCAGGGACAGCCTAATTAAATCTTTTTTCAAAAGCAGGAACTTTTATTTCTGTTTTGTTCAGATAGGCAAGGGGAGAATTTTCATCTAAACCAAAACTCAGACGGCAGGCGCACAATTCCTGATAAAATATTCCGTAACGCTTGTTTAAAGCGATATTTCCGTATTTTCCGTCACCGAGAATAGGTGCGCCTATATGCGAAAGGTGCGCCCTTATCTGGTGCTTGCGCCCCGTATATAAAGTTATTTCGAGGAGAAAAAGCCCGTTTTTTTCTCCGAGAATTTTATATCCCGTTTTAATTTCCTTATATCCGTCCGCATATTTATCCGATATGCGGACTATATTTCTTTTGTCGTCAATTTTATGGTATGCGGTTAATATGTCGGAATTTTTCGGTGGTTTTGAAACTGTTATGCACTGATAGATTTTATGGATTTTCCCGTCTTTTATCGCAGAATTTATTTCACGCAGGGATTCCGCATTTTTTGCGGATATGACAAGCCCTGCGGTATTTCTGTCAAGGCGGCTGCAAAGCGCAGGGGAAAATGAATTTTCGGATTCGGGATTATATTCACCTTTGTCATACAAATACTTTTTGATTCTGTCTATGAGTGTATCGGAATGAGTTTCGCCGTTTGCATGGGAATCAACTCCCACAGGCTTGAAAGCGACTAATATATTTTCGTCCTCATAGGCAATTTTCAGGTCGTCCGAGGCTGAAAGAAATCCCGTGTCGGCAGTACGCACGGCGGAAACCTCATCTTTGACATAAATTCTTACAATGTCGCCCTCCGACAATACAGCGGATATGTCACATTTTTTACCGTTTATTTTTATATCTTTTTTTCTGAAAAGTTTATACATCATACTTTTCGGGAGTTCGGGGAGAGCCTTTGTTACAAATTTGTCAACTCTCTGACCGCTGTCGTTTTTGTTAATTATAAATTCTTTCATGCAAAATCTCCGTTCTGTTATATATATTTAATACCTGTCTGTTGAATAAAATTGGCAAAATGCGAAAATCTTCTCATTTTTTGCTTTAAAAGCTTGCAATTATAAATGTGTTGTGTTATAATTCAGAAAGCGATTTGTAATTGAATTGTAATCAAAAAAAGGAATTTTTGAATTTTTCATGAATATGGAAATTCTTCATTAGAAAAAAGGAGAGAAATAAACCAATGAGCTTATCCAAAAAAGTGCTTTCTGCAATCGTATCAGGCAGCATTGTCTGCACGGTGGCAGCCGCATCTTTCGCAATGCCCGCCTACGCTGATTATTATAACACATTTTCGGCAGTAAGTAAAGCAAAAGTTCCCGTTAAATTCTATACTTCCGATATGTCGGACGAGCCTTTCAACGTTTTCGATATTTACGATGCATATAAGGGCGCAGAGGAAAATCCCGAAGAACCCCCTGTTACAACTCAGGCAGAGGAAGAAGAAACCGCACCCGAAACAACCAAGGCTGTTCCGCAGGAATCACTCACAAAGGAAGCATGGGGCATAGACGTTTCACAGTGGCAGGGAACTGTAAACTGGCAGGCAGTAAAGGACGCAGGCGTTGAATTTGCTATCATGCGTGCAGGCTACGGCAGAGAACTTTCACAGGAAGACCCCACTTTTGATTATAATATACAGCAGGCTAAGGCAGTCGGAATTGATGTAGGCGTTTACTGGTACAGCTACGCACAGACTGTTGAGGACGCAAAGCGTGAGGCTGAAACCTGCTATCAGATAATAAAGGATTATGATTATGACTATCCGATTTATTTCGATATAGAAGACCCCTCACAGGAATATCTCTCAACAGCAACAATTTCCGCAATGGTAGATGCATTCTGTAAGACACTCGAAGAAAAAGGCTATTATGTAGGTGTTTACAGTTCCGCATACTTCCTCAGCAGTAAGATTTATCAGGACGTT
>JAFYFU010000002.1 GCA_017543595.1 Ruminococcus sp. | reverse complement strand
TTTGCAAGCAGTACGGGCAGTAAGTATGACTGGAAACTTGAACTTTACAGCGGAGACAACGCAAGCAGTATGTACACGGTAAATTTCAAGGGCGAGGACGGAAAAGCCGTTTCAAATAAATACGGTCTTGACCCAGGAGTGTATTATGCAAAGCTTGTAAATCCCAATAACTACAATGGCAAGGATTATAAATTTTCCGTTAATTTCACAGCAGACCCGAACTATGAAACTGAACCCAACAATTCAGCCGAAACAGCAGACGAATTAAACGGCTTTGTAAAGGGAAGTCTTTCGTCAAACAGTGATGCTGACTGGTATAAATTCACCGTTGACGGAAAAGGCTATGTGAACTTTGACTTTGAAACTTCTGCCGAAAGCGGAGAATGGAAACTTGAACTTTTTGAAAATGCAGACAGTAAATCCTCTTTCTATGAAAAGACTTTCAAGGCTGGCGAGGAGACAAATATCACTGATGACATAGGTCTTGACGAGGGCGAATATTATGCAAGAATCCGCAGTTATTCGTGGGTTGCCGATGACTATAAATTAAATCTTAATTTCGTTGAGGACGAAAAGTGGGAGAGCGAATTTAACAACGATTTCGATACCGCAGACGAAATACTCCCCAATACCACAACAAGCGGCTGCCTTATGAGTTCAGGCGACAAGGACTACTATAAATTCACCCTCGAAAATGACGGATATATAAACCTTGATTTCATCAGCAAGGCTGTCGGAAATGCCGTGACATACTATACAATGGAACTTATGGATTCAACGGAAGAACATACAGTTATATACACTGTCCAGATTAAGGGCAGCGATGAACTTGTTGAATCGGGTAACATAGGTCTTGCAAAGGGTACTTATTTCGTGAGAGTAAAGCCCAATTCAACCTTTAAGGAAAATTATTCCGTAAAACTCAGCTATGAGGAATCCCAGAACTGGGAACAGGAATACAACAACACAAAGGACACAGCAAATTTCTTTGCTATGAACAGCACCAAAAAAGGAAATCTGAAGAAAAGCCCGGATACCGATTACTATAAGTTTGAAATGACCGAGGACGGAACAATATTCATTGACTTTGAAAGACCTATGGACGGAACAACAACGACTTACTGGGTTGTCGGAATCATTGACGAAAAAGGGACTTACTTAGAGCGTTACTACATGAAAGGCAATGAAAGCCTTACCTCCACAGAAGGTCTTGCCCTCGCAAAAGGAAATTATTATATGCACATTCAGGCAAGCAGTTTCAACACCTCGGAGTACAAAATTACTCTCAGGGATTCCGATTATATTGAATCCGAACCGCAGGGAAATGTTCTTCATGGCGATGCAAACTGTGACGGAAATGTAACAATTTCCGATGCCGTTGCAATACTTCAACATCTTGCAAATTCCGACAAATACCCGTTTGACGAAAAAGCCCTTGCAAATGCAGATGTTGACGGAGTTGCAGGTGTTACGGGCAGAGATGCGGTTGAAATTCAGAAATATGACGCAGGAGTTATAACTGTATTTCCCGTTGAAGAAAAGTAAAATATATTAAATTTTATTTTCCTCTTGACAAATTTGATTTAACGTGATATAATACAAGACAATGAAACCGTTGAGGCGGAGATAAAGCCGATGATGCTTCCACAGAGAACCCACGCTGCTGAGAATTGGGTGAAAAACAAGTCGGTAAATGGACCGCTGAGGGCATGGTCAAAGGGATTTTGTATCCTGAGTATTCCGTGACGTTATGATGTGCGTTAATCATCAGGGATATGACAGTATCCTGTAAAAGTGCATGGATTTTCCATGAATCAAGGTGGCACCACGGATAAGTTTATTCGTCCTTGACAGAATTTATTTTCTGTCAGGGACTTTTTTGTTTCAGATTTAAAATATGCGAAAGGAATTTGCTCTATGAAATTTTTACCCGAATTTTCAGACGTAGAAAAATTTGCAAAAAGCGGAAAATACGACATACTCCCCGTAAGCTGCGAAATAATGTCGGATATATGCACTCCCATAGAAGCCGTGCGTATACTCAAAAATATCTCAAACCACTGCTATATGCTTGAATCGGCATCTGACAGCGAAAAATGGGGAAGATATACTTTTCTCGGTTTTGACCCGAAAATGCAGGTGACAGCAGTAGGCGACAGCATAACAATCGGCGATATCACAATGAAAACAGATGACCCAAGCATACAGATAAGACAGATTCTCTCATCGTACAGAAGTCCGAGATTTGATTATTTACCGTCATTTACAGGCGGATTCACGGGATATTTCTCCTATGATTTCCTTGCATACAAAGAAAAAACTTTAAGAAACAGCGTAAACGATACGGAAAATTTCAAGGACGTTGACTTAATGCTTTTCGATAAAGTAATAGCTTTTGACCATTTCCGCCACAAGATAATCTTAATTGCGAATATGTCGCTTTCAGACCCGCAGACAGGCTATAACAAGGCTAAACTTGAACTTAAACAAATAGCTGACCTCCTGAGAAACGGCGAAAGAAAAATCGAAAAGGCAGGCTGTCTTAAAAGTGAAGTAACTCCTCTTTTCAGCAAAGAGGAATACTGCGAAATGGTTGAGAAAGCAAAGAATCACATCTTTGAAGGAGATATTTTCCAGATAGTCCTCTCAAACAGATTAAGTGCGGATTTTGAGGGCAGTTTATTTGACACATACCGTGTACTGAGAACTATAAACCCCTCCCCGTATATGTTTTATTTTTCGGGAACAGATGTTGAAATTGCAGGTGCATCGCCCGAAACCCTCGTAAAGCTTGAAAATGGTATACTTCATACTTTTCCGCTTGCAGGCACAAGACCCCGTGGAAAATCCGAACAGGAAGATAAAGAACTCGAAAGAGATTTGCTTTCAGATGAAAAAGAACTCGCAGAACACAATATGCTTGTTGATTTGGGAAGAAATGACCTCGGAAAAATCAGCAGATTCGGAACGGTCAAAGTTGAGAAACTCCACAGCATTGAGAGATTTTCCCACGTTATGCATATAGGCTCAACAGTCAGGGGAGAAATAGAGGAAAAATATGATGCTCTTGACGCAGTAAGTGCCGTACTCCCTGCGGGAACTCTTTCGGGTGCGCCCAAAATAAGAGCCTGCCAGCTTATTTCCGAACTTGAAAACAACAAAAGAGGAATTTACGGCGGTGCAATAGGCTATATAGATTTCACGGGAAACCTCGATACCTGCATAGCAATAAGAATCGCCTACAAGAAAAACGGCAAGGTTTTCGTAAGGAGCGGAGCAGGAATTGTCGCTGATTCCGTACCCGAAAAAGAATATCAGGAATGTATAAACAAGGCACAGGCTGTTATAAATGCCCTTAAACTCGCACAGGAGGCAGACTTATGATATTATTGATAGACAATTACGACAGCTTTTCATATAATCTCTTTCAGCTTGTCGGAGAAATAAACCCCGATATAAAGGTTATAAGAAATGACGAAATGACCGTTGACGAAATAAAAGCTTTGAACCCTGAAAAAATTATAATCTCCCCCGGACCGGGCAGACCCGAAGACGCAGGAATTATAATTGAGGCTGCTGAAACCGTGTGCAGAGAGATTCCCACACTCGGCGTATGCCTCGGACATCAGGCTATATGTTCCGCATACGGTGCAGAAATAACCTATGCAAAGAAACTCATGCACGGCAAGCAGTCCGTTATAAAATTCACGGGAGATTCCCCGATATTCAAGGGTATAGACGAAAATGCCCCTGTTGCAAGATATCATTCCCTTGCGGCAGCCCCCGAAACAATTCCCGATTGCTTTGAAGTGACGGCTGTCGCAGATGACGGGGAAATCATGGCAGTACAGCACAGGGAATACAAAATATTCGGCGTGCAGTTTCACCCCGAATCAATAATGACCCCTGACGGAAAGAAAATGCTCGAAAACTTTATAAATTTATAATCGGAGGAATTTAAAATGATTAAGGAAGCTATTGTTAAAATCGTTGACAAGCAGGATTTGACATATGATGAGGCATATCAGGTAATTTCTGAAATAATGTCGGGCGAAACAACTCCCACCCAGAACGCTGCATTTCTTGCGGCACTCTCAACAAAAAGCACCAAATCCGAAACCATTGACGAAATAACAGGCTGTGCGGCAGCTATGAGAGATGCGGCAACAAAATTTGAAAACGATTTGGATTTGCTCGAAATCGTAGGCACAGGCGGCGACAATGCACAGAGTTTCAATATATCGACAACTTCCGCATTTGTAACTGCGGCGGCAGGAATAAAAGTTTCCAAGCACGGCAACAGGGCGGCATCATCTCTCAGCGGAACAGCAGACTGTCTTGAATCGCTCGGCGCAAACATAAGCCTTGACCCCGAAAAATGCCGTGAACTTCTCGAAAAAGTCGGATTCTGCTTTTTCTTTGTACAGAAATATCATACATCAATGAAATATGTGGGCGGAATAAGAAAAGAACTCGGCATAAGAACGGTGTTCAACATTCTCGGACCGCTTACAAATCCCGCAAGCCCGAAACATCATCTTTTGGGAGTTTATGACCGTTCACTCGTTGAACCTGTTGCACAGGTACTCATGAAACTCGGTTCAAAAAGCGGAATGGTAGTTTTCGGAAATGACAAGCTTGACGAAATTTCTTTAAGCTCCTCAACGACTGTATGCGAATATAAAGAAGGCTGGCTCAAAACCTACGAAATATCACCCGAACAGTTCGGTTTTGAAAGATGTACAAAAGACGATTTAAAGGGCGGTACTCCCGCAGAAAATGCCGAAATCACAAAGAAAATTCTCAGGGGAGAAATAAAAGGTCATATGAGAAACACCGTTCTTATGAACGCAGGTGCGGCTATATATATAGGCGGAAAAGCTGAAACCCTCGCAGACGGAATTTCAAAAGCCGCTGAACTGATTGACAGCGGAAAGGCTTACGAAGTCCTTGAAAAATTCGTTGAACTTTCAAACAAGTGAGGTAAAATATGACAATTCTTGACAAACTGGCTGAACTTGCCTTAAAGCGTGTCGAAAATGCAAAGAAATTACATTCCGCAGACGAGATAAAAAATAAAGCCCTTTCAATGGAAAAAGGTTGTTTTGAGTTTGAAAATGCACTGAAAAAGCCCGATATATCTTTTATATGCGAATGTAAAAAAGCCTCCCCGTCAAAGGGAATAATTGCGGAAAATTTTCCGTATCTGCAAATTGCCGAAGAATATGAAAAAGCAGGTGCAGACTGTATATCCGTACTCACCGAACCCGAATATTTTCTCGGAAGTGAGAAATATCTCAGGGAAATTGCCGAAAAGGTAAATATTCCCTGCATAAGAAAAGATTTCACGGTTGATGAATATATGATATATGAGGCAAAAATTTTAGGTGCAAAGGCTATTTTGCTGATATGTTCGATACTGACCGAAAAGCAGATATCAGATTATATAAAAATCTGCGATAATCTGGGAATATCCGCACTTGTTGAGGCTCACGACAGCGAAGAAATAAAAACAGCGGTAAATGCGGGCGCAAGAATCATAGGCGTAAACAACAGGAATCTTAAAGATTTTTCCGTTGATACAAATAACAGCAGGAAAATGCGTGAACTTGTTCCGAATGATATTATATTCGTTTCGGAAAGCGGTGTGAAATCTGCGGAGGATATAAAAATTCTTCGTGAAATAGGCGCAGATGCAGTTTTAATCGGTGAAACTCTCATGAAAGCCCCCGATAAAACCGCCAAACTCAAAGAACTGAGGGGCTTATGACAAAGATTAAAATGTGCGGTATGTGCCGTATTGAAGATATAGAATATGCAAATAAAATTCTCCCTGAATTTGTCGGATATATATTTGCGGAAAAAAGCAGGAGGTTTATAACTCCCGAAAAGGCTGAAAGCTTTACGGAAATTCTTGACAAAAGAATTAATCCTGTCGGAGTTTTCGTAAATGCCGATATTGAATACATATCCGATATCGCAGAGAGAAAAATAATAAACATAATCCAGCTTCACGGAAATGAAGACGATGATTATATAAATACTCTCCGAAAGAAAACAAATCTCCCGATAATAAAGGCTTTTAAAGTAAAAAGCGTTGATGATGTAAAAAATGCCGAAAATTCGCAGGCAGATATGATTCTCCTTGATTCGGGGGAGGGTTCGGGAGAGTTGTTCAACCACGATTTTCTTAAAAATATAAACCGTCCGTATTTCCTTGCGGGCGGACTGAATCCCGAAAACATAAGGCGGATAATTGAAAAATTTTCCCCTTATGCCGTTGATGTAAGTTCAGGGATTGAAACAGATAAAATTAAAGATTTTGATAAAATGAAAGCGTTTGCGGACGCAGGAAGGGAAAAATAATATGGCAGAATCAAAAGGACGTTTCGGAGTACACGGCGGACAGTATATTCCCGAAACTCTCATGAATGCGGTTATCGAACTTGAAAACGCATACAATCATTACAGAAATGACCCCGATTTTAACAGGGAACTGACAGATTTGCTCAATAATTACGCAGGCAGACCGTCTCTGCTCTACTATGCGGAAAAGCTGACAAATGAACTCGGCGGAGCAAAAATATATCTCAAACGTGAGGATTTAAACCATACGGGTTCACACAAGATAAACAATGTACTCGGACAGGCTCTCCTTGCGAAAAAAATGGGAAAAACCCGTCTTATTGCCGAAACGGGAGCAGGTCAGCACGGCGTTGCAACAGCAACGGCTGCGGCTCTTATGGGTATGGAATGTGTAGTTTTCATGGGTGAAGAAGACACAAAGCGTCAGGCTTTGAACGTTTACAGAATGAAACTCCTCGGAGCAGACGTTATCCCCGTAAAATCAGGAACAGCCACTCTCAAAGATGCCGTTTCGGAGGCTATGAGGGAATGGACTTCACGAATTGACGACACACATTATTGTCTCGGTTCGGTAATGGGTCCGCACCCGTTCCCGACTATTGTAAGGGATTTTCAGGCAGTAATCTCCCGTGAGGCAAGAGCGCAGATTCTCGAAAAAGAAGGCAGACTCCCTGATGCGGTAATAGCTTGTGTGGGAGGCGGTTCAAATGCAATAGGAAGCTTTTACCATTTCATTCCCGATGAGAATGTTAAACTGATAGGCTGTGAGGCGGCAGGCAGGGGAATTGACACCTTTGAGACAGCCGCAACCGTAAACACGGGAAGAATAGGTATATTCCACGGCATGAAATCATATTTCTGTCAGGATAAATACGGTCAAATAGCACCTGTTTATTCAATTTCGGCAGGTCTTGACTATCCGGGAGTAGGACCTGAACACGCATATCTGCATGATATAAAGCGTGCGGAATACGTTCCCGTGACAGATGACGAAGCAGTAAATGCCTTTGAATTTCTTTCAAGGACGGAGGGAATAATTCCCGCAATAGAATCGGCTCATGCTGTTGCATATGCCATGAAACTTGCTCCGACTATGGACAGGGACAAGATAATAATTATAACAATTTCGGGCAGGGGCGACAAGGACTGTGCCGCTATTGCAAGATACAGAGGAGAGAATATCAATGAGTGATATAAGAAAAGCTTTTGAAAACGGCAAGGCATTTATACCTTTTATAACCTGCGGAGACCCCGACCTTGAAACTACTGCAAAGGCAATCCGTGAAATGGCTGAAAATGGTGCGGATTTAATCGAACTCGGAATACCTTTTTCAGACCCGACAGCGGAAGGTCCTGTAATTCAGGGTGCGAATATCCGTGCGCTTGCGGGCGGAATAACTACTGATAAAATATTTGACTTTGTTGCGGAACTCCGCAGAGATGTAAAAATTCCGTTTGTATTCATGACCTATGCAAATGTTGTGTATTCCTATGATGCGGAAAGATTCATGGCAAGGTGCTGTGAAACGGGCGTGGGCGGAATAATCCTCCCCGATTTGCCCTTTGAGGAAAAAGGCGAATTTTCGGCTGTTGCGAAACAGTACGGAATAGATTTGATTTCTCTTATCGCACCGACTTCCGCAGGCAGAATAAAAATGATAGCCAAAGAAGCAGACGGATTTATATATGTCGTTTCAAGTCTCGGAGTTACAGGCATGAGAAGTGAAATAAATACCGATATAGGCGAGATAGTGAAAATAATCCGTGAAAATACGGATATTCCCTGTGCGGTAGGTTTCGGAATTTCAAAGCCCGAACAGGCAAAGAAAATGGCAGGTCTTTCGGACGGTGCTATTGTCGGCTCGGCAATAATAAAACTCCTCGAAAAATACGGAAAAGATGCGCCGTCTTACATAGGCGAATATGTTAAAAGCATGAAACAGGCAGTTTCGGAGGCATAAGAAAAAAGGACTTGCGTTTTGCAAGTCCTTGATTTTTTATATTATTATTCGGCAGCCTGACTGGGTGCAGCACCAAATTCAGGAGACTGTGCGGCGATTTCGGCAAATTCGCCCGTAGGTTCTGCGCTTACGAGTTCCATAGCATTTTTGTCATAATAGAACCATACGCAGAAAGCGGCAAGACCTGTATTATTCTTTACATTGAGGTAATAATCAATGGTATCGCCCTGTTTGCAGGCAACATTGTCGCCGTAGTAGTAATCCTTTGTTGAATCTGTATCATCTGCGGGTTCGATATCGCCCTTGTTTACTCTTATAGTACCGTCAACAACTTTTCCGGGATTTACTGTCTGACCTGCGATATTTGAGAGGTCGGGAGAAATTCTTACTCTGTAATCTCCGTCGGGAGTATCGTCTTTTATCTTGAAAGTGATTTTTATAAACTTACCTTCAAAGAGGAAGTTTTCGTCCTTTGAGATGTCAAGCCACATAGCATATCTTCCGTCAATGCTCGGCTGATATTCGGAGTTTCCGCTGTCGGAAGCTGTTGAACCCGAATTGCCGCTTGGGGTTGTTGTTGAGCTGTTATTACTGCTGTTGTTGTTATTGTTGCTGTTTCTGTTGGGGTCATTTTCGGAATGAGGAGTAATGCTGTTTGCAACGTAAACGCTTGTAACTTCAACAACCTGAGTTTCCTGCTGACCGTCAGCCTTTGTTACGGGCTGACCCTTTGCATCGGTAACGGGTACAACTTCGGTTACATTCTGACCTTTTTCATCGGTTACTTTCCGGATTTCCGTTACAGGGGGTTCGGTTTCTGCACTTTCGGACGAACCTTCGGAATCTGAGGGAGCTTCCGTGGGGTCAGCGACATTGAGGGAATCGTCTGACTCATCAGGAGCGGCAGTACCGATTTCAAACGGGAAATTAAGCACGGGAGCTTCTGTTGCCTTCGGAGCTTCGCTTTCGCTTTCCTTATTTGAAGAACCGCACGAAACAATGCCCGATGCAGCCACACAGAGAAGTACAGCGATAGCAACTATTTTTCTTGTAATATTTTTCATTTTTCTGTTCCTTTCGTTTCTGTAATCTTACAGACTTTATTTACATACTAATTATACACAAGAGCGAGCGATTTGTCAAGACACTTGCAAATTTGTAATCAATAATTTTAAAAAAAGTCACAAAATGAACATTAATCTTACACAAAAGTAATTATCTGACATATTTTTGCTGAAAAAAGGTTATTTTTTTATGACAGTTACACCGCTTGTCTTGCATATGCTGTTTTCGGGGATAACTCCTCTTACGCAGCTTGTGGGGTAGATACTTGAATTTCTTCCTACGATAGTTCCGGGGTTGAGGACGCTGTTACAGCCGACTTCAACGAAATCTCCGAGCATTGCGCCTATTTTCTTGATACCCGTTACTATTTCTTCATTATTTGATTTTATAACGACATTGGTCTTGTCGGATTTTACGTTTGAAGTTATCGAACCTGCGCCCATATGGGATTTATAGCCGAGAATACTGTCACCGACATAGTTGTAATGCGGTGTCTGAACATTGTCAAAAATAATGACGTTTTTAAGTTCAACGGAATTTCCGATAACGCAGTTTTTGCCTATCAAGGCACTTCCTCTTATGAATGCACAGTGGCGGACTTCCGTATCCGCACCGATAATGCAGGGAGAGCCTATATATGCGGAGGGGAAAACTTTGGCGGTCTTGTGAATCCAGACATTTTCCGAGGGATTGTCATACTCATCGGGGCTTAAAGTTTTTCCGATGCTTATTATAAATTCGCTTATGCCTTTGAGAGCTTCCCAAGGGTATGTGAACTGATTTAAGTAATCAGCGGCGATTGTATGTGTGAGGTCAAAAAGTTCTGTAATCTTTATATTTTCCATAATAATCTCCAAAATTAAATTTTTTTCGGACACCTGAAAATGCCGACTAAATATATTATATTATGACAGATGAGATTTGTCAATAATTTTCTTTGAAAAAAACAGTTGCAAAAACAAAAGTTTTGTGTTACAATATTATGGTATGTTTATTCTGAGGGGGACTTTTCCCATTCAAAATAAAAGTCAAGCCACAAAAGCGCAAATTTGATGATATTAAATAAATCTGAAAAATTTAGAGGGTTGAGAGGATTTGAGGGTTTTATAACTTCTTTCAAAAAAAAGAAAAAAATTATAAAAGAGTTTGAAAATGGGTGTTATCCTCTCAATCCTCTAAAAAAAATTACTGAGCTGTAAGTGACAAATTCAGAAAAATAATTCCGAATTATTAAAAGGAGATAGATATATGGCTAAGAAAACAGATTACGGCAACGACAGCATTACAATGCTTAAAGGTGCTGACAAGGTAAGAAAACGTCCTGCGGTCATTTTCGGTTCGGACGGTCTTGACGGCTGTGAACACTCTGTATTTGAAGTTATTTCAAACTCAATTGATGAAGCCCGTGCAGGTTACGGAAATAAAATAATAATCACTCATTACAGGAATCATGAAATAGAAGTTGAGGATTTCGGCAGAGGCTGTCCCGTTGATTTCAACAACAACGAACAGCGTTACAACTGGGAACTTGTCTACTGCGAACTCTATGCAGGCGGTAAGTATGACAACAATGCGGAATCCTATGAGTTTTCGCTCGGTCTTAACGGACTGGGACTTTGTGCAACTCAGTTTGCCTCTGAATTTATGGACGTTGAGGTTATCCGTGACGGATTCAAATATAATCTGCATTTTGAAAAGGGCGAAAATATCGGCGGTCTTGAAAAATCTCCGTGCAGAAAAAAACAGACGGGTACTAAAACTCGCTGGAAGCCCGATTTGGAAGTATTTACAGATATAGCCGTGTCAGATGAGTATTTCTTTGATATTCTCAAAAGACAGGCAGTCGTAAACCCGAATATATTATTTGTGTTCAGGTCTGAAAACGAAAACGGAGAATTTGAAGAAAAAGAATTTATCTACGAAAACGGCATAACAGACTATGTAAAGGAAATGGCAGGAGAAATTTCACTGACTTCAATTCAGCACTGGACTGCCGAAAAAATCGGAAAAGACCGTGAGGACAAGCCCGAATATAAAGTAAAGCTTGATGTTGCACTTACTTTTTCAAATAAAATAAAGCTTACCGAATACTATCACAATTCAAGCTTTCTCGAACACGGCGGTTCTCCCGAAGATGCCGTGAAACGTGCCTTTGTCGCACAGATAGACGCTTATTTGAAGCAGAACAACGCCTATCAGAAGAATGAGGGAAAAATAAATTACAATGATGTTGAGGAATGTCTTGTGCTTGTGTCGTCATCATTTTCAACGCAGACTTCCTACGAAAACCAGACTAAAAAAGCTATAACAAATAAATTTATCCGTGAGGCTATGACGGAATTTCTAAGGCACAATCTTGAAGTGTATTTCATAGAGAATCCCGATGAAGCCCGAAAAATAGCCGAACAGGTACTTATAAACAAGAGAAGCCGTGAAAATGCCGAAAGAGTAAGGCTTAACGTAAGAAAAAAACTTACGGGAACTATTGACCTCTCGAATATGGTTGAAAAATTCGTGGACTGCCGTACAAAGGACGTTTCAAGGCGTGAAATATATATCGTTGAGGGAGATTCAGCCCTCGGCTCGGTAAAACTCGCCCGTGATGCGGAATTTCAGGCTGTAATCCCCGTAAGAGGAAAAATTCTCAACTGCCTTAAAGCAGACTATGCCAAAATTTTCAAGAGCGAAATAATAACCGATTTGATAAAAGTTCTCGGCTGCGGAGTTGAAGTCACTTCAAAGGCAAATAAGGAACTTTCAACTTTCAACATAGAAAATTTCCGCTGGAATAAGATAGTAATATGCACTGATGCAGACGTTGACGGCTTTCAGATAAGAACCCTGATTCTTACAATGCTCTACCGCCTGACACCTACGCTTATAGAGCAGGGATATGTTTATATTGCGGAATCTCCTCTCTTTGAGATAAATACTAAGGAAAAAACTTATTTTGCCTATACCGAGCATGAAAAACAGCGCATACTCAATGAACTCAAAAATAAAAAATATACTATTCAGCGTTCAAAAGGTCTCGGCGAAAATGAACCCGACATGATGAGTTTAACTACCATGAACCCCGAAACACGCAGACTTATCAAGGTTACTGCCGATGATATAACCGAATCTGCGGAAGTTTTTGAAATGCTCCTCGGAGATGATTTGCAGGGCAGAAAAGACTATATATCCGAATACGGTGCGGATTACCTCGAACTTGCGGATATTTCATAAATTCGGAATTATAATAAGGGGGGCTTGGGGGGATAAAAGCCGCCCCTTGTGCTGAAAGTGAACGGAACGCAGTGCAGTGAACGAAAGCACAAGATTACAAAGGGCGGCTTCCCCCCATTTTAAATATAAGCAAGCCCAAAGTGCAAATCTGACGATTTTGAATAGGAGGTTGGCTATGGTTTCAGGAATTGGCGGTTTTATTTTTATCCTGCTTTTTCTGATATATCCTTTTTATCTGACTTATGTAAATGTAAAACTATTTCTTAAAGCTGACGAAGAAAAGAGTATTTCCGACTTTGTGACCTGTGCCTTTGGCGGATTCTGTTGGAGTTTGCTGGTTGCAGCACACGAAATATCCGAAAAATACTGGTCTGAACCTGTATATGTCGGAAGCAAGCATGAGCTTTTAAGCTCAAAATATACCGATGTTATATGGATAGCAGCGTTTTTTACGATTATTGCATTTCTGATACTTATATTTGTGAATCCGAAAAATTTCACTCCGATACTTTCGGCATTTGCAATATCCATGTCAGCGGTCGGGCTTATAATATTCCTGCTGATAAATATTCAGCTTATGGCGGATTACAGTTTTATTGACCTTATGGCATGGGTATATTATGCAAATCTTTTACTTATATTCGCAAGGCGGACAAGAGTTCATATAACCGAAAATGTCAGAATCGCAAACGATACCGAAAGAGTTTACAGAAATAAATTCGCCGAAAAACTCGCCGAAAAATGCAGGGATATCTCAAAAATGACATCTTTCTGCTTTATGATGATACTGCCCATAGCGGTTATAATTGAGGTTCTTTATATACTTTTCGGACAGGGTGCGGACGGCTTTATAAAGGTATTTACAGATACTGCGGACTGGACTTTTTCAATGCAGCAGCCGCCTCCGCCCCTTGAACATGACGGGCATTATTTATGCACCGTTGCCGCAGGAGGTCATAAAAAACTGGTAAAGCCCTTACGCTACGGCAAAAGAGGAAAAAATATTATTCTTGTGAACCGTCAGCTTGCCGCAGCAAATGCCTTTGAGGATTTAATTGCGGAGAGAGTTCCGAAAATTCACAGGAAAATAAGAAATTTTTATAACAAATACGGCTATCCGATTTCAAAGCATATCACAACGCCTTTAAGGGCTGATATAGTATATATTTTAATGAAACCCCTTGAATGGCTTTTTGTGTTTGTGCTTTATTTGTTCGATAAACAGCCCGAAAACAGAATAGCTGTACAGTACAGCGAATATAAAAAATAATTATAAACAGGAGATAGAAATGGCAAGAAAAAAAGAAATAAAAAATAAAAAACCTGTATTCAAACATGAGGCTTATATAGAAGGTTCGGGAAGTATCGTTGATGAGAAAATTACCGATACTCTCAAAAAGAATTATATGCCCTATGCGATGAGCGTTATAATATCAAGGGCTTTGCCCGAAATAGACGGTTTTAAGCCCTCTCACAGAAAACTGCTCTATATGATGTACAAAAGAGGACTCCTTAACCCCGATAAGGAACGTTCAAAGTCTGCAAACGTTGTCGGCGAAACAATGAAATTGAATCCCCACGGCGACCAGGCTATATATGAAACTCTTGTCCGCATGACAAGGGGAAATGAATCCCTCCTGCACCCTTATATAGATTCAAAGGGAAATTTCGGAAAGCAATATTCAAGCAAAATGCATTTCGCCGCACCCAGATACACGGAAGTCAAGCTTGAAAAAATATGTAATGAGCTTTTCCGTGATATTGACAGGGAAACAGTTGATTTTGTCCCGAATTATGACAATACAATGCAAGAACCTACTCTTTTGCCTGCGACTTTCCCGACAGTGCTTGTAAATTCAAATACGGGTATAGCCGTTTCAATGGCAAGCAATGTATGCCCGTTCAATCTGAAAGAAGTATGCGAAACTACAATAGAACTTATGAAAAATCCGAATCATGATATATTGTCAACGCTCAAAGGTCCTGATTTTCCCGGCGGAGGCTTTATGCTCTATGATGAGGACGAACTTAAAAAAATTTACGAAACGGGCAGGGGAAGCGTTAAAATCCGTTCAAAATATAATTACGACAAGTCCGCAAACTGTGTCGAAATAACAGAAATCCCTTATACCACTACAATTGAGGCGGTTATTGACAAAATAGTTGATTTGGTAAAACAGGGGAAAATCAGGGAGATTTCCTATATCCGTGACGAAACCGACATTGACGGTCTTAAAATTGCAATAGATTTGAAACGTGGCACTGACCCCGAAAAACTCATGCAGAAACTTTTCAGGCTTACGCCCTTGCAGGACAGCTATCCCTGTAATTTTAACATACTTATCGCAGGTACTCCGAAAGTCATGGGTGTGCGTGAGATTCTGACGGAATGGACTGCTTTCCGTGAGGAGTGCATAAAAAGACGCACATATTTCGATTTGCAGAAGAAAAAAGAAAAACTCCACCTCCTTGAAGCACTTTCAAAAATTCTTCTTGACTTGGACAAGGCTATAAAAATTATCCGTGAAACCGAAAAGGAATCGGAAGTTGTCCCGAATCTTATGAAAAATTTCGGCATTGACGAAATTCAGGCGGAATATGTTGCGGAAATAAAACTCAGAAACATCAACAGACAGTATATCCTCCGCAGAATTGAGGAAATTGACAGCCTTAAAGCCGATATTGCCGAAATGGAAGATGTTTTGCAGGACAGGAAAAAAATAAGAAAAATAATAGTAAAAGAATTAAAAGACGTTGTTAAAAATTACGCACAGCCCAGAAAAACTCTTTTCTATTATCAGTCTGATGTTCAGGAAGAAGAAATTGCTGATGATACACCCGACTATCCCGTTAATATTTTTGTCTCCGAAAGCGGATATTTCAAGAAAATAACTCCGCAGTCGCTCAGAATGAGCAGTGAACATAAACTCAAAGAGGGAGACAGCATAGTTCAGAATTTTGAGGCGACAAACAAAACGGATTTGATTTTCTTCTCCGATATGGCGCAGGCTTACAAGTCAAAGGCAAGCTCTTTTGACGATACAAAAGCAAGCGTTATGGGCGACTATATCCCCGCAAAACTCGGATTTGACGAGGGCGAAAGCCTTAAATTCCTTGTCCCGACAACCGATTACAGCGGATATATGCTTTTCTTCTTTGAAAACGGAAAAGCCGCAAAAGTCCCCCTTAAATCCTATGAGACAAAAACAAACCGCCGTAAGCTTATGAAAGCGTATTCCGACAAATCGCCCCTTGTTTCGGCATTGTTTGTTCCCGATGACTGTGATATACTTGTAAGGGCATCGGGCGGTCATACGATTCTTTTCAATTCTTCGCTGATATTGCAGAAATCAACAAGGGATTCTCAGGGCGTGCAGATTATAAATCTGAAAAAAAATGCCGTGCTTGCCTCCGCAAAAATTATCCCTGCGGAGAATACCGCCGACTTTGAAAAATACCGTGCAAATGCCGTGCCTGCTGCGGGAAAACCTGCAAAGGAACTCGGTGACGCAAATCAATTGACGTTTTAACCAATATATAAAAAATACCGTTGGAATTTTCTGTGGGTGTATACAATTGACTTTTTTCTCATTAGATAGTATAATAAAGTAAGATAAATTGTTAATAACTTATTAATGATTTGTGAATTGCTTAATTGGAGGTTTTAATTATGAGAAAAAACGGATTTACACTTATCGAACTTGTCACTGTTATCGCCATAATAGGCGTTCTCGCAGTAATACTTATCCCCTCCATGCTCGGATATCTGAATAAGGCGAGAAAGTCTGCCGACAAATCCGCTGCCTGCACAATCGGCAAAGCGGCTATGGGTGTCAATGCAGAAAATACCGAAAAAGATATATTCGCAGGCGGTTCAGATTTTACGGTAAGTGCTTTGACATCAAACGGTGCTGAAAGTTATAAGTTTACTGCCCTCTGCATGAGCAACGGTGACACATGGAAAGCTTTTGACAGCACTTCGGACGAGTTTGCCGAACTTCTCAACGAAGAATCAAATATGATTGACGGCAATCAGGTTAAGTACCACGGCGCAAGAAAAGATACAAACTGCTGGGTAGTCGGTTACAGCGATGAGAACAACAGAGTTGAAGTATGGACGGGTGATACGTCCGGTACTCCTTCATACAGAGTTTTCCCAAGCCCCGACAAAGCTTATGCGTGATGTAAAAATTAAATCCTAAAAGTATAAAAAGCGGACATTTTTTGTCCGCTTTTTTGGAAAAGGGGTGGTTATATGTCGGTTGACAGAATTGCCGATGAGATATTGAACGGCTATTCATTCCAGAATTTCAGAAAACAATACCGTACTGCCATTGCTTACGAAAATGATGATATTGCGGATTTTGATTTGGTATCGGTTGGCGTGAAGTACCGAATGAGAGCGCAGAAACTTCATTTTTACGACCCGAAAAACCATAAGGAAGTTATGAAAGATATCGAAAGCATAAACAAAAGACTTTCCGTTATGGTTAAATTTTATTCCTGCCGAAGCCTTTTAAAATATCAGCACGATAATTTTTCAATGAAATGTCACGTTCTTGAAGGCAGTAACGACAGTAAAATATGGTATCTGATTTCCCTCAGCGAATACGGCGTGAGCGTTGAACAACTCCTCAAAGAAAACCGCTTTGAAAATACCGAGCAGAATGTTCTTAAACTCGCAATAGACGTATGCAAGGCACTAAAAGCCTTTCATGACGAGGGCGAAACGCATATGTATATAACTCCCGAAAATATATTTCTTGGCGAAAACGGAAGATACAAACTCGGCAGGGCTGCGGTTGTTTCCGATGAGAGAAGGCTTGATTCCTCAGGAATGTTGTATGACGGAACTTACGACAGACAGTCCGATATATATATGTTCGGAAAATGCCTCAGCTATATAGTCAGTAATCTCCCCGGAAATATGTTTTCCAACCGCACGGGAAGCAAGAAAATAAGCCGTATAGTTGAACGTGCCTGCGATATCAGCAAGTATGAAAGATATATGACGATTGACGAAATAATAACCGATATCGAAAGCATATCCCGAAAAAATAAAACCCCTGTGTATATGATTTCCGCAGCAGCGGCGTTTGTTGTAACTGCGGGAATTGTTGCGGCAGTCGTTATTTCAGGTCATAAAAGTTCCCCTTCTTTTTCAGTCGTAAGCGAAAAAGTTTCGGAAACAGTTACGGAAGAACCCGATGAAAAATCCGTTGAAAAGCCTGACGAGGCAACTGCCGAAAAACCCGAAGAATTTGAAGGACTGAATATAAAATTCGGTGATATAAACAATGACGGAAAAATTGACACGGTAGATTCTTCAAAACTTCTTTCGGTTTACTCTCAGGCTGCAACTTCAGGCAGAAAACTTTCAGATGTTGAAATGGCAGTCTATGACATCAATGCGGACGGCGTTGTTGATTCTTCCGATGCGGGATTTATACTTAAATACTATTCACTGAAAGCAACGGGAAAAGTTGAGTCTTTCAAGGATTTCATAAATGAACAGTCACACAGTTCCGACTAAACAAAAACAGGGTACTTTTAAGAGTACCCTGATTTTTTGCTGTTTAAAGGTCAGTGCTTTTTATGGGGAGTTTGGATATATCAAGAATACCCGAATCAATAAGTTGAATTGCGGCAGCGTCCTGACCTGTTATTCCGTTTCCGTTGTCAACGACATCACCATTGAGTTTTCCCTGCGGTGTAAGACCGTATTTGTCGGAATTTGCAAGGTGTTGGAGAATTGCGACAGCATCGGAAACAGTTACATTTCCGTCCTCATTTGCGTCACCGAGGACAATTTTTGTTTCTTCCGTTGTGACTGTTTCGGTAGAATCCGCAGTTGTTTCCTCTGTTGTGGTTACAGTAGTCGTTGTGGTAGTAGTTGTTGTTTCGGTTGTGGTGGTAGTTTCCGTAAACGGCAAGTCTTCCGTAATGGCAGTCCATTTCTGGCAGTCATTTCCGTTTGCTTCCCACTGCTGAACATTTGCGCCGTATTCACTGCTTGCATTTGCGACTTCAAGAATTTTTGAATCCTTTGATGAACCCGTCATGATTCTGTAAGAGCCGTCAAGGTTTTTAGCGAACTTGAAAAGCATTGAGCTGTCACCTGCGGAATAAGTCTGTATGCTGAGATTTCCGCCGTTTTCCGAACCGTCACAGCGGAGTGCATAATTTTCGTCCATAAGCGAACGCAGATAGTAATAATTTCCGCCGTTTTCGTAGGGAACAATTTTCCATTTCTGGCAGTTTTCATTGTTTGATTCCCACTGCTGAACGTTGGAATTGTCTTTCATCTGACCGTTGATTATATCCATAACGAAACCGCTGTTTACATTTTTGAAAGTATAGAGCTGATTTGTATTCATTTCGATTCCGTGGTTTTCGGAGGAAGTTAAAATCCAGTCCTGACAGTTTGCGCCGTTTATTTCCCATTCCTGAACATTTGCACCGTATTCAAGGCTTCCGCTTTCGATTTCAACGCCTGACTTGTCTTTTGAGACCTTTGTGCGGATTTTATAAGAACCGTCATCATTTTTAGTTAATTTAAATTTCTGATTGTCCCCGCCGTTGAACTGATAAATGCCTATATTAGTGCCGTTATCGGCTTTTTTGCCTGAAACGTCAAGGGCATAGGTTGCACCGTCACCGACTTCCGAAATGATGTAGTAATAACCGTCCTCAGCGTCAAACAATCTCCATGTGTTCCAGGTATCGGGGATATTTTCGGCATTTTCGTCACCGCCGTTCAAGTCCCACTGCTGAACATTTGTACCGTTTTCGGCTTTATTGCCTTCAACTTCCATGAAAAGACCGCTGTTTACATTCTTAATTGTAAAGGCAGAACCGTCTGTGAATTTTTCTGCGGTATATCCTCCGCTTCTCGGAGTACCCGTAAATTCGGTGGTTTTATTTCCCCAGATTGTCTGATTGTTGTTTCCGACAGCGGTAAATGACATAACTTTTCTGCCGTTTTCGTCTTTTGCAGCGAGGAATTTGCCGTAATACTTCTGATTTCCGATAGTTATGACTGCATCTGCCGAACCTGAATCCTGTGACCATGTACCCGAAACCGCACCGGAAATTTTTCCGTCCGCAGAGAGATTTATTGTCGAATAGTTATAAATTTTACTTCCTGTGTCGTTGCCGTGGTTTATGTATTCATAAGTGCCGGCTATATCCTGTTCATTGTAACCGCCTGTATCTATGGGGTCACTCTGATACTCATTGGGAGCAACAACGGGCCAGCCCTCGGAATTGAACTGAATGGAATGAACTCTTACTTCATGGTATTCCGTGCCGTCATCAAATCTAGCATGATAGAAAAGATACCAGTTTCCGTCATCATCTCTGAGTACAGAGTTGTGACCGCAAGCCATATAAGCCGTATTCTGCGTACTGAACTTATAGTTGCCCATTACTTTAAGTCCGTGTTCGTCAAGATTTGAATTTGCGCTCATAATGCTTGTCTTTCCTGACGGGTCAACAAAAGGACCTGTCGGATTCTTTGAACGGTAGACACGCATATTGTAACCGCCGTTTGAGAGAAGTCCGCCGAATGTAACCCAGAGATAATAATAGCCTGTTTCTTCGTTGTACTCAATAAACGGGGCTTCGCCTGATTTGTGATAACCGCCTATGAGTTTTGTTCCGAAATAGCTGTCAATCATTCTTCCGTCAGAGGTAGTGCCTGATTTCGGGTGTATGCATTTTCCCGTAGTTTTGTCTATTTCAAGGGTGAATATACCGCCTGACCATGAACCGTAGACCATGTACATTTTTCCGTCAGTGCCGTAGTATATAGTCGGGTCGATTGCATTGGGGAAAAGGTTGTTGTTGTAATTGTTGTTGCTGAACCATTTGTCATTGTACTGAACTTCTCCGCTTGCGATAAGCTCATCAATATTTGTGGAGGTATATTTTTTGTTGACAGTTCTTGAACCGCCCTGAACATACTGGTCATTTCCCGTAAAGCCCGTATATATCAAAGTATCGACAAAAGTATACGGACCTTCGATATTCTGCGAAACTGCGTAGCATATAACGGAACGTATATAGGTTGATGAAGTACAGAAGTACATCACATACGCACCTTTTGAGCCGTCAGTGTTCACATAGTCGGGATTCCATATAACATCGGGAGCCCATACTGCGAAACCGCCTTTGCAGTCCTCCATATCCTCACCGCTCCAATCGAAAGCTTTTTTGAGGTTTGCGGACATATCGCCAAATTCGACATTTCTGGGAGTTGTGTAGCCGTTTGTAAACCTGTTCCAGTTGAGCAAATCTTTTGACTTTGCCGCCTCGACATGAGAGCCGAAAACGTAATACTGCCCTGTTTTCGGGTCTTTGATGATTGACGGGTCATGCACCGACACACGGGAGGCATTTACTGCGGCATCGGATATCATAGAGGGAGAGGAAATATCCGAAACATTAAAAAGCACAGCCCCCGACAGAATAAGTGCAGCCGCCTTTTTGATAAAGTTTTCTTTCATTTGAAAACTCCTTTCATAAATATATTAAAAAAATACGGAACACAAGAGAGGGTTATTCCGTATCTTTCGCCATAAATTATCTGTATGTATAAGTATAGCACAAATATTATTTTTTGTCAAGTTTTTTCAAAAAATTGTCATATAATTCTGAAAAACGGTTGACATTTTGTGAAAAATGCGTTATAATTTTAATTATAAAACAGGAAAGGACGATGTTATGAAAATAAGAATTTTCGGGGACAGGAAAAACCCTGCAATTGTGCTTCTTCATGGTGCTTTCTGCGATTACGGTTCTGTCATGCATTTTGCAAAGTATCTGGAAGACGATTTTTTTCTGATAGTTCCGACACTTGACGGACATTATCCCGATTCAAAAGATTATTCATCTGCACCAAAGCAGGCGAGAATATTGAATATCGCACTTCAAAAAATGGAAATTGAAAATTTAGCCATGATACATGGTACATCAATGGGGGCTGTCGTTGCCCTTGAAATGGCAAAGCATATATCCGCCGACAATTATTTTTTTGATGCAGGTTCATTTTTTAAACTGGCAGGAATTGCAAAAAGTATTGCCTGCAATAAGCTTATTAAACTTTCGGGCAGCTTTAAAAATTCCTCAGCCGATGAAATTTTAAAAAACAGGTCTGTTCTCTGGTTCTGCGGTGATGAACCTGAAAAATACAGGGATACCGTTGAATCAATCGTTAAAAATCTCGGTTCGGTAACTGAAAATACAATTAAAAATATTGCCGAAAGCTGTTATAACTATCATCTTCCGCATTTTGACAATGAAATAACAAAAAAATTTATTTTCCATTTTTCCGACAGAGAACCCGCACACGAATGTAAGAAAAGACTTGAAAAGAAATATCCGCTTGCACGTTTTTCCGATTATTCGGGGAAAAATTACTGCGGATTCCAGACAAAAGAACCCGAACTCTATGCACAGTACCTGAAAGACATAATAAACAATTCCGTTGATATGTAAAAAACTGCCGTATATACGGCAGTTTTTCTATATTAGAGAGATGAGTGGAAAGTTCTTGAAATAACATCGTCCTGCTGTTCTTTTGTAAGCTTTACAAAGTTTACGGCATAGCCCGAAACCCTTACGGTAAGCTGAGGATATTTTTCGGGGTGAGCCTGAGCGTCAAGGAGAGTTTCTCTTGTGAATACATTCACATTGAGGTGATGACCGCCTTTTTCAACATAGCCGTCAATAAGTTCAATCAAATTATCAATCTGTTTATCGTTTGCCATAGTAACCTCCTATTTAAAGTCGTCAAATTTGTGCTTTTAAGGCTTGCACTTTCGTTCACTGCGCGGACGCTTCGTTCACTCTCAGTGCAAGGCACAAATTTTCCTCCTGTTTAATAATTCGGAATTATATTTAATCTTCTTCGTCAACAGCGTTTTCAGTCGGCTGACAGCAAGCACCTTTTGTGCCTGAGCAGTCTGTACTTTTTACTGTATTTACCGTTATTCCGCCGTTTCCCGTTTTGATATTCACATGACCGCTGCCCTGCGCCATGAGGGCATCTATCAAATCGGCGAGTTCTTCGGGATTTTCGGCATTTTTAATCATATCGTGGGGAGTCATTCTTCTTCTCCTTTGAGTTTGTCAAGGTCGATATCTCCGACAAATACCTGCATATCTTTTCCGAGTGCATCGGGGACAATCGAGAAAGTATTTGAGATACCGTCCTGAGCGTGACGGAACGGGAGTTTTGCAACAGACGAAAGTGAAGCTACTGCGCCGTGAGTATCTCTGCCGTGCATGGGATTTGCTCCGGGAGCGAGCGGAACGCCCTGTTTTCTGCCGTCAGGGGTATTTCCCGTTTTCTTTCCGTAAACGACATTTGAAGTAATAGTCAGGATAGACATAGTGGGCATACTCTCACGATAGGTGTGATGTTTTCTTATGCAGTCCATGAATTTGCGGACAACGGTAACAGCCATATCGTCAACACGGTCGTCATTGTTTCCGTATTTCGGGAAATCTCCTTCTATTTCATAATCAACGACAACATTTTTTGCAACACCTGTTACATTTCCTTTTTTGTCTTTAATTTCGATATCTTTTCTTATGGGCTTTACTTTTGCGTATTTTATAGCCGAGAGAGAATCTGCAACGACTGAAAGTCCTGCTATACCCGTAGCGAAATAACGCTTTACGTCCCTGTCGTGGAGAGCCATTTGAAGTCTTTCATAGCTGTACTTGTCATGCATATAATGAATAACATTGAGAGTGTTCACATAAAGTCCCGCAAGCCATTCCATCATATCCATATATTTTTCCCATACGTCATCAAAGTCAAGATATTCGGAATCAACGGGTCTGTATTTAGGACCTACCTGAATACCGAGTCTTTCGTCAACACCGCCGTTTATAGCGTATAAGAGACATTTTGCGAGGTTGGCTCTTGCTCCGAAGAACTGCATTTCCTTTCCGACTCTCATTGATGATACACAGCAGGCGATAGCGTAGTCGTCACCGTGGGCAACTCTCATCATATCGTCATTTTCGTACTGTATAGAGGAAGTTTGAATGGACATTTTGGCGCAGTAAGCCTTGAAATTTCGCGGGAGTTTCTGTGACCAGAGGACAGTCATATTTGGTTCGGGGGCAGTACCGAGATTTTCAAGAGTGTGAAGATAGCGGAAACTGTTTTTTGTTACAAGGTGATGACCGTCAACGCTGAGACCGCCGATTGATTCTGTTACCCAAGTGGGGTCGCCTGAGAAAAGTGAATTGTATTCGGGAGTGCGGGCGAATTTAACTATACGCAGTTTCATAATGAAATGGTCAATTAATTCCTGTGCCTGTTCTTCTGTTATTATGCCTTTTTCGAGGTCACGCTGAATGAATATGTCAAGGAAAGTAGAAGTTCTGCCGAGAGACATAGCCGCACCGTTTTGTTCCTTTACGGCTGCGAGATAGCCGAAATAAAGCCATTGTACAGCTTCTTTTGCGGTTGAGGCAGGTTTTGAGATGTCAAATCCGTAGATTTCGCCGAGTTTTTTCAAGTCCTCCAAAGCACGAACCTGTTCGGCGAGTTCTTCACGGAGGCGGATATTTTTTGAGGTCATTCTCACGAGAGAGGTTTCAATCTGATGTTTTTTGTCAGCGATGAGTATGTCAACTCCGTAAAGGGCTACACGCCTGTAATCGCCTATAATTCGTCCTCTGCCGTAGGCATCTGGCAGACCCGTGAGAATAGCCGAATGTCTTGCGAGTCTCATTTCGGGGGTATAGGCATCAAAAACGCCCTGATTGTGGGTTTTTCTGTATTTTGTGAAGATTTCGACAACAGAGGGGTCAACTTCATAGCCGTATTCCTTGCAAGCCTGCTGTGCCATTCTGATACCGCCGAAAGGCTGGAGGGAGCGTTTAAAGGGTTTGTCCGTTTGAAGTCCTACAATCTGTTCGAGGTCTTTGTTGAGGTAGCCTGCACCGTGGGAAGTGATAGTGGAGATAATTTTTGTGTCCATGTCGAGAACACCGCCTTTTTCACGTTCCTGATGGGATAAATCCATGACCTGTTCCCAGAGTTTTTTAGTAGCTTCTGTCGGAGGGGCGAGAAAGCTTTCGTCACCGTCATAGGGTGTATAATTATTCTTGATGAAATCACGGACGTTTACGGAGGTGTTGCACCAGCGTCCTTCGTTGAATCCTTCCCATTCCTTTGGAAATTCTTTAATGAAATGTAACATATCCATACTCCTTTGACAATTTTTTGACTATATTTATATTAGCACATTGTTTAAGATTTGTCAATCTTAATCTTATCCAAAGTTATCAAAAATCAGCCGATATAAATATTTATTTTTTACTGTGCGGACAAACAAGATTGTCGGGTTATAATATTATAACCGCTTGGGAACAAAATTCTTGACGGAAGGTCTGAGTTTGTGATATAATTCTGTTATTGATAAATTATGCAGAGGGGGAAATTTTTTGAACAACGGAAATCTTTACAGAATCGGCAGGGCAGTCGTTGACGGCAGTTTCCATACGCAGAGTGCGGACGAGGCATTTTTCAGCTATTTCGGAAATGATGTGACATATTCCATAAAAAGAACAATAAATCCCGATGATGTCGGAAAAATAGAGGAATTATTCAGGTTTTCGGACAATGCCGAACGGAAAACCGTCATAAGAATGAAAGGCATAAACGGCGAAACAAGATGGGTTCTCGCAGGTGTGAGATTTTTCGGTCAGGGCGGAGAGGAAAATTTTTACAGCATTGATTTCAGCGATATTTTCAGCCTTGAAGAAAACGCTTTCCGCAGAAAAAAGCTTCTTTCAAAATATCGCTTCATACTCAGCCTTACAAATGACCTTGCATTTGAATACAGCTTTGAAACAAAAAGAATAAAAATATATATTTCCGATTGCTGCCGTGAAATAACCATAACTGACGAACCCCTTGAAAAATGGCGTGAAAAAGCAATAAATTCGGGATATGTCCTTTCGAGGTATACCGAAACTTTCAATACTCTCTGCCGTGACATAAAAAACGGAGTTTACCGCTTTGAATATGAACTTGAAACATCTCTGCTTACAAACGGAAAAACAAAGGAACTCTGTCTTTTCAAAGGTGTTACGCATCACACCGACCCGAAAAACAAAATCGTCTACGGGATAGTTTCCGTTATAAGTTCACGGCATAAGGCAAAAGATATAAATTTATCCCTTGAAGCAAATAAGGACACTCTTTCGGGACTTCTCAACAAAAGGGCGGTAACTTCCTATGCGGTTGATATACTTTCGGAAAAACCGAATTACAATGTTAATTTCGTCATACTTGACATTGATGATTTTACGGAGATAAATTCAAGATACGGGCATCTTTTCGGAGATGAAGTTATATACACAATTGCCTCAATAGTCAAGAAAGAAATCGGCACAAGAGGCATAGCGGGACGAATAAGCGGAGGCGGATTCCTCATAATCCTTGAAGAAACAAGAAATGAAGAAGATTTGAGAGGAATACTCAGGGCAATACGCACAAATACCGAATATGCTTTTTCCGAACGCTTTGAGAATTTTCATTTAACCTGTTCAATGGGAGTTTCAACATATCCCGTGGACAGTACGGATTATGACGAACTTTTCATGCAGGCTGACAAAGCCCTGTATCTCGCTCAGGAAAAAGGAAAAAACCGCTATGTGATATACGATATAAACAAGCACGGACCTGTCGAAAAAGATATAGAAAACAAAATAGCTTTTCTCAGCAGCGGAAAAGATACGACTGAAAAACTTGCATTTGTGGGAAATCTCCCGGAAAGCCTTGTATTCGGAAGAATCCCCGATATATCGGTGCTTATCGAACAGATACGCTCACAGTTTTCACTTGACGATATATGCGTGTTTGCAGGTAATGACATGAGTCTTATTTTAAGCTGCGGAAATGCATTGTCGAGAAATGCGGGCTATGTCCTTGAAAATAATTTTACAAACAGATTTTCGGGCGACAGCGTTTTTGTAATAGATAATGTCAATGAACTTGAAGGCAGGGACGACAACGCTTTTATGCAGTTGTCCGCCGAAAATATAGGCGGTGCGGTTCAGTATCTCATAACAGATGAGGAAATAATAAAGGGAATGATTTCTTTCTGCTATATAGGCAGATTCAAGAAATGGTCGGTATCAGATATAAATTATCTTGTAATACTCGGCAGGCTTATTTCGGCGATATTGAGGAAACAGGCGTTTATATGATTATACAAGTAATCCCCCGAAGAAACGGGGGATATTTTGTTCGGGAAATAATCAGCCGAAAGAACGTGAATTTTTTCTTTTTTTCTTGATTTCGTACATGGCATCGTCAGCCTGCTGTATAAGGCTGTTGAGGGTGGTATTTTCGGACGCAACGGAAATTATACTTCCGACACTTGCGGAAATTTTATAGGGCTTCTTGAAAATTTCGTTTTTCGTATCGAGTTTACGGTTTAATTTTCTTGCAAAAGCTTCCGCATCTTTTTCGGTTACGTTTTTATTGAATATAACAAATTCGTCACCGCCGAAACGGGCGCAAACGCTGTCGGGGCGTGCGGATTCGGTTATAGCCTCGGCGAGTTTTTTGATAGCAAAGTCGCCTTCATTGTGACCGTAATTGTCGTTTATGAATTTAAGCCCGTCCATATCGACAAAAGTAATCATAACCTTGCTGTTTGACTTTACACATTCATTAAAGCTTGTATCAACTATGTTTATGAAACCGTTTCTGTTGTAGATACCGCAGAGGGGGTCGATTACGTAGAGGCGGTTTAGTTCGTCCATAGCTTTCTTGATATGTATTAATTTGCGGACATTTTCAAGCGAATTGCCTATATTCATGGAGAAAGTATGATTGAAAAGGCTGTACATTCCGAAATTGCCGTTTGTTATTATGTAATATCCGAAACTTCTTTCCCTGAAATGTATGGGCATGAAGAAACTTATATTTCCTCCTCCTTTAAGTTCAACGGGGTACATTTCATTTGCAAGGAAATAGTCAACAGAATAGGTTTTGCCTTTGTCCCAGATAAGCGGAGCGGTCATGCCTGCGGAAAATGCAAATTCGGGGTCACTGTCAGTAAAGGATTCAAGCCAGTCGCTTACAAGGCAGAGCGAAAAGCGTTCACATTCAAGATTCGGGAGAAAGTCTCTTATTACTTCAAAGTTGTCATCGGGAGTTTCTGCATCTGCGAGTTTTGCCGTAAACATATTTATAATTCTGACATTCTCGTTATCTTTTTCTATTTTTTTGTATGTCCTTTTCTTGTATGCCTTGATATCGTTGTCCTCACAGGAATTACAGCCGCAGCTCTCGGAAAAAACGGGTGAAGCACCGAGGTGTATCGTATTTTTCGGGGGATTTCCGTTAATTATGTCAAGAATGATTTCGCAGGCTTTTGAACCGACTTCTTCGAGAGGTCTTTTTACAGATGTCAGGGCGGGGGAGAAATTCCTTGCGCTGAAAGTATAGTCAAATCCCGTGACGATTACATCTTCGGGTACGGAATAACCGTATTTTTCGAGTGCGCTGACGGCAGTAAGAGCCATAGCGTCATTTGCACATATATAGGCATCGGGGACGGACTGACCCGTACTCATAAAATGTTCAATGGCGGCTTTTCCGTCATAGCTCCTGAATTCGCCGTAATAAATGCGTTCCTCATCAACTTCGAGATTATTTTCAGCCATAACGTCACGGAAAGCGTTAAGTCTGTCTCTTGCTTCGGGGTTTGACATAGGACCTGAAATATAGTTGAGAGTTTTTGCACCGTGAACTTTAATTGCATGATTTATAATTTCTTTCATGGCGTGGGTGTTGTCAATGCTTACGTTGAAAATTTCGGGGTAATCGGCGCAGTCAAATATAACGGCGGGTATATCCGAATCCTTTACGCCTTTTATTATTTTTTCTTTTGTTTCGGGACTGCAAATAGTATTGGTCATAAGAATTGCCGCATCAAAAAAATCATAGTCAATTAAATTATATATACTGTATTCACCTGCATCATAGAGTGCGCTTCCTATCATTCCGCCGAAAGCGGCGAAATAAGATATATTTATGTTGTGATTTTTTGTAAAGCTGTTTATGCCGTTAATGATATTGCTCTGGTATTCCTCGTCAATTCCCGCAACCATAACAGCAATATTTATTGTTCTTTCATTATCCATAAAAATACTCCGTTTCGGTAAGAATAATTGTCTGTGATAAAATTATACCACAAATTTTCTTAAAATAAAACAGATTTTATAAAATTCGTTGAAATAAACAAGCAAAGCCCTGTTTTATTGGTAATAACTCATAAATCCGAATTAAAGGATTTAAAAATAAAATAAAAAAACGGTTGCAAATAGAACGTAAATGTAGTATAATGATTAAGGGAATTTTAAAAGCCCTGCAATCTGACACAATGGCGTGTCATTTTGGGAAATAATCTTTATTTAATAATTTGGAAGGAAAATTTGCGCCTTGTCATGAAAGTGAACGAAATATGAGGAAAACTGTGTCCTTGCCGTATGAATGAACGGAGCGCAGCGTAGTGAGTGAATAGGCAAGCCACAAAAGACACAGTTTGACGATTTTAAATAAAAGTGAACGAAATGACAAGCCACGAAAGCGCAAATTTGACGATTCTAAAATAGGAGGAAAATTTATGTGCGGAATTGTCGGATTTACAAACAGTATCGGAAATGCCGAAAAAACTCTCGGCGATATGATGGACAGAATCAAGCACCGTGGACCTGATGCGGAGGGAAAATATATCGACAGCGATATTGCCCTCGGTCACCGCAGGCTGAGTATTATTGACACGGGCGAAAGCGGAAATCAGCCCATATTCAATGAGGACGGAAATATTGTCATAGTTTTCAACGGAGAGATTTACAATTACCGTGAACTCAGGGAATCTCTCAGGGAAAAAGGTCACGTTTTCAAGACAAATACCGATACGGAGGTACTTGTTCACGGCTATGAGGAATACGGTACGGAACTCCTCGGAAAATTAAGGGGAATGTTCTCTTTTGTCATCTGGGACAAAAATGAAAAACAGCTTTTCGGTGCAAGGGATTTCTTCGGAATAAAGCCCATGTATTACGCTTTCATGGGTAAATCGTTCATGTTCGGTTCGGAGATAAAATCTTTCCTTGACCACCCCGATTTCAAAAAGGAACTGAATACTTCCGCCCTTGAAAATTACCTGACTTTCCAGTATTCCCCGACAAAAGAAACTTTTTTCAAAAATGTCTATAAGCTTCTGCCTGCACATTATTTCATACTCAAAGACAGGAAATTCACCGTAAAGCCTTACTGGGACGTTTGCTTCAATGAGGAAAAAGGCTTGACCGTTGAGGAATGGGCAGAGAAAATATCCGAAACTTTCCATGATTCCGTAAGAGCGCATAAAATAGCAGATGTTGAAGTAGGTTCGTTTCTTTCGAGCGGTGTCGATTCAAGCTATGTTGCGGCAGTTGCGGACGTTGACAAAACTTTCACGGTAGGTTTCGGAACAGATGAAAAATATAACGAAATATCCTTTGCAAAAGAATTTTCGGAGGCAATAGGAAAAGCCAACGACAGCAAGGTCATAACTCCCGAAGAATATTGGGGAATCCTTGAAAAAATTCAGTACCATATGGACGAACCCCTTGCAGACCCGTCAGCGGTTGCACTTTATTTCGTCTGCAATACAGCTTCAAAGAAACTTAAAGTTGTTCTTTCGGGAGAGGGCGCAGATGAAATATTCGGCGGATATAACGTCTATTCAGACCCTGACGGAACTCTCTATGACAAACTGCCGAAAGGCATAAGGAGGGGAATAGGTCATATCGCCGAGAAACTCCCCGAAAAAAGAGGCGTTAATTTCTTTGTCCGCAAGGGTAAAAGCGTTGAGGAAAGATTTGTCGGAAATGCATATATTTTCAGCCCCGAAAAACGAAAGGAAATATTGAAAATAAAGACAAGTGCGCCCAATCCGCAGATTATTACCAAGCCTTATTTCAACAGGGTTTTCAATAAGGACGATGTAACAAAAATGCAGTACCTTGACTTGCATATGTGGCTCGCAGGGGATATTCTTCTCAAAGCCGACAAGATGAGTATGGCAAATTCCCTTGAACTCAGAGTTCCTTTCCTCGACAGGGAAATTATGTCCCTTGCAGAGAAAATCCCGACAGAGTGCAGGGTAACACGTTCAAAGAAAACCGATGAGACAAAATATATAACAAAATATGCCATGCGCCTTGCCGCAAAGAAAGATACTCCCGAACAGACTGCGAAAACCGCTTCAAAGAAAAAACTCGGTTTCCCCGTACCGATAAGAGTATGGCTCAAAGAGGATAAATATTATCAGATAGTGAGAGAAGCCTTTGAAAGCGAAAATTCAAGGAAATTCTTCAATACTGATTCAATAGTGAAACTTCTTGACGACCATAGGGACGGAAAAGCCGACAACAGCAGAAAAATCTGGACGGTGTTCACTTTCCTTGTCTGGTACAAAGTATATTTTAACTAAATGCGTAACAAAGTGTGAACTTAGACAAGAGGAGGATTTTGCCCTTGCCGTATGAGCGAGCGCAGTTTACGGAGCGAGTGAACAGGCAAGCCTTAAAAGGCAAAATCTGACGATTTTAAATAAGAGGAGGATTTTGCCCTTGACATGAGAGTGAACGAAACGCAGTGCAGTGAACGAAATGTCAAGCCTTAAAAGGCAAAATCTGACGATTTTAAATAGGAGGATTTTTATGAAATCAGAATTTCAGCACCTTATTGATTTGAGCGACTACCCCGTTTCATGGTGGCAGAATGTCGTTGAACTCGGAGAGGAAATCAAAAATAATCCCGAAAAATTTGCTCATGAATGTGACGGGAAAATTATGGCAACTCTTTTCTATGAGCCGTCAACCCGTACGCAGATGTCATTTCAGACCGCTATGATTCGTCTCGGCGGTCAGATAATCGGCTTTGACAACCCTGCAAATTCTTCTGTCGCAAAGGGCGAAACTATCAAGGATACTACAAAAATAGTAAGCAGTTATGCGGATATTCTCGTAATAAGACACCCTATTGCAGGTGCGGCAAAAGCTGCTTCCCTTACGGCTGACTGCTCGGTAATAAATGCAGGTGACGGCGGTCATCTTCACCCGACTCAGACCCTTACAGACCTGCTCACCCTCAAAATAGAAAAGAAAACGTTAAGCGGTCTGACTATCGGTATGTGCGGAGACTTGCTCAACGGCAGAACAGTCCATTCTCTCTGCAAAGCTTTGAGTATGTTTGACAATAATTTCATATTCATATCGACAAAGGAACTCGGTATGCCTGCATATATAAAGGATATCATCAAGGCTAACGGCAGCAGGTTTGAAGAGGTAAATACCCTTGAAGAAGCTATGGGCAGACTTGACGTTCTCTATATGACAAGAATCCAGCAGGAAAGATTCGCAAGTGAGGAAGAATATCTCGCCCAGAAGAATACTTATGTCCTCGACAGAAAGAAAATGAAACTCGCAAAAAAAGATATGATAGTCATGCACCCGCTTCCAAGAGTTGACGAAATAGCAGTTGACGTTGATGACGACAGCAGGGCTATGTACTTCACTCAGGCTAAGTACGGAGTTTTTGTGCGTATGGCTCTGATAATGACCATGCTCAAAGAAAAGAAATCATCTGTTACTCTCAAAGGAAAAGTATACGGAAAAGTTAAATGCGACAACCCGAAATGCATAACAAATCATGAGGCGCACCTCCCGAAAAGCTTTATAACCTGCGGAGATGAAACGCTCCTTGAATGTGAATACTGTGACGAAAGAAAACTGATTTGAGACAAAAAAAGACTGCCGTATTTCTGCGGCAGTCCTTAAATATTATTTTGTCTTACTTTACGATGTACTTTTCAATTTCTTTGAGGAACTTGTCAGCGTCATCTGTGTGAGCATTGAGTTCGATAGGCTTTGTGAGGTCAAGGCTGAAAATACCCATGATAGATTTTGCATCAACTGCGTATCTTCCCGAAATGAGGTCAATGTCGTAATCGTACTTCATGACGATGCCTACGAAATCCTTTACATCGTTAATGGCTGTGAGCATGATTGTTGCCTTTGTCATAATTGTTACCTCCTAAATAAAGTCGTCAATTTTTGCCTTTTGGGGCTTGCTTTTTTATTTTGAATGGGGGGAGCCGCCCTTTGGTGCTTGAATCTTCATTCACTCCGCTGCGCTCCGTTCATTCCCGATTCAAGGGGCGGCTTATTCCCCCCAACCCCCCTTTGCTCCGTTCGTTCATACGGCAAGGGCAAAAATTTCCTCCTGGTTTCTGACACTTGCACCCTTTGGGAAGGGTGAATGTCAATGGTGTGTTTTGTTTTTTCTCGTTTATATCTTCTTCTGAGAATCTCCTTGCGGCTTTCCCTGACCGCAACTATATGATAGCACTTATTTTTGCCTTTGTCAAGGGGAAAAAGGCAATTTCGTAAAATCAGTACATAATAGATATTACTTGATTGATATATTTTAGTCAAAACAATAATTATTTACAGTGCATAAAAAATACTTGTGAAATTTGTGCATTATAAACATGATAAAATATAGTAAATATGATGATAAAAAAGTGATATTTTAAATTCACAATTAAAATTCAAATTAAGGCTTATGAGGAGGTGCAAATTTGACGACTTCAAATACGTATAAAGTTTATTTTATGACTTTCGGCTGCAAAGTAAATTCATATGAAACGGAGTGCATGAGGAGCGGTTTTATTTCGGCAGGCTTTGAAGTCTGTGAGGATAAAAATTCCGCAGATGTAATACTTATAAATTCATGCACGGTTACGGGTTCGGGCGACAGCAAGTCCCTTTATGCCGTCCGAAAGGCAAGAAAAGACTGCCCCGATTCGGTTATAGTTCTTACGGGCTGTCTGCCGCAGGCTGACCCCGATATTGATAAAAAAATCCCCGAAGCGGATATTATAACGGGTACGAAAGACAGAAAAAATATTCCCAATCTCGTTATTGAATTTATTAAAAACAAAAATAAAATATCGGAGATTATTCCCTACGGAAACCATGACGATTTCGAGATAACGGAATATGAATCGTCTTTCAGCCATACAAGGGCATTTGTGAAGATTCAGGACGGCTGCAACTGCTTTTGTTCATACTGCATAATCCCATATGCAAGGGGAAGATGCCGTTCAAAGCCCCTTGACGTTCTCGGAAATGAAGTGAAAATGCTTGCCGAAAGAGGTCACAAGGAAATAGTTCTTGTCGGAATAAATCTTGCATTTTACGGCAAAGAATACAATCTGCGCCTTGCGGACGCCGTTGAGGAATGTTCAAAAATAAACGGCATTGAAAGAATACGCCTGAGTTCAATTGAACCTGAAATGATACTTGACAAAGACCTTGAAAGACTTTCAAAAATTGAAAAGCTTTGTCCGCAGTTTCATCTGTCATTACAGAGCGGCTGTGCAAGGACTCTGAAAGCCATGAACAGGAGATATAATCCCGATGAGTATTACTCACTGACAAGGAAAATTCTTGAATATTTCCCAAATGCAAGCTTTACGACAGATATAATGGTGGGATTCCCCGAAGAAACAGAACAGGATTTTGAAGAATCCCTCGCATTTGCCGAAAAAGTCGGATTCGCAAAGATTCATGTCTTTCAGTATTCACCGAGAAAAGGCACTCCCGCCGCTAAAATGAAACAAGTTCCGAAAGATATAAAAATGCGGAGAGCAGACCGCATGAAAGCCCTCGGAGAAAAACTCCGTGAGGAATATCTTGAAAGACAAGTCGGAAAAACCGTCCCAGTGCTTTTTGAAAGGGAAAATTCTGCGGAATTTCATCAGGGTCACGCACCCGATTACACGCTTATAAAAGTCCCGAAAGGAAATCCCGAAAAAAGCTTGCAAAATTATATATTTTATGTTAAAATAATAGAGGGTTGTCATGACTGTTGTCTTGGCATATTAAAAGGCGAAAATCAATGATTTTATTTTGAGGAGATTTTCGCTCTTGCCATGAGAATGAACGGAGCGTCAGCGAAGTGAATGAAATGGCAAGCCACAAAAGGCGAAAATCGACGATTTTAATTTGAGGAGATTTTCGCCCTTGCCATGAGAATGAACGGAGCGTCAGCGAAGTGAATGAAATGGCAAGCCACAAAAGGCGAAAATCGACGATTTTAAATGGAGGTAATTATGTCCGTATTCAGAATTTATGTAGAAAAGAAAAAGGAATTTGCCGTTGAGGCACAATCCGTCCTCAATGACATCAAAACGGCTTTGAGACTGAATGTCACAAATGTAAGGATATTCAACCGCTATGATGCAGACAAGCTTTCGGAAGAAGATTTCGAGGCTGCCATAAGCACCGTATTTTCAGAGCCTGCCGTTGATTTGGTTTACAGGGAAATGCCCGAACCTTCTTACGGCGAAAGAGTATTCGCAGTTGAATATCTCCCCGGACAGTTCGACCAGAGAGCCGACAGTTGTCAGCAGTGTATTCAGATTCTCAGACAGGGCGAAAGATGCCGTGTCAGAAATGCAAGGATATATCTCATAGAGGGCAATATAACAGATGAGGAATTTGACCGCATAAAGGCTTATATAATCAACCCTGTTGAAAGTCGTGAGGCTACTCTTGACAGATTCACGACTCTTGAATCAAATTATGATATTCCGACAACTGTTGAGACTCTTGAAAATTTCATCAATCTCAATGAAAAGGGTCTCCGTGCATTTATTGACAAGTTCGGTCTTGCGATGGACTATGACGATATAAAATTCTGTCAGGATTATTTCCGCAATACGGAAAAGCGTGACCCCACTATAACAGAAATAAGAATGATTGATACATACTGGTCTGACCATTGCCGTCATACGACTTTCCTCACAAACATAAACAAAGTCGATATCAATGAACAGTATGTAAAAGATACCTATGATATGTATATAAATGTCCGTAAGGAACTCGGCAGAACCGACAAGCCCATAACTCTTATGGATTTGGGTACTATTGCCGCAAAGAAACTCAAAGCTGACGGACTTCTTCCCGACCTTGACGAAAGCGAAGAAATAAATGCCTGCTCCGTAAAGATAAAGGCTGACATTGACGGCGAGGAACAGGACTGGATTCTCATGTTCAAAAATGAAACCCATAACCACCCCACGGAAATCGAACCTTTCGGCGGTGCGGCTACCTGTCTCGGCGGAGCAATCCGTGACCCGCTTTCGGGACGTTCCTATGTATATCAGGCTATGCGTGTGACAGGTGCGGCAAATCCTCTTGTTCCCGTTGAGGATACCATAAAGGGAAAACTCCCCCAGAGAAAAATAACAGTCGGTGCAGCTAACGGTTACAGTTCATACGGCAACCAGATAGGTCTTGCAACAGGTCACGTTGCAGAAGTATATCACCCGGGCTATATCGCAAAGAGAATGGAAATAGGTGCGGTTCTCGGTGCTGCCCCCGCTGAAAATATCAGGCGTGAAAGACCCGTTGCAGGCGATATTGTAATACTTCTCGGAGGAAAGACAGGTCGTGACGGCTGCGGCGGTGCAACAGGTTCTTCAAAGTCTCATACTCTTGAATCCCTTGAAAGCTGCGGTGCGGAAGTCCAGAAAGGCAATCCCCCCGAAGAAAGAAAACTCCAGAGACTTTTCAGAAATCCCGAAGTTACTTCAATGATAAAACGCTGCAACGATTTCGGTGCGGGCGGTGTTTCCGTTGCAATCGGAGAACTTACGGACGGACTCATAATAAACCTCAATGCCGTTCCCAAGAAATATGAAGGTCTTGACGGTACTGAAATAGCTATTTCCGAATCACAGGAGAGAATGGCTGTCGTTATTGCTCCCGAAGATTTGGACAAATTCCTCGCAGAAGCAAAGAAAGAAAACCTTGAAGCCACTGTTGTCGCAGATGTTGTTGACGAACCAAGACTTAAAATGATTTGGAACGGAAATACAATCGTTGACCTTTCAAGAGAATTTTTAAATTCAAACGGTGCGCCCAAGTTTACCGATATAACCGTTGAAGCACCCGAAAAGCTCAAAATGAGCTGTCTGAGCAATACAGCCGATTCATGGACGGAACTTATGGGAAATCTCAACGTATGTTCGCAGAAAGGTCTTATCGAGAAATTCGATTCAACTATCGGAGCAGGAACAGTCCTCATGCCTTTCGGCGGAGCATATCAGATGACACCCTCACAGGCTATGGCTGCGAAAATCCCCGTACTTGACGGCGAAACAAATACCTGTTCGCTTATGGGCTGGGGTTACAATCCCGATATATCGTCAAACAGCCCTTATCACGGTGCAATGCTTGCCGTTGTTGAATCAATAGCAAAAGTCGTTGCGGCAGGCGGAACTTATAAAAAATGCTGGCTGACATTCCAGGAATATTTTGAGAGAACCAAGAACGACCCGAAACGCTGGGGCAAGCCTATGGCAGCACTCCTCGGTGCTTTCAAGGCACAGCTTGAACTCGGCTGCGGTTCAATAGGCGGAAAAGATTCAATGTCAGGTACTTTTGAAGATATAGACGTACCGCCCACGCTTGTTTCTTTTGCAGTTTCAACGGCAAAGGCTGATAAGATAGTTTCAACGGAATTTAAAGATGCAGGCGACAACGTTATACTTATAACTCCCGAATATGACGAAAAGGGACTCCCCGTATTCGACAGCATTAAGGCTTGCTTTGAACAGGTTGAAAAGATTATATCGGACGGCAGGGCAAAGGCAGTATGGACGGCAGGCTACGGCGGAAATGCCGAAGGTATCGTAAAAATGTGTTTCGGAAACAAACTCGGCTTTGTATTTGGCAAGAGACTTTCTTCACATGAACTCTTTAAGCCCTGCTACGGTTCATTTATCATCGAACTTGACGGAGATGTTCAGGAGGGCGAAAACCTTATCGGTAAGACAAGCGATGAGTACATGATAAGAGGTCTTGACTATATCGTAAGCCTTGACAACCTCCAAAGAGTATGGGAGGGCAAGCTTGAACCCGTATTCCCGTGCAGAATAAAAACTACCGAGGCAAAGCCCGAAACTTACAGCTACAAGAACGAGGAACGCAGAAGTGCGGCAATAAAGACCGCAAAGCCTAAGGTAATTATCCCCGTATTCCCCGGAACAAACTGCGAATACGATACCGCACGTGCTTTTGAAAAAGCAGGCGCAGAGGCTCAGACCATTGTAATCAGAAATATTTCCGCAGGCGATATAGAGGACTCGGTTGATGTCTTTGAAAAGGCTGTAAAAGATGCACAGATTATAATGATTCCCGGCGGATTCAGCGGCGGTGACGAACCCGAAGGAAGCGGTAAATTCATTACGGCATTTTTCAGGAATCCCAAAATAAAGGACGCCGTTCACGATTTGCTTAAATTCCGTGACGGACTTATGCTCGGAATATGCAACGGTTTTCAGGCACTGATAAAGCTCGGACTTGTACCCTACGGCGAAATAACCGATATGACGGACGAATCCGCAACGCTTACATTTAACACAATCGCAAGACACCAGTCAATGATGGTAAATACAAGAATCGCCTCAAATAAATCTCCTTGGCTTTACGGCTGCGAAGTGGGAGATATCCACAGCGTTGCAATATCTCACGGCGAGGGACGTTTTGTAGCACCCGAATCGCTTATTCAGAGACTTGCAAACAACGGACAGATTGCCACACAGTATGTTGACTTAAAGGGTCACCCGACAATGGATATACACTACAATCCCAATACTTCAATGGAAGCTGTCGAGGGAATAACTTCTCCCGATGGCAGGGTACTCGGAAAAATGGGTCACTCGGAACGTAAGGGAACTTATATCTGCAAGAACGTTCCCGGAGAAAAAGACCAGAAAATCTTTGAAAGCGGAGTTGCTTACTTTAAGTAATAAAACAATAAAAATTGCCCTGTCCGAGAGGACGGGGCAATAACTTTTATATTTCGCTTATGGCGAGCTTGATTCTCTCAATGGATTCGGTTTTTCCGAAAACTTCCATTAATTCGGTAGCACCGCCGGGAGTTATTCCCTGACGGGCAACGGCGATTCTTACCGCCCACATAACAGCACCCGCTTTTATACCGCTTGATGCGGAATATTCTTTAAGGAGTGCGAAAAGGCTGTCATTATTCCAGTCATTGAGATTTTCAAGAATCGGGAGAGTTTCTTCGAGAATCTGCTTGCAGAGTTCAACAGTAGTCTTGTTTTTCTTGTTTACGTATAGCGAACTGTCCATATCAAGCCTTGAAAGAACAAACTGTATTCTTTCTTCCGTTTCGCTGAAAACAGCGATTCTTCCATGAAGAAGAACGGCAAGCTTTTCAATGTTTATATATTCGGGGCATAATTTTTCGAGTATGGGGAGCATTATTTTGTTATAGTCCTCATCGGGCAATTTCTTTATGTATTCCGAATTGAACCATTTTAATTTCTCGTAGTCAAATACGGCAGGGGACTTGCTTAAACCGTCAAGGGAGAAAGAATTTTTTAATTCTTCCATGTTGAAAAATTCCTGATTTGAGTCTTTCGGACACCAGCCCAACAGAGCAATATAATTAACAATTGCTTCGGGGAGATAGCCGTCATTTATTAAATCCTGAAAGCTTACAGCACCGTGTCTCTTTGAAAGCTTTGAAACATTTCCGTCTGCGTCCTTGCCCATAAGCAGAGGCAGATGAACATAATGAGGTCTTTCCCAGCCGAAAGCGTCATACAAAAGGCAGTATTTCGGGGTTGAAGTGAGATATTCGTTTCCTCTTACAACGTGTGTTATACCCATTAAATAATCATCAACAACGTGACAGAAATTATAAGTCGGGTAGCCGTCAGCCTTTATCATAATCTGGTCACGGAGTTCGGAATTGTCTATTGAAACTTCTCCGTAAACTTCGTCAATATATGAAGTAGTACCTGTATCGGGCATTTTCTGGCGGATAACATAAGGGATACCGTCAGAGAGATTTTTCCTGACTTCTTCTTCCGTGAGATTACGGCAGTGACCGTCATAACCGCCTATGCCTTTTTCGTCTTTGAGGGATTCCAGTCTTTCGGGTGTGCAGAAGCAGTAATAAGCGTGACCGCTTTTTATTAATTTATCGGCATATTCTTTATAAATGTCAAGTCTTTCGCTCTGGACATAAGGACCTTCATCGTAGTCTATGCCTGTCATTTCGAGGGTTTTGAGGATAACTTCCTCCGCACCGTCAACGTGCCTTACCTGGTCTGTATCTTCTATTCGCAGAACGAATTTACCGCCCTGAGATTTTGACACAAGGTATGAATAGAGTGCTGTTCTTAAATTTCCGATATGCATGAATCCCGTAGGTGAGGGAGCAAATCTTGTTTT
>JAFYFU010000116.1 GCA_017543595.1 Ruminococcus sp. | reverse complement strand
ACCCGGGAACAAGCTACGTTGACCCCGGTACAAGCTATGTTGACCCCGGTACAAGCTACGTTGACCCCGGTACAAGCTACGTTGACCCCGGTACAAGCTACGTTGACCCCGGTACAAGCTATGTTGACCCCGGTACAAGCTACGTTGACCCCGGATACGTTGACCCCGGTGCAGGTTATGTTGACCCAAATGCAGGATTCTGATAAAAAAATTCGGCTGTTCGTCTGAACAGCCGTTTGTTTTGAAAAAAGCGGACAGGATAATTCCCGTCCGCTTTTAAATTATTCTTCTGAATCGTCCTCTGCATCATCGTCCTCGTCTTCGTCCTCGTCCTCGAAATCCTCAATAGTAAGGTTATCAAAGTCAAATTCAAGAAGTTCTCCGCAGTTCGGACAGTTTATAGAGCCTTCATCAATCATGCTCTCATCAATGAGAATAGTATCTCCGCACGAGGGACACGTTACTTCATAAAGCTCCTCATCATCGTCTTCAAGGTCATAATCCTCATCGTCGTCATCAAAGTCGTCCTCATCATCTTCATCATCTTCGGGACATTCTCCGCAGCTTCCGCATTTGAAATCATCATCGCCGTAGAAGTCCTCCTCTACCTCTCCGAGGTCTTTGTCGAGGATATCGCAAAGTTCCGTGAGTTCGTCAACCTGTGATTGAAGGTCCTCAACATACATAACGAGTTCCGCAAGAACATCTGACATTTGAAGGAGTGCCTTGCCCTCTTTGGTGGACTTATCAATTTCAAGACCGTCAATAAGTCCCTGTAAATACGACATTTTTTCGGTAAGCTTCATAACAGCTCCCCCTTTCGTAAAAATTAAAGCGCAAATTATGCTCTTGACATATATTCGCCTGTTCTTGTATCAACCTGAATCTTTTCGCCCTCATCAATGAAAAGCGGAACTTTTATTTCTGCTCCTGTTTCGAGGACAGCGGGCTTTGTAGCGTTTGTAGCTGTATCGCCCTTGAATCCCGGGTCTGTCTGAGTTACGACAAGCTCAACAAAGTTGGGGGGTTCAACACCGAAAACGCTTCCCTTATAAGAGAGAATCTTACAAATCATTTCTTCTTTTACGAACTTGAAGTTGTCGCCGAGAACAGATGCGCTGACGGGGAGCTGCTCATATGTTTCCAAATCCATGAAGTAGTAAAGGTCGCCGTCATTGTAGCTGTACTGCATATCCTTTCTCTCAACGAAAGCGGTGGGGAATTTTGCTGTGGGGTTGAAAGAAGTTTCAACAACCGAACCTGTAATTACGTTCTTATACTTTGTTCTTACAAAAGCGGCACCCTTACCCGGTTTAACGTGCTGGAACTCAATAACCTGAACAACCTGTCCGTCAAGTTCAAAAGTAACGCCGTTTCTGAAATCTCCTGCTGAAATCATTATAAATACCTCCGTATTTTTATATTGTAATAATTCATTCTACCATATTTTTATGATTTTTGCAATACCTAAAACGATATTTTACAAAGAAATTAAGTTTTTGGCAGATTTAGTCAGATTTTCGCAGCCATTTTCGGTTAAAATGACAAAATCTTCAATTCTCACACCGAATTTTCCTGCAATATATATTCCGGGTTCAATCGTTATGACTGCGCCCGTATTAAGTTCATTGATATAACTTGTGGCTGCGTTTGGTCTTTCGTGTATTTCAAGACCTACGCCGTGACCGAGCGAATGTCCGAAATACTCCCCGTAACCTGCATCTTCGATTACCGAACGTGCTATATTGTCGAGGTCTGTGCCTGTCATACCGCCGTGAGCCGCATTTATTGCGGCATTTTGTGCTTCAAGGACTATATTGTAAACCTTACGCATTTCCTCGGAGGGTTCACCAACACAAACGGTTCTTGTCATGTCGCTGTGATAGCCGTTATAGACTGCGCCGAAATCCATAAGAACAAACTCTCCGTCCTGTACGGGCTTATCGGAGGGTACACCATGAGGCATTGAAGTATTTGCACCAGACAATACTATTGTTTCAAATGACAAATCTTCTGCCCCGTAGAGAAACATTCTGTGATTAAGTTCAAGGGCAATTTCACGCTCCGTAACACCGACTTTTATAAATTTCAGAATGTCATCAAGGGCTTTTTCAGCTATTTCCTGAGCCTTTTTAATACATTCAAGTTCTTCGGGCGATTTGTAGCACCTGAGAGTATTTATTGCATTACTGAGCATATCGGTGCAATTTATATTTATGTTTCTGAATTTATTTCTTATCATGTTAAGCTGGCTGACAGTCATTGTCTGCGACTCTATCGCCATACTTGAAACATTATGTTTTTCCAGAAGTTCCGCTATCTGCGAATATAATTTTCTCTGCTCTATTACTTCGGCATTTTTAACAGTTGCCCTTGCTTTTTCGATGTATCTGAAATCAATTATCAGATATGCCTTGTCACGGAAAATCAGAACTGTTCCGTCAGATGATTTCATACCCGTGAAATATCTGCGGTTTATAGCGGAAGTTATGAGCGCACATTCCGCATCTTTCGGAAGTTCTTCAAAAAGTCTTTCAAAACGGTTCATATCACGCCTCACAGTTCTTTCATAGCCTGAACGGCAAGATAATAGCTTAACAGACCGAATCCGCATATACTGCCCCTGCATACGGGTGCAATAACGGAATTTGAACGAAATTCCTCACGGGCATTTATATTGCTTATATGCACTTCTATGACGGGGATTTTTATAGCGGCTATGGCATCTCTTATGGCATAGCTGTAATGTGTGTAAGCACCTGCATTTATGATAACTCCGTCAAAAGAAGTCCTTGCGGCATGGAGTTTGTCAATTATTGCGCCCTCGTGATTGGACTGGAAAATTTCGCAGTCCATGCCGTTTTTTTCAGCCCTGTCGATTATTTCGTTGTTCAGTACGTCAATACTTTCGTTTCCGTAAACTCCGGGTTCACGTTCGCCCAGAAGATTCAGGTTCGGACCGTGTATGACGAGTAATTTTTTTATCATTACAATTCTCCTTTGATATTATTCACCGTGATATTGAAAAAAGCAGGCTTTGACACCTGCTTTTATCAACATTTACCTAACCGCCGTAAGATTAATATTTACGCTTACGAGCTGCCTCGGACTTCTTCTTACGCTTTACCGAAGGTTTTTCGTAGTGTTCTCTTTTACGAACTTCAGCAATAACGCCGTCCTTAGCACATGACCTCTTAAATCTCTTAAGAGCAGTGTCCAAAGATTCGTTCTTACCGACACGAACTTCTGCCATTACATTTCCCTCCCTTATTCAGAGGTTTATCGGATAAACCGACATATATATGCTAACCGCCGAAAGGCGTGTGGCATCATGTACCCTGAATCTCAGCAGATAATTTTCATATAAATCTGAAATAAATAATATAAACATATTTTAGCACAAAACCGACAAGATGTCAAGTATTTTTTTTTATTATCTCAATTTCGTTACTTTGCAACAATATTAACATATTAATTTGTTGGAAATATCCTCATTATTTATATATTAATATACCTGCCGAAAATTTACTGATTATTCTTTTACAAGCAGACCGCTTATATCAACGGGTTCGCCGTCAGCCCAGAGGCTTTCAAGCTTGTAAAATTCTCTTGTATCTTTATAGAAAACATGGACGATAATATCCGAATAATCGAGGATTATCCAAGTATTTCCCGTATCAGCCTCACGCCTGCGGGGTTCGATACCTTTTTGTGAAAGGCGAAATTCAACTTCGTCAGCCAAAGTTCTGACATGGGTATTGCTTGTGCCGTTTACTATTATGAAATAGTCGGCAAGGATAGTAAGGTCGGCAATTTTGAGAGCCTGTATATCCTCACCTCTCCTGTCGTCAAGGGTTTTTATAATAAGTTCAAGTTTTTCCTGTTCGGTCATTGTATCATTCCTTTCTTATTTTACGGCTTTATTCGGGTCACGTTTGGGTTCTGTTGCGTTTTGGAGTTCATCAAGTGTTTCGCTTGTATCGTCATAGACAGTATAGTTATGGTATTCCACAAGTTCAACGATAGCTGTATCCCTGTCTAACATGGGACACTGATAAGGTCTGTAATATCTGTTGAGCATATCGAGAGTTTCTTCCTTATGGACGGAATAGACATCATATATATGACCATCGGGTGCATAATATTCCGCATCTTCACCGGGAACCATATTCACCTGTACGCTGTCCATTGAAAGTGTTGATGCAAAATCCGCAAGCATACTGATATCTTCAAGGCTCATATCGGTGTAAATATATTCATTGTCATATATTTCTTTCATATAGCTGTAAAGTTTCATTCTGCCTTCATCGGCAACTATGCTTATGAGTTTGCTCATGGCAGCAGCCATAAATCTTCTCTGATTCTGCATACGACCTATATCGCCCGTAAGCCATTCCCTTCTGAATCTTATGAACCATTCGGACTGTGCGCCGCTCAGAACAACATCACCTGCGGGAATTATCTTGTCAGCCTCGTATATTATTTCGTTGTCAATGTGTATCGGGATACCGCCGATTAAATCAACCATATCAACTATATCATAGCAGACGGTTGTTATATAGGCATCTATCGGTATGCCGAAATTTTCCTGAACAGCATCAACAACACGCTGTATGGGAGGATTTACGTCCTCTCTGCCCATTGAATAGACACTGTTTATTTTTCCTGTAACGCTTGTGGTATAGTCGGGCAGACAGCAGTCTCTCGGAATCTGCAATATATTTAATTTTCCGTGACCTATGTCAAACTGACACACCCACATAACGTCCGTATTGAATACGTCCTCATCAAAGCCAAGCAATAAAACGCTGTACTGACCCTCGACAATCTGCGGTAAATCAAGACCATCGGTGTATTCGGGTTCAACGGCTGTTTCGTCTATTTTCACATCTGTAACTTTTGCCTTGTTGATTTCTCCCTCAACAGTTACAAGGGGCTGCCAGTGCTTGACAAGATAAGTCATTGAGACGTTATCGCCTGTTTTGGTATCGACAAATATCGGCATATGAAGAATAAGAAGTGCCATTGTCAGGAGACTCAGCGAAATTGATGCGAGTTTCACAAGGAAATTGACTGCATTGGCTTTTCTTCTTTTTTTACGTTTTTCCGCCTTTGTCATTTTATTTTCTTTTCTGCGTTTTTTCTTGGCACTTCTGCTGTTGTCTGCGGAAATATTCTCCGTGCCGTTAAGTTCACGGCTGTCAGGCTGACTGCCGTCTATATTTTTTCCGAATTGCGGGTCCCAGTCCGAACCGTCCTTATAATTATTCCAGTCAATGGGTCTTGCCTCATATTTTCCCTTGTAAGAGGACGGTTTAAACTCCCTTGTATTGCTCATATCGTAAAGCGGAGAACGCTTTGCGGCATGATTTGCATAAAATTTAACTCTTTCGGGTTCAGGACCTTTTGTGGGGTCTATATCTTCGGGAAGAACTCCGTTTATAAGTCTTATCTTTCCGAATTTTTTTATTGTTCCCGAATGTTCTGCTGTCTGTTTTCCGTCATCGGTGACAGTATCCTTTTCTATCATTAAAAAGCCTCTTTTCAGGTATTCTGTTTCACGAACTGTTCATCTCTCTGTAATCTCGTATAAAAATTGTACCCTTCAACGGTGCATAGCGGTACAACTCCGCCTTTTTTCACCACTGATTTTATTGAAAAAGCAAAAGCTTCCCTCATAGCGTCATTTATATCGGTATAGGTTATTTTTCTCATTTTGTCAACGTCTTTGTAGTCTCTTTCGGCGGAAACCAAATCGCCGAGGTAGACAATTTCTTCAAGTCTTGACATACCTGCCCTGCCTACCGTGTGGAAACGTATCGAATTGAGAATATCTATATCTCCGATTCCGAATTTTTTCTTGACAAAATATGCGCCTGCTATGCCGTGAAGAAGTGAACGTGTTTCAAGTTCCTCACGGCAGACTGTAAAACCGCTGTCAAAAACGAGTTCTCTTTGTTTTTCATACGGCATTTCCTTGCATATATCGTGGACAAGACCCGCAATATAAGCCTTGTCGGGGTCTTCTCCGTATTTAACCGCAAGCTTTCTGCATTCTGCCGCAACATTAAGAGAATGTTGAAAGCGTTTCTGAGAAAGATGCTCTTTTAAATATTTCTTCATGCTGTCAGTGTCATAAAACAAAAAATCACCTCTCTCATAAGTCATTATCGGTATAAATTCCCCATTCTTATATATTGTACTACATTTTTGTCAAGATAGCAAGAGCAATTCTCATTTTTTGCAATTTTTTTTCGTATTTCCGTTGAAGATACCATTAAAGGGGCTGATTTGCCTATTGTAATTCTGCCATATTCACCAAGTTTTTCGGCTTTTTCAAGGAGAATATCCCTGTCACCGTCAGTTCTTGAAACAACCGCAAGAGTAACATTTTTAAGTATATCCTCAAATCTGTACCATTTTTCAAAGTACAAAAGCATATCGCTCCCGACAAGGAGATATAATTCGTCATCGGGAAATTTTTTCTTAAAATATTCAACCGTATATATGCTGTAACTTGTTCTTTCGTTTTCAAGTTCGTATCCGCTCACCTGAAATTTCGGATTGTCTCCGCAGGCAAGCCTGAGCATTTCAAGCCTGTCTTTTCCCGATACATAGTCACCGTCAAATCTGTGTGGGGATATTCTGCACGGGACAAAAAATATCATATCCAGTTCAAATTCCTTTAAAGCCGTTTCCGCAAGGTGCATATGTCCGTTGTGTACGGGATTGAAACTGCCTCCGTATATGCCGATTTTCATTTTTTGTCTTTCGGTATGCCCTCAATAACGGGGTCTTTCGGATTTCTCTTGAAAAGCACGAATTTTGAGCCTATTACCTGAACGACTTCAGAATCCGTAGCCTGAGCAACTGCGTCAGCGGCTTCTCTTGCCGTCCAGCCCGAATTTTCAAGAACTCTGAGCTTTATTAACTCTCTTTTTCTGAGAGCCTCGCTTATATCCTTGCATACTGCCTCGGTAACGCCGTTTTTTCCAATCTGGTATATTGTTTCATACTCGGAGGCGATTCCCCTGAGATATGCTCTCTGTTTGCTTGTAAGCATAATTATTCACTCTCTTTCAGATATTTATATAATTCTTTCAAAGCATTTCCACGGTGGCTTATGTTGTTTTTTTCCTCTGCCGACATTTCGGCAAGGGTTTTGTCTCCGTATACAAATATGGGGTCATAGCCGAAACCGTTTGTGCCTTTTTCCTCATATCCTATTTTTCCCATGCATTTTCCGCTGAATGATTTATATTCGCCGTTTTCGTCAATAAAGGCTATGCAGCATTCAAAATATGCTGTTCTCTTGTCATCGGGAATGTCTTTCATTTCGTCAAGGAGTTTACTGCATTTCTGTCCGTCAGGGGCATATCTTGCGGAATATACTCCGGGTCTGCCGTTGAGAATATCCACGCAAAGTCCGCTGTCATCGGCAATTACTGCGATATTTTCGGGAATTGCGCTGTATAAGGCTTCGGCTTTTATTTTTGCGTTTTCCGCAAAAGTTTTACCGTTTTCTTCGGGGTCACATTCGATATTCAAATCTTTCTGTGAAAGAACTTCTATTCCTATCGGCGAAAAAATTTCTCTTGCCTCACGCAGCTTGTTTTTGTTGTTTGTTGCCATGACAAGTTTTTTTATTCTGCTCATGATTATTTATCCTTTCTGCCAAAAAGCCTGCTGAAAAATCCTTTTTTCTTCTTTTCGGGCTGAGCGGGTTCTTCCTTGGGCTGTTCGGGTTCGGTATTTTCAACAGCTTCGGGAATTTCTTCCTGCGGTTCTGTTTCCTCAGCCTGTACTGCGGGAATGTTATAATTTTCCTGAACGGGTATGTTTTCAACAGGCTGTTGAATTTCTTCTTCCTGAATTTTGTTTTCGACAACGGGTTCAATATTTTCGGTTACATCGGGGATTTCTTCAATGATTTCGGTTACTTCCTCAATGATTTCGGCTGTTTCCTCAACATCGGCATGAATTTCTTCTTCGGTTGTCTGATTTTCTTCGGGAATTACGACACTTTCGCCGTTATCCTCCGAATCTTCGGTATCATTATTATTTTCTTCCGGAATTTCCTGCTGTTCTTCTTCGGGAGTTTCTTCTTCCTCGTCACGGCTTCCGAAAAGACCGCTGAAAAATCCTTTTTTCTTCTTTTCGGGGATATTTTCGGGTTCTTCCATATCTTCGGTAGTTTCAGATTCTTCAACTTCGGAAACTTCCGTTTCGGGTTCTTCGGGCTGTTCTGTATTTTCGGGAATTTCTTCTTCTGTTTCTTCCTCCTCGATATCCCTGTACTGCGTATCAAAGAGCGCATCAACAAACATATGACTGTTGAAAGGCTGCAAATCGTCTATCTTTTCACCCACACCTATAAGCTTTACGGGTATGCCGAGTTCATTTTTAATTGATATTACAATTCCGCCCTTTGCAGTTCCGTCAAGCTTGGTCAGAACTATTCCCGTAATGGGCGCAGTTTCGCTGAAAAGCTTTGCCTGACTTACGGCGTTCTGTCCCGTAGTGGCATCAAGAACAAGCAGAACTTCCCTTGAACATTCCCCTGCTTTATTGTCAATTATTCTGTTTATCTTTGCAAGCTCCTCCATGAGATTTTTCTTGTTGTGAAGTCGCCCTGCTGTATCTATGATAACAACATCGCAGTTTCTTGCCTTTGCAGCTTCAAGGGCATCATATACAACTGCTCCGGGGTCTGAACCTTCGGAATGTTTTACTATATCAACTCCTGCCCTCTGTGTCCATACTTCAAGCTGGTCTATGGCTGCCGCACGGAATGTATCCGCTGCCGCAACAAGGACTTTTTTGCCCTCATTTTTGAACTGGTGACAGAGTTTTCCTATGGTGGTTGTTTTTCCTGCGCCGTTTACGCCTATTACCATTATTACAGCAGGAGATACGGAAAGGTCAAGACCTGTGTCATCGCCCATCATTTCAGCTATTACTTCCTGAATAAGTTCCATTATGGCTTTGGGGTCGGTGATACCTCTTTCCTTAATTTTCTTTCGCAGTCTGTCACAGATTTCCTCTGATGTTTCGACACCTATATCACTCATTATCATCTGTTCTTCGAGTTCTTCAAAGAGTTCCTCATCTATTTTTGTAAATGAATTGAAAATTCTTTGCAGACCGCCGAAAAAACTGTCTCTTGTTCTTCGCAAACCGTCTGCTATTTTCTGGAATATACCCATAAATGCCTCCTATTTAAAATCGTCAAATTGTGTCTTTTGTGGCTTGCACTTTCGCTCACTCCGCTATGCTGCGTTCGCTTTCAGTGCAAGGACACAATTTTCCTCCTATTTAAAATCGTCTGTATATATTAATTTTCTTCCTGAAAATCCACCTGTTCCACTTCAAGTTTAAGCAGTTTTGAAATTCCGTCCTCCTGCATGGTAACACCATAGAGGACATTTGCTTCTTCCATTGCGCTGCGCCTGTGCGTTACAAGCACAAACTGCGTTGTGTCCGTAAAATTTTTAAGATACTGTGCATATTTCCGCACATTTACCTCATCAAGTGCGGCATCTATCTCATCAAGTATACAGAACGGAGCAGGTCTTAATTTCAGTATTGCAAAATATATCGCTATCGCTATAAATGCCTGTTCTCCGCCCGACAGGGAAATTAAATTTTTTATAACTTTTCCCGGAGGAGCTACACGGATTTCGATTCCCGATTCAAGGACGTTTTCGGGGTCAGTCAGTATTAATTCAGCCTCTCCGCCGCCGAAAAGCTCCGTAAATATTTCTCTGAAATTTTTATTTATAACAGCAAAGCTTTCGCTGAATATACGGCACATATCGTCCGTAAGCCCCGAAATTATATTTTCAAGTTCCGCCTTTGATTTCTGAACGTCTTTTATCTGTGAGGACATGAATTTATATCTTTCGGAAACTTCCCTGTATTCGTCTATTGCGCCGACATTTACGCTTCCGAGTGCGGAAATTTTTCCTTTTACTTCTCTGAGCCTGCGCTGTGCATCGTTCATATCGTCAAGTTTTTCGGATATTTCTGCGGCTTCCGAACGTGAAAGATTATAGACCTCACGAATCTGAGAAATAATTTCATCGCTGTCACGGATTATAATTTCATTTCTTTCGGTTATGCGGTTTATTTCTCCCGAAAGCTTTTCTTTTGCCTCGTTGAGAGTTTTCAGACCGCTTTTTATTTCATTTACAAGCCTTGTCTGTTCGGTGTGAATCCGCTGATACCTGTTTATCTGTTCAAGATATTCCTGTGTATTGGATTTCATTCCCGAAAGTTCCTGTTTAAGCTTTTCTATATCGTTTTTCTTTTGGATTATTATATTATTCTGATTTTTAATCTCCTGTTCAAGCCTGATATTTTCGTCTTTAACGGCTTTTATATCGTCATCTGCACGGCTTATTTCAAGTTCCTGCGACTGACAGTCCTTTAAAATCTCCGTGTTTTTTATTTTCAGGAGGGAAATTTTTTCGGAAAGTTCAGCCCTTTCAAGCCTTAATTCTTCACGGTTTTTCTGTCCCTGCGAGAGAATTTTTTCAGCCTGAGATATTTTTGATTCCGTTTCGAAAATTAACTTTTCCGATTCCGATATTATTTTTTTTGATTCCGATATTTTCTTCTCTGAATCGGCAACGAATTTCTCGGAATTTTCCGACTGTGAATTTATCTGTCCTATAAGGGATTCAAGGCTTGAAATTTCCGCATTGAGCCTTACGGAATCGCTTTCATATTCGGCAAGCTGTTTTTTGAGATTTTCTCTTTCAAGGCGCAGTTTATCGGTTTTTTCACGGATTTCGGCAGTTTTCAGGTCAGCCCCGTCACGTTCTGCGGAAAGTCTTTCTATATCCGCATCAAGTTTTTCTATTTCGTTTTTGCGGGTAATTATTCCGCCTGATTTCTGTGCAGAACCTCCCGTGAACGAACCGCCTGCATTTATGACCTGTCCGTCAAGGGTAACTATTTTAAATTTATAATTATATTTTTTGGCTGTTTCGGCTGCGGTGTCTATATTTTCGGAAATTGACGTTCTGCCGAGGAGATTTGAAATTATCCCCCTGAATTTCTCATCACAGCCGACTATTTTATCCGCAGAGGAAATAAATCCCCTGCAATTTTCAAGACCCTGTTCATATAGTTCCCTGCCGTTTATTGAAGTTATCGGGAGAAAAGTTGCCCTTCCGCCTTTTTGTTCTTTCAGGAATCTTATGCAGTCTTTTGCATTGTTTTCGTTTTCAACAATTATATTCTGCATGGCATTTCCGAGGGCTGTTTCTATTGCAACGGCATATTTCGGTTCAACGCTTATATTCTGTGCGACTGTTCCGCAAACGCCGTCAAGTCTGCCGTGGCGTGAGGCTTTAAGAATCTGCTTTACGCTTCCGATAAAGCCTTCCATATTGTTTTCAAGGTCGTTGAGGATTTTCCTGCGCTGTCTGCGGTCTTTGAGTTCATAAATTATGCTTTCAAACTCTGTTTTAGCTTTTTCAAAATTTTGCTTTTCGGATTCAAGCAAATCCATGCAGTTTTTGAGTTTTTCCGAAACCTGTTTTGAATTTTCCTGATTTTCATTCAGAATCTTTGTATTTTCAAGCAGTTTTTCGAGATAATCCGATAATAATTTTCCGCTGTCATCGCTTGTTCTACGGAGTTCTTCAAGCCTTGAATTTTCTTCGGCTATGGTTTTTTTTGCGGATTCAACCGCAAATCTGAGTTCACTTTGTTTTATATTCAGCGAATTTATTTCATCGGAGGCTTTTCTGACTTCATTTCCGAGGAGAGAATTTTTATTTTCCGCATTTTCGAGATTTTTTTCAAGGGACTTTATTTCATTTTCAAGATTTTTTTTCTGAATTTTCAGTTCGTCAAGTTTTTTAATCAGATTTTCCTTGCGGAGAATAATATTTTTTTCGGTCTGTGCGGAATCCGCTATGCTTTTTTCCGATAATTTTACAGTTTCCTCACAGTGTTTTATATCGTTCTCATAAACGGCTATATTTGCCTTTTTTTCGGAAGAAATCTGTTCTTCTTCTATCATTTTTCTGCGGAGTTCGTCCGAACGCATTGTACATTCCTGCATTTTTCGGAAACCCTCTTTTGATTTTTCCTCCTGACGCTGAATATCGCTTTCAAGGGTATTATATTCACCCTTTGCGGCGAGGATTTTCTCATCAAGCTGTATCTGTTTTTCTTTGAGTTCGTCAAGGCGGTTTATCCAGACGGATATTTCAAGTTTTTTGCGTTCTTCCGCAAGTTTAAGGAATTTTTCGGCTTTCTGCGCCTGATTTTTCAGAGGTTCGACACGGCTTTCAAGTTCCGAAAGAATATCCGTAAGGCGGACAAGATTTTCCTGTGCCGATGATAATTTTCTTTCGGCTTCAAGTTTTCTGTACCTGAATTTTGAAATTCCTGCGGCTTCCTCGAAAATATCACGCCTTTCGTTGCTTTTCGCACCGACTATTTCGGCAATTCTTCCCTGTCCGATTATGGAATAGCCGTCCCTGCCGAGACCCGTATCCATGAAAAGTTCATTTATATCTTTAAGGCGGCAGGACTTTCCGTTTATTGAATATTCGCTTTCACCGCTTCTGTACAATTTTCTTGTCACGGCTATTTCGTCCGCCATGATATTTATTTTCCTGTCAGAATTGTCTATATTCAGCGTTACTGCGGCAAAACCCATAGGTTTTCTTGCAACGGTACCGGAAAAAATAACGTCCTCCATTTTATTTCCTCTGAGAGTTTTTGTAGACTGTTCTCCCAGTACCCAGCGAACAGAATCGCCGATATTACTTTTTCCGCTGCCGTT
>JAFYFU010000115.1 GCA_017543595.1 Ruminococcus sp. | reverse complement strand
CTTTCCTGCGTGCTGTCTCTTGCCTATTATTCCGCACAGGATACCTATGCGATTTACAGAGAATTACAAGGTGGTGAAGGTTTTGCAGATTTGGTATTTGTTCCAAGAGCAGGCAACACAAATCCTGCGATGATTATTGAACTGAAATGGGACAAAAATGCAGGAATCGCCCTGAATCAGATAAAAGACAGGCAATATATCAAGTCTTTAAAAGACTATCACGGAAAAGTATTGTTTGTCGGCATCAACTACGACAAAAAATCCAAGAAACATGAATGTAAATTTGAAATGACTGAAATTTAATATTATGATAAATTAAAAATAGCTGCATTTTTTATAAAGTGCAGCTATTTTTGTGCAATATGCATATAGTACACTTGAATTTTTTATGCATTTCTCCAAAATTGTAATATTACTATTGACAACTTTAAAATTATGTGTTATACTGTATTCAGAAAGTTGAAATATAAATTATTACAACTTTACAAATCATTAAAATTATGTTATAATCAGGAGGTACACATTATGAAAATCGCAGTTATTTGTGCAAACGGCAAGGCAGGTCAGCTTATCGTGAAAGAGGCTGTAAACAGGGGCTTTGATGTGACAGCTATCGTTCGTGGCGAAAATAAGTCTGTTGCTCCCAATGCTGTCATCAAGGATATTTTTGAGATAACAAAGAACGATATTGCAGATTTTGATGCAGTTGTTGATGCATTTGGTGCATGGACACCTGAAACACTTCCCCAGCACTCTACTTCTTTGAAACACCTCTGTGATGTTCTTTCGGGAACGGATACAAGACTTCTCGTTGTCGGTGGTGCAGGCAGTCTGTATGTGAACGCAGAGCATACCACCTGCGTTTCGGACGGTGCAGATTTCCCTGAAATATTCAAGCCCCTTGCAAGTGCTATGGCAAAGGCTCTGAGCGAACTTCGTGAGAGAAATGACGTAAAATGGACATATATCAGCCCTGCTGGAGATTTTCAGGCTGACGGTGAACGCAGCGGCAAGTACATTCTCGCAGGCGAGGAGCTTACACTCAACGCTAAGGGCGAGAGTATTATCAGCTATGCGGATTATGCTATTGCTATGGTTGACGAAATCGAAAAAGGAAATCATATCGGACAGCGTATCAGCGTGGTAAAAGAATAAGAAAGAGATGAATTATCTATGCAAATCACAAGTAAATTTACAGTAGCGGTGCATATTCTTGCCTGTATCGACATTTTTGACGGACAGATGAGGGTAACAAGCGATATTCTTTCAGGAAGTACGGGAGTAAATGCGGTCATTATCCGAAATGTTCTCGGCCAGCTTCGCAATGCTGGAATTGTCGAAACCCGTCAGGGCAGCGGAGGTGCACACCTTGCAAGACCTCTTAACGAAATCACACTGTATGATATTTACAGGGCTGTTGACTGCATAGATGATGAGGGACTGTTTCATTTTCATGAAAATCCTAATGCAGACTGTCCCGTGGGACGAAATATCCATAAGGTCATGGACGGACGGCTCAGAGAGGCACAGATGGCTCTTGAAAACGAACTGAAAAGCACTACTCTTGCGGAAGTCGTTGCGGACACACGAAAAATAATTGATGAAGAATAAAATAAGAGTGCGCTGAAAAAATCGGCACACTCTTTCCATAAGGTAATATGAGGAGTGAGTTGTATGAACAAACTTGATTTTCTGATAAATTATCTGCTTTCCGAGAGAAATGATGTTGACGGAATAGAGATACCTGAAAATGATGAGAACAAATTTCAGCTTTACAGAAGCCTTGTGAATATCCGTCCTGTTATGAAAGCAGACGAGGATTTTTTAAAAGCTGAGGACGAATATCTGACAGAACTTACTCAAAGCAAGGGCATCACGGATATTGCCGATTTATCGCCCGTTGAGGACGGTATTTATCTCTGGAAAGGTGATATTACCACGCTGAAATGCGGTGCAATAGTCAATGCCGCAAATTCAGGGCTAACGGGGTGTTACCGTCCATGTCACAGTTGCATTGACAATTGCATACACACCTTTGCAGGTGTTCGTCTGCGGTACAAGTGCGGTCAGCTTATGGAACAGCAAGGTCATGAAGAACCAACAGGCATGGCAAAAATTACTCCTGCCTATAATCTTCCCAGTGATTATATAATTCACACAGTCGGACCAATCGTGAACGGACATCTTACGGACGAGCATTGCAGACTGCTTGAAAATTCATATAAAAGCTGTCTGGATATTGCCATAAAAAATGATATCAGAAGCATTGCCTTTTGTTGTATCTCAACAGGAGTATTCGGTTTTCCGCAGGAAAAGGCGGCTGGAATTGCTGTCCATACAGTCAGGGAGTTTCGCACAACTCACGATATACAGGTTGTTTTTGATGTGTTTGGAGATGATGATTATGAAATATACAAAAGATTACTCAGCAGAAATTGAACGTCTGAAAAATGAAATACAAACGGCAGATGCTATTGTTATCGGTGCAGGTGCAGGACTCTCCACTGCCGCAGGATTTACTTATTCAGGTGAGCGTTTGCAGAAATATTTTGCAGATTTTGTGGAGAAATACGGCTTTCAGGATATGTATTCAGGCGGATTCTACCCATTTCCAACGCCTGAAGAACACTGGGCATACTGGTCACGCTATATTTACATCAACCGCTATATGGACGTGGACAACGGAACATACAAGCGGCTGTTTGAACTTGTGAAAGACAAGGATTATTTCGTCATTACTACAAATGTTGACCACCAGTTCCAGAAAGCAGGCTTTGACAAGAACCGCCTTTTCTACACACAAGGTGATTATGGACTGTTTCAATGTTCTGAGCCTTGTCACCAAAAGACTTATGACAATGAAGAAATTGTCAGGGCGATGTTTGAACAGCAAAAAGATATGCGGATTCCCACTGAACTGATACCATATTGTCCCGTCTGCGGAAAGCCTATGAGCATGAATCTCCGTGCTGATGATACTTTTGTTGAGGACGAGGGCTGGCACAAAGCAGCAGAGTTTTATGACGAATTTCTTCGCCGTCATGAAGGACTGCATATTCTGTTTCTGGAATTGGGTGTGGGTATGAATACACCTGTTATCATCAAATATCCGTTCTGGCAAATGACTTACGCAAACCAAGAAGCTGTCTATGCCTGTCTGAATTTTGGGGAAGCGTATGCACCGAATGAAGTCAGAAAGCAAAGCATTTGTATCAATGGAGATATTCACAGCATTTTGGAAAAAATATAAAATCAAAAAATTTGTTTTTATCAAATCAATATCCCGTTACAATGGTCAATTTCATGCTGAATAATCTGTGCAGTAAAACCGCTGAAACG
>JAFYFU010000114.1 GCA_017543595.1 Ruminococcus sp. | reverse complement strand
TCTTTGTTTCTGTCCTCCCGAAAGTTCATCAGGGAAATTCATGGCTTTATCTTCAAGACCCACACGCCTTAACAAAGCCATACCTTCATCATAGGCTTCATCTTTGGATTTTTTCAAGAGATTCACTGGTGCGGACATGATATTTTCTATTATGTTGAGATTTGCAAACAGATTGAAAGACTGAAAGACCATGCCCATTTTTCTGCGGACTTTGTTTATATTGCATTTCGGATTGGTTATATCTTCCCCGTCAACGATAATTTTTCCCGAAGTAGGTTCTTCAAGCCTGTTTATACAGCGCAGAAGCGTAGATTTTCCAGTACCCGAAGGACCTATTACCGAAATAATATCGCCCTTGTTTATTTCCGCACAGACATCTTTCAGGGGAGTGACATTTGGGTATATTTTAGTTAAATTTTCAATTTTTATCATCGGCATTTTTTACATCTCCTTTTGTGAAATGTTTTCGTGATTTCGGGTCTGCTTTTTTCATTATAAATCCAAGAACTGCGGAAATAAACCACGCAAGCAGGAAATATATTATTGCTGTCGCTATAAGCGGAAAGAAAGCCTCATATGTACGGCTTCTTATTATATCGCTCATTTTTGTTATATCCTCTATGGCGATATATCCGACAATTGAAGTATTTTTCAGAAGTGAAATTATTTCGCCCTTGTAAACGGGAAGAAAACGCACTGCCGCCTGCGGAAATATAAATCTGAAAAATGCCTGTCTTTCGCTGTATCCGAGGGCAAGTGCAGCCTCACGCTGTCCGCCGTCAATGCTTTGTATGCCCGAACGCATTATTTCGGAAGAATAAGCCCCGAAATTCAGGGAAAATCCTATAACTGCCACCCATACCGCATCTATTCCCGAATTTCCGAAAACGACATAGAAAAGTATCATAAGCAGTACGACAATGGGAGTTCCCTGTAATATTTTTACATATATATCGGAAATTATATTTGCGAGTCTGCTTTCCGTCCTGCGGAATATGCATATTGAAAATCCAATCAGAGAACCGAAAACCACGGATAAAAATGTTATAAGGCAGGTAGTGCCTATTCCGTTTGCTATGAGTTTCCAGCGGTTTTCACGGAGGAAATTTTTTTCAAAGCTGAGTTTTATGCTTTCAAAAAATCCTTTTTCATCTTTGTTTAATACATTTGATTTAATTGCAAGGACAGTTCCGCCCGTGTAATCGGGTTCGGAAAAAATCATGGATTCTTTTCTTTCATCGGTGATACTCATTCCCGAACAGCCGAAATTGCATTTTCCCGAATCAACAGCGGGAATTATTGCATCGAAGTTCATATCTTTCAAATCAAGCTTATAGCCGTATTTTTCGCAGAAACGATAAGCTATATCAATTTCGTAGCCTGTAATTTTCCCGTCCTTGACATATACAAAAGGTGCAAACTGCGATTCAAGGGCGAGAGAAACAGTTCCGTTTTCGCCTCTGAGGGAATCCGTATCAATAACGGGGCGTTCATCTTCCAAGGAATCGAACCATAGTTTATTTATTTTCTTAAAAGTTCCGTCTGATTTTATTTCCTGTAAAAAATCATTCAACTGACTGCACAGTTCCTCTCCGTCTTTTGTTTTTGCGAATACAAAGCCGTAGTTATACCTGTCCATAAATTCTTCTATATATGACATGGCATTATTTTCAGCCATTATATTTCTTATTACGGGTTCATCAACGCCGAAAGCGTCAATAGTTCCCGAATTTATAGCGGAAATCATATCCGTATAAGTATTATAGTAGCAAATATTCGCATCGGGGATATTTAATCGGATTATATCGTCAAAGGTAGTGCCTGTCTGCACACCGATTCTTTTTCCTGCATAATCCGTATAATGCAGGGGTTTTTCCGTTCCGTTTTCGGCTTTTTTGTTCGGAAAAACTATTGACAAAATTATTCCGCAGGTTATAATTACAAGCACTGAAATGATTACAGTGTCGATTATTACAGTATTTTTTTTCATGATGTTCTCCTGTTGCATTGAATTTCAGTATAATTATAGCAGATTCTTTCATATAAATCAAGTGTATTTGAAAAACATAAAAAATTCATGCATATTCAGTGATATACTTTTTGGGAATAATGATATAACTGATATAATATGATACCTTCAATGGATTATCTCATAAAATCGCATAATCGCTTAATAGGTTCATTTGAACTTATTAAAAAATTAGCTGAACTTATATAAAGTTTTATGTACCACTATGAAAATTAAACATACAGCATATACGACAAAATATTGACAAAGTAAAAACAATATTGTATAATACTGTCATACGGTACGACACAGCCGTACAGATTCATGATATGGAGGATTAAAATTATGCCTGAAAACATTACAACTATCATTCCAATAGCAATCGGTGTTATCGTCCTTGTGATAATCCTTGCGATGGGTTACATCAAAGCTCCGCCCGACACAGCTTACATAATTTCGGGTCTGCGTAAAAAAATCGTAATAGGCAGGGCAAGCGTGAGGATTCCTTTCTTTGAGCGTGTCGATAAACTCAAATTACAGCTTATCGCCGTTGATGTAAAGACATCAAGTGCAGTTCCCACAGCCGATTACATTAACATCAACGTTGATGCAAACGTAAACGTAAAAGTCAGCAGTGACCCCGTTCTTATAAAACTCGGTGCGGAAAACTTCCTCAACAAGGAAACCACATACATTGCAAAAGTTGCCCGTGAGGTTCTCGAAGGTAATATGCGTGAAATCGTAGGTCAGATGACTCTCGTTTCAATGGTAAACGACCGTAAGGCATTCGCTGAAAAGGTTCAGGAAAATGCCGCTCCCGACCTCAACAGAATGGGACTTGAAATTGTGTCATTCAATGTCCAGAATTTCACAGATGACCAGAACCTTATTGAAAATCTCGGTATTGACAATATAACAACTATCCAGAAAAAAGCCGCTATTGCAAGGGCTGAATCCGAAAAGGAAATCGAAATTGCAAAGGCTCTTGCCAAAAAGGAAGCCAATGACGCAAGAGTTACCGCTGAAACGGAAGTTGCACAGAGAAACAACGAACTTGCTATCCGTCAGGCTGAACTCAAAAAAGATGCGGATACTCAGCTCGCTATTGCTGACGCTGCTTATCAGATTCAGCAGGAAGAACAGCGTAAGACTATCGAAATAACAAAGGCTAACGCAAATATCGCCGCATCTGAAAAGGAAATCGACCTCAAAGAGAGAGAAGCTGTCGTTAAGGAAAGAACTCTCGATGCCGAAATCAAGAAAAAGGCTGAGGCTGAAAAGTACAGGGCGCAGCAGGAAGCAGATGCTAAACTCTATCAGCTTAAAAAAGATGCAGAGGCAGACCGTTTCCAGCGTGAACAGGAGGCTGAGGCTCAGAAAGCCGAGGCTGAGGCTCAGAAATATGCAAGAATGCAGGAGGCTGAGGGTATTGCTGCCGTAGGTCAGGCTGAGGCTGACGCTATCCGTGCAAAAGGTCTTGCCGAGGCAGAAGGTATCAACGCAAAGGCTGAGGCTATGAAGAAATACGGCGAGGCTGCCGTACTTGAAATGTATTTCAAGGCTCTCCCCGAAGTTGTCAAGAATGCCGCTGCACCGCTTTCAAGCGTTGACAAGATTACAATGTACGGCGAGGGAAATTCAACCAAGCTTGTCGGAGACATAATTAATTCAACTACTAAAATAACAGACGGTCTCACAGAGGCTACGGGCGTTGACATAAGGGCTTTGCTTGCGGGATTTTTAGGCGGTAAAATCGCATCGCCGTCCTCTCCCGCAGTTCAGGAAAATCCCGAACAGGAGGAAAAAAACATTCCGTTCCCTGAAATTCCCGAAAACTTTATGGAATAAAAAAATGCGGATTACTCCGCAAAAATTATAATCAGTATTGCTGTGGCTGTCACGCAGGCAGCCACACGCAGTATTTCGTATGTCCGTTCATGCGGATTTCCGCTTGTCGCAAGTTTTATTGCCGCTCCGCCGTCAAGAAACGAAAAGGGAAGAAGATTGAATATTCCCTCCCAGAGACTCAGGACGGAGAAAAAATTTTTTGTTTTGTAAAAAATAAAAAAGGCAATAATATTTACAAGAGGTCCAGAAAGAAGTATTACAATTCCGCTGAAAACCGACACAACGGGAGATGTTTCGATTTTTATTCCGTATCCGCTGAATTCAACAGACTTTATTTTTCCTCTGAAAAAATATACGGCTGTCATATGGCTTATTTCATGTATAAGGCATACCGCATAGAATGAAAATATGATACTGCTGTCCCTGAAAAGAAATACAAGCCCGTTGAACAGTAAAAAGGAAAAACGGATAATTATTTTCGTTTTTCCTATTTTAAAGCTGACCAATATTTTATGACCGTATCTATGGGATTTTCAATTGTACGGTGCGAACCTGAAAGTTCACGGAATTTTTCCATTAGTCCCTCGGCAGTCGGCGGATATGTCATATTTATTATAAAAAATGCAAGCGCAAGAAGAATACAGATTACAGTCTGCATGGCGGCGATATCCTCGATGCCTTTATTTTTTTCTGTATCGGGCATATTTTCGGCAAGTTCTTCATTATCCATAATGTCTCCCCCCGTTTTTTATATGATATTCGGCGGTAAGTCCGTTTAGAACATCATATTTTTTTGATAAGCTATTGCATTATTGTAAATGATATGTTATAATATGACTGCAATAATTTTATATATGAAAGGAAAATTTTTATGAAACTCAATCCGAAATTCCTGACACACACATCAAAGGAAGATTATTACATGGTTTCCACAGGTGACACTAAGTTCAGCGGTATGGTGAAAAGTAACGAAACTGCTGCCTTTATCATCGAATGTCTCAAAAAAGAGACTTCCGAAAAGGAAATCGTTGACAAGCTTGTTGCGGAGTATGCCAATGCGGACAGAAAAACCGTTGAGAAAGACGTTGCGGATATCATCGCAAAACTCCGCAAAATTGACGCAATAGTTTAAGCTTTAATTCAATTGCGGAAACGCAGACAAAAAAACTTTGATTATTTTTCAGATATTGTTCATATTTGCTTGACTTTTTTCGACAATTATGATACAATATATCCGTTGGGTCAAATAAATTTCGCCTTGCGAAGTTTCTGACCGCAGAGAGATATAATTTTGATTACAGGAAGGGTAAGAAAATGTTAAAAGGACTATCAAAATCACAGGTAGAAGAAAGCAGACAGAAAAACGGCAGTAACTCGCTTACGCAGATACCGCCCGACCCGTTGTGGAAAAAAATTCTTGAGGGCTTCAAAGACCCCATGATTATGATTCTTCTGGTTGCTCTTGCAGTTCAGGTTGTGCTGTTCTTTATGAATCAGGCTGAATGGTATGAGCCTGTCGGCGTTCTTATAGCTATCCTCATAGCAAACGGCGTTGCTTCCGTCAGCGAAAGCAAGCAGGAGGGCAAAGCCTCCACACTCAAAGCCGAAGAACAGGCTAAGGAAATGGCTAAGGTTATCCGTGACGGAAAACTCGAAGAAATCCATGTAAATGACGTTGTTGTCGGAGATATCGTTTATCTTCAAGCAGGCGACAAGCTCCCCGCAGACGGCGAAATTGTTGAGGGTGAAGTTAAAATCGACCAGGCTGCCCTCAACGGTGAAACGGAAGAAGCAGAAAAAGTCCCCGCAAACGGCGAAAGCTACGATATAAAGGACCTGCTTAACACACACTACGCTTACAGAGGTACTGTTGTGTGCGGCGGTGAGGCTTATATGGAAGTTAAAGTTGTCGGCGACAGCACACTTTTCGGACAGCTTGCACTTGAAGTTCAGGAAGATACAAGACAGACTCCCTTGCAGGTTAAGCTTGCAAAACTCGCAAAACAGATTTCAACTTTCGGATATGTAGGCGCAATTGCCATTATAGTCGGTGTACTTATTAGTTCCGCAATAAAGGGACAGCTTCCCTCCGATGCTATCGGCTGGGTTAAGTTCATAATGAACGCAATAACAGTGGCAGTTACAATCATTGTCTGTGCCGTTCCCGAAGGACTTCCCATGCTTACATCAATTCTTCTCTCTTTCCAGAGTATGAAAATGGCAAAGGACAACGTTCTCGTAAGAAAAATCAACGGTCTTGAAACAGCAGGAAGCCTCAGCCTTCTTTTCAGCGACAAGACGGGTACTATCACAGAAGGTAAACTCTCAGTTGTTGAATTTATCACAGGCGATGTAAAGAAATTCCAGAAACTTGAACAGCTTAAAGATGACCTTGCTTTTGATATGGTTACGGGTGTCGGCGTGAACAACAGCGCACAGGCAAGCGATAATCAGGTTATCGGCGGTAACAGCACAGACAGAGCTTTAATGCAGTTTGTAATTGACAACAAGGCTGTTTCAAAGATGAAAAAAGAGGAAGTTAAAGAATTTAATCCTTTCAACTCCACAAAGAAATGTTCAAATGTCGTAATCGAACACGGCGGAAAGACTGTTACTTATATAAAGGGTGCGCCCGAAAGACTTGTTGTAAGATGTGATAAATATGTTGACGAAAACGGAAACGTTAATCCCCTTACAAAAGATATGCAGAAAAAAGTCATGGCTTACATTGACGAACAGGCTGCACGTTCAATGCGTCTCCTCGGTGTTGCAAAGAAAGACGGAAATTCCGATGAGGGCGAGGATTTGACCCTTGTATGTGTTCTCTGCATAAGAGACAACGTTCGTAAAGAGGCTGTTGCAGCTATCAAGGAAGTTCAGGAAGCTGGTATTCAGGTTGTAATGGTAACGGGCGACAGAAAAGAAACTGCCGTTGCTATCGCAAAAGATGCGGGACTCCTCAAAACAGAAACAGATGTTGCTCTCACTTCTCAGGAAATGGGTGAACTTTCAGATGATGAACTCAAAAAAGTTATTCCCAACCTCAGAGTTGTTGCACGTGCGCTCCCGACTGACAAATCAAGACTTGTAAGATGCGCTCAGGAACTCGATTACGTTGTAGGTATGACTGGTGACGGTGTAAACGACTCACCCGCACTTAAAAAAGCCGATGTCGGCTTTGCAATGGGCAGCGGTACGGAAGTTGCCAAGGAAGCAGGCGATATCACAATTCTCGATGACAATTTCTCATCAATTGCAAAAGCTATTCTCTACGGACGTACAATGTTCAAGGGAATAAGAAAGTTCCTCATATTCCAGCTCACGGTAAACGTTGCCGCAGTTCTCACCTGTTTCCTTGGTTCGCTTTTCGGACAGGAGGGTGAGCAGATGATGACAGTTGTTCAGCTCCTCGTTGTAAATCTTGCTATGGATACTCTCGCAGCTATCGCATTCGGAAGCGAACCCGCACTTAAAGAGTACATGAAGGACAAGCCTATACCACGACAGGAAAGCATCGTAAGCAAAAAGATGTTCATGCAGTTTGTTATAAGTGGTCTTTACCTCACTGCTGTTTGTCTTGCAATCCGTTTTGTACCGGCATTTATTGATTTATTCAATATACATGATATTCTTCCAAATGGAGAAGCTACATTTGAAAGCAACGGGGTGTTGACAAAACAGGCAATGATATATCTTCGTTCAGCTCTTTTTGCAACATTCATGATGGGTATCACATTCAATGGTTTCAATGCACGTACTGAGCATACAAATGTATTTGAGAGCCTTGGAAGAAACAAGACGTTCCTCGCTGTTATGGGCGTGCTTCTTGCTGTACAGTTCGTATTCGTAACATTCGGCGGCAAGCCTCTCAGCGTTGAGGCTCTCAATCCGCAGACATGGCTTATCTGCCTCGGACTTGCATTCCTTGTAATACCGATTGACATGATAAGAAAAGTTTTAACCAAAAAAAGCTGAAAACAGGGTTTGACGAAACCTTGTTAAAATAAATAATTCTTTTTTACAGGAGGTAAAAAATCATGGCTGTAAATTTAACAAAAGGTCAGAAAGTTGACCTTACAAAGGGAAATCCGAGTCTTTCAAAAATTTTCGTAGGTCTCGGCTGGGACACCAACAAATATGACGGGGGCGCAGACTTCGACCTCGATGCTTCCGCTTTCCTCTGCGGTGAAAACGGCAGAGTAACAAACGATTTGGATTTCGTCTTTTACAGCAATCTTAAACACAGTTCGGGTGCTGTTGAGCATACAGGCGACAACCTCACAGGTGAGGGCGAAGGCGATGACGAGGTAATCAAGGTTGACCTCAGCCGTGTGCCTGCAAATATCAGCAAAATTGCATTTACTGTTACAATATATGAGGCTGACGAACGCCGTCAGAATTTCGGACAGGTAAGCAATGCTTACATTCACATTGTTGACCAGGTTACAGGAAATGAAATTATCCGCTATGACCTCGGTGAAGATTTCTCAATCGAAACTGCTATCGTTGTAGGCGAAATTTACCGCAATAACGGCGAATGGAAATTCAACGCAATCGGAAGCGGTTTTCAGGGCGGTCTTTATGCACTCTGCAAGAATTTCGGCGTAAATGTATAATTTCCCGAAAATAAGAAGGTGATTATATGTCAGTAAATTTGCAGAAAGGTCAGAAAGTTGAACTCAAAAAGAGCAACGGCGGCGAACTTTCAAAAGTAATGGTAGGTCTTGGCTGGGACGAGGCACAGCCCGCAAAGGGAGGTTTTCTCTCCTCACTTTTCGGAGGCGGCACACAGGATATTGACTGCGACGCTACGGCATTCCTCTGTCAGAACGGCAAGCTTACAACCAATAAAGATGTTGTTTATTTCGGAAATCTCACACACAGCACAAACTGCGTAAAGCATATGGGCGACAACCTCACGGGCGCAGGTGACGGCGATGACGAACAGATATTCGTTGACCTTAAAGGTCTGCCGGCAATCTATGACAAAATCGTGTTTGTTGTAAATATCTATCAGGCAGCGGAGCGCAAACAGCATTTCGGAATGATAAGAAATGCGTTTATCCGCATCTGTGACGATAACGGTACTGAGATGTGCAAGTATAATTTGTCCGAAAATTACAACAATATGACTGCAATGGTTTTCGGTGAGCTTTACCGTCATAACGGCGCATGGAAATTCAATGCCATAGGTCAGCCCACGACTGATAATAACATTGAAGCTCTTGCAAGAAGATTCCGCTGAGGAATAAACGGCAGGGCAGAGGTCTGTTTCGGATTTCTGTCCTGTTTTTCTGTTGAACGGAGGAATAAAAATGAAAATAGAACGTGGTTTCAGAGGAAAACTCGAAGATTATTTAAACATTTCACAGCCCGTACAGGTTAAAATATCAACTGTCGGAAACGCTGTCTATGATACCTGCTGTTTTGGTGTGGATTCTCAGGAAAAATTATCAGATGACAGGTATATGATATTCTATAATCAGCCTCAGTCGCCCAACAGGGAGATAGAATATTCGCAGAACAGCGATTTATACACAATGCGCCTTGAATCCCTGCCCGCAAAAATAGAAAAGCTTGTCTTTACGGTCAGCATTGACGGAAACGGCACTATGGGACAGATTCAGTCCCACACAATAAATATAATCCAGAACGGAAACAGCGTCCTTGAACTGTCTCTCAGCGGAAGGGATTTTGACAGCGAAAAGGCTGTAATAGGAATAGAAATCTATAAAAAAGGTGTTTGGAGAATTGCTGTCGTTGCAAGAGGATTCAACGGCGGACTCGGTGAACTCCTCAAAAATTACGGCGGCGAAATCGCAGAGGATTCCGCAAATAATCAGAACAATAAACAAAACAACAATTCAAACAGTAGTGAAAATCTCAAAGACAGGCTTATGGGAAAAATAAGCCTTTCAAAAGACAAGGTTAATCTTGAAAAGCACGTTGTAAATCTCTCAAAATGCGTTGTGGATTTGAAGAAGAAAAACGGCATTGACCTCGGAAATACAAGGGCAAAAGTTGTTGTAGCCCTCGATTTCAGCGGTTCTATGGGAACTCTTTACAGGAGCGGAACTGTCCAGCAGACCATAAACAAGCTTGTTCCATTGGGACTTACTTTTGATGACAACGGCTCAATAGATATGTTCCTTTTCCACGATAAATTTATAAAGCTCAGAGACCTTGACCTCTCAAATTATGAGAATTATGTAAATTATATACTCAGTTCGGGATACAGAATGGGCGGTACTAATTATGCCCCTGTGCTTTGTGCCATAATTGAGGGATATGATGAGCCTGTCGGCGGATTTTTCGGAGGAACACGGAGAATCGCTCCCATAGTTGACAACGGTGACCCGACTTTTATTCTTTTCATAACGGACGGCGCAAACGCTGACCACGGTGCAACAAACAGGATAATTAAAAAATGTTCTGACATGAATGTATTTATCCAGTTCATAGGAATCGGAAATTACCGCTTTGACTACCTTGAAAAGCTTGACGATATGAAAGGCAGAGTAAGAGACAACACAGGATTTTCAAAAATGTCTGACCTTGCAAGTGCAAGCGACAACGAACTATATATGAATGTTCTTGAACAGTTTTCAAACTGGCTTAAAGGCTTGCAGTAATATATTGAACTAAAACTGAATATCTTATAAAAGGCACACATTTTCCGAATGTGTGCCTTGATGAATAGGAAATCTGTAAATTGGGACAAGCCGTTTTATGAACGGTTTGTTAAAAATAAATACCCCGTGTGGAGGTGCTTGTAATTGTCAAATGAAAATTATATAAACAAAGAGAGCTGCGGTGTTGGTGCGCTGTTGTATTCTCCCGCAAACAGCGGAAAATTAATAAAGCAAATCAGAAACCAAAAAATAAAACCGCCTTATTCAGCGGCTTTGTGCCTTGAAGATGCAATTGCAGATTCTGCCATAGATGAGGCTGAAAACTGCATTTACGGCGTACTTGACGAACTTGCCGAAATCAGCAAAGACAGCGATATTTATATACCGCCTGTTTTTATCCGTGTGAGGAATCAGTTTCAGATAATGAAAATTTTCCGAAATTCAGGGGAAAATTTCAGATTTGTAAAGGGATTTATTCTGCCGAAATATTCCACTGAATCCGCTGATAATTACAATGCTGCGATGATTGAAGTAAATTCCTATTCATTAAACAGGAAAATATATATGATGCCCATTCTTGAAAGTGATGACATAATTTCCATAGTCACACGCACAAAGGCTCTTGTCAAGCTGAAAGAAAGTATTGACATTATGAAAAAATATGTGCTTAACGTCCGTGTGGGCGGTAATGATTTTTGCAGGGCTTACGGTCTGCGCCGTAATATGAACGAAACTATCTATGATATAGGTGTGGTAAATTCCTGTCTTATGGATATATTAAATGTTTTTTCCTGCGATTATGTTGTGTCTGCGCCCGTTTGGGAATATTTCGATACAAAAACAGATGACGGCTGGAAAAAGGGTCTTGAACGTGAACTCAGAAAAGATATTCTCAACGGATTTATCGGAAAAACCGCAATTCACCCTTCACAAGTCCCTGTAATAAATGAAATGCTGAAAGTCACAAGGCAGGACTATGAAGATGCCTGCTCCGTCGCAAACTGGAATAATAAGGATTACGGAGTTGAGAAAAGTACCGTCAGCAAAAGAATGAATGAAGTCAAATGCCACGAAAAATGGGCAGGGAAAATTCTTACCCTCGCCGAAATCTACGGAATAAGAGATGATTGATTATGTATACTGAAAATGATGTTATGAGGCTTGCAAAAAGATATAACAATAACAAGAGGAGCTATCTTCTCGTCAATCCCTTGCAGGCTAAACATATGCCTGTTTCCCCGACCAAAGCCTTTGAGATGATGTCCGAACTCGGAAAAATTTTAAATAATACGGCAGATTCTCCGCTTGTTATAGGCTTTGCGGAAACAGCAACGGCAATAGCTGCGGCTGTGGCTATGAGTTTTCCCGATAATACTTATTATATGCATACCACAAGGGAAAACTGCGGTTCGGAAAAAGTCCTGAATTTCTATGAGGAACACAGCCATGCCGTTGAACAGCAGATAATATACAAGCCCATTTCAAGAATAAATCCCGAAAGAATAATTCTCATAGATGACGAAATATCCACGGGTAAAACCATTGAAAACATAGTTGAAGCTATGAGAAAAGAATTTCCGTCTTTGAAAAATTCGGAATTTGTTGTGGGTTCGGTCATAAACCGCATAAGCAGTGAACGTGAACAGGAACTTTTAAGTAAAAATATAAAATTTGTTTCCCTCGTCAAAATCAATGGCGACAATTTTGAAGAATCCGTCAGCGGTATAAATGCCGAAAGCCCTGTATTTCCCGATAACCTCAAAGAATACAGCGGAAAGGAAATCTCACCGAAATCGGATATTCCCAATATGAGAGAAGGTCTTAAAGTCGGTGAAATGAAAAAAGAATTAAGTATCTTTACCGATGAATCTGTTAATTATCTTAAAAATAATCTCGAAAACTGCAAAAAAATTCTTGTACTCGGTACGGAAGAATGTATGATTCCCGCAATAATGCTCGGAATGGAGCTTGAAAAAAGATTTAATTTGCAGGTCTGCACACATTCAACTACACGCAGTCCCATAGGGATAAATAATTCAGAGGATTACCCCTGCCGAAACGGTTTCAGAATTGAAAGCTTTTATGAAAGCGAAAGACAGACTTATTTATATAACACGGACAAGTATGATGCCGTTATAGTTGTCACCGACAGCAAAAACGATATTCAGTGCGAAATGGCTTTCCGTGATATTATGGCAGTATTTTCGGACTGCGGGAAATTTTATCTTGTAAGGGGCTGAGTATGAGAAACACATACAGGGAAAATGATGTTGAAATTTTATTAAAAGATATTACGGGAATGGTTAAACCGCTTGACAATATTGAGCGTGAAAAGAGTATACAGTCAGGGGTGCATTATTCTGAAATGCTCCCCAAAGAAAAACTTCCGTCAGAGGAATATCTTAAAACTTTTTATTTATCGCTTGAAAATTATGCCCTTCCGACTGCAAAATCAGTTGAAATACTCAGCAGAAAAATAATATCCGAAAAGGGAAAAAATGTTGTGCTTGTATCTCTTGCGAGGGCAGGCACTCCCGTAGGGGTTTTATTAAAAAGATTTATAAAAGCGGAATATAATATTGATGTTCCGCATTTTACTGTTTCTATAATTCGTGGACGTGGAATAGACAAAAATGCGGTCAATTACATACTTAAATATTTTCCGCCCGAAAAGATACAGTTTGTTGACGGCTGGACGGGAAAAGGTGCAATTTCAAATCAGTTAATTGAAGCCGTGAAATATTTCCCCGATATTGATAACCGTGTGGCGGTACTTTCCGACCCTGCGAATATTACGGAATTATGCGGTACACATCAGGATTTTCTTATTCCGTCATCATGTTTAAATTCAACTGTTTCAGGGCTTATAAGCAGAACTTTTTACAGGAGCGATATAATAGGGGAGAATGATTTTCACGGTGCTATGTACTATGAAGAATTTGAAAATCACGATATGACAAATCTTTTTATAGATACTGTCACTGAAAATTTCGGTAAAAATTTTAAATTTGACAAAAAAGAAATATCTGAACAGCCCATTGAAGAAGTAAAGAAAATTGCCGAAAAATATAATATTTCCGATATTAATTTCGTAAAGCCCGGAATCGGCGAAACAACAAGAGTATTGTTAAGGCGTATTCCGTGGAAAATTATTGTTCACAGCCTTGATGACTTTGAATATCTCGGTCATATATATCAGCTTGCAAGGGAAAAAAATATCCCCCTTGAAATATATTCCTTTAAATCATACAAAGCCTGCGGACTTATAAAGAGGCTTGCGGACACATGAAAGTATTATTTTCAGACCTTGACAGGACGCTTATTCATTCGCACAGGCACGAATTTTCAGGGGAGAAAATCCCTGCGGAATATTACAAGGACAGGATTCAGAGTTATATATCAGCGGAAAATCTCAGAGCCGTTGAAAATTACTGCCGTGAAAATTTGTTCATTCCCGTGACGACAAGGCACAAAGCGCAGTATGAAAGGCTTTTTCCGCTATATGAAAAATTAAAATTTCCGTATGCGCTCATATGCAACGGGGCTGTACTGCTTAAAAATAATATTCCTGATGAGAAATGGCTTGATTATTCAGTTAAAATAACAGAGCCTTATTTTGATTTGCTCGGTGATATATATAAATATTTTAGCGAAAATTTCGACAGTGAACATATTCATTTTATAGAGCCTTTTATGGTGTATGTAAAGACGGAAAATCCTGTTCGGCTTTATGATTTTCTTATAAAAAAATATATAAACAAGAAAATTGATATTTATTATAACGAATATAAATTATACTGTATTCCCGAAATTATTTCAAAGGGGAACTGCGTAAAAAGATTTAAAGAAAAATATTGCAGGGATATGCGGGATTTTGCAATAGGGGACAGTATGTTTGATTTTTCAATGATGAGGGAGTGTTCCTTATCTTTTGCGCCCCGTGGGGCTTTTAACGGAAATATAAAAGAACTTGATATGCCTTTTGATTTTTCCGAAGTTTTCAGAATTATGGGATTTGAAAATAATGTTAATTGACAATAACATAAAAATGCATTATAATAGTAATAAGGAGTTTTATTTATAAAATCGGAATATTGAAAGGGTGACGTTAATGATAAAAAAATTATTCAGTCAGATGATTGTCACGCAAATCGTGTCAGCCATGACGGTAACTATCTGTATGCTTATTGATATCATAATGATAGGGCGGTTTCTTGGTGTGCCGTCCATGAGTGCATACGGATATGCAACGCCTGTACTGCTTGTTTTTGCGGCTGTCGGCAGTATGATATCTGCGGGTATTCAGGTAATGTGCGGTCAGACTATGGGTGTCGGCGACAAAAAAGGAACTTATGCCTGTTATACTATTTCGGTTATAGCGGCTGCTGCGGTTTCGGTTGCAGGTACGGCAGCGGTTGTTATTTTTACTGACCCTATATGCACTTTGCTCGGAGCAGGTGAACCGAGTCCGCACAATGAAATTTTTGTGCTTACAAAAGATTATCTGAGGGGATTTATAATTGGTGCGCCTGCGTTCATAATGGCGCAGATAATGGTTCCCTATATGCAGATGTCGGGAAGCCGTGCAAGGCTTATTGTTGCGGTTATTGCCATGACAGTAGGTGATGTTGCCTTTGATATACTCAATGTAAAAGTATTTCACTGGGGAACTTTCGGAATGGGTCTTGCATCAAGTTTGAGTTATTACATAGCAGGAATAATAGGAATAGTTTATTTTTTCAAGAAAGACTGTATATTCAAGTTCAGGCTTAATCTTTTCAGTTTCAAACGCTGTTTAGTGCTTTTTCGTGACGGAATACCGACACTTGTAAACCAGATAAGCCTTGTATTTCTTACGCTTTCACTCAATCTGCTTTTAAGGCATACAGGCGGAGCTGTTGCGGTTGCGGCTTATTCCGTAATATCGACAGTCGGAAATTTATGCTATTCGTTCAGTACGGGAATTGCTGCGGTTGCTCTGACGCTTTCAACCATTCTCTTTGTTGATTCTGACAGGTCAGGACTTAAACAGCTTGTTGATACAATGGTATTCTATTCAATAACGATATGCCTTGCGGTTACGGTTGTAGTTGAATTTGCGGCAGTTCCGCTTATATCGCTGTTTACGGAGGACGCTGATGCGGGCAGAATTGCGGTAAAGGGATTAAGGCTGTTTGTAATTTCGCTTGTGCCGTGTGCATTGAATACATCTTTCAAGAATTACTATCAGGGTATAAATCATGTAAGGCATACAATGCTTATATCTGTTTTCCAGAATTTTCTTTTTACGATAGTTTCGGCATTTATTATGAGCCGTTTCCTTGGGGTAACAGGTGTATGGCTGGGATTTTTCAGCGGTGAAACTCTTACATTTATATTTATTTCCATATATGCAACGGTTCACAACAAAAAATCAGAGTTCGGTCTTATGGCATATTCTCTGCTTGACAGCGATTTCGGAATATCGGACGAGGACGTATTTGAGGCATCTGTTGTGTGTGCGGAGGATATAATAACGGCATCTCAGGACGCATCGGAATTTTGTAAGAAAAAGGGAATCGGTTCAAAGGTTCGTATGCTTATTTCCCTGTGCATAGAGGAAATGTCGAATAATATCGTAAAGCACGGTTTTAAGGGCAGAAAAGACCATAATATCGACATAAAAGTTATGATTAGAAACGGTTCTCCTACCTTGCGTATACGTGATAACTGCGATAAGTTTGACCCTGTTAAATATGTAAAAATGCAGAATGAAGAAGATGCAGTTGCACATATCGGAATAAGAATGGTTATGAAGCTTGTCAAGGAAGCAAATTATGTAAACTCTCTCGGACTTAACAACCTTACACTGAAACTCTGATAAGTAAATATCTACATAAAAGCATTGATTTTTTTGAGCATATTACGAATTGACACGGGGTTTAAAATATTATATAATCTTGTTATATAGTATTTTAACAGTTTGGAGATGTCGTTATGAAAAAACTTGTTGTATATTTTTCCGCAACGGGAGTTACCGAAAAAGTTGCCGAAATTATAAAGAAAACCGTAAATTCAAGTATTTTTGAGGTAACACCCGAAGTACCCTACAAAGATTCGGACCTTAAATGGCTTAATCCGCTTGCAAGGTGCAACAAGGAAAAAATCGGCAGGAAAGATGTGCCTATTGCAAGAAATATTGACAATATGAGAGACTATGGTTTTATATTTCTTGGCTTTCCAATATGGTATTACAATGCGCCGAACATAATTTATACTTTTATTAAAGGTCATGATTTTTCAGAAAAGAAAATTGCGCTTTTTGCGACATCTGACGGAAGTGACATTGAAAAAACCGCAGAAAAATTAAAGTCTGTCCTTGGGGAATCCGCTCATATAGTTGGCGCAAAGCGTTTCTATGAAAGCACAAGCCGTGAAGTTATTGCTGAATGGGCAAGACAGATGCTTGAACAATGATTTTAATTAAAAATGCTGTATCGTCTGATACAGCATTTATTTATAATATTTATTTTGCAATTATCAAGGCGGAAGAACGTGGTTGAAGTGTCAGATGTGACATATCTTTCAGGGGTTCTTCCTTATTCGGATAGCCGTTGAATCCGTCAGAAGAAAGTACAATATACCATTTTTTATCGGGCGGAATTATCGGGAGGGTAAATTCATGTGTTTCCCAGTGTGCATTTAATGCGATATATATGAAACAATCCTGTCCTGTGCCGTATTTTTTGCCGTCCTCAGCGTACATATAAGCAAGTGTATGATAAGGAGAATTTTTGTCATATTTCCACGGTTCAACAGTATGGAAAGAAAGTTCGGGGTAGCCTGTGCCGTTGTTTTCCGTGTCAAAGTCAGTGCTTGTAAGTACGGGGTGTTCTTTTCGGAAATGCACAAGCGACCTGACATATTCGTAAAGTTCGAGATTTTCGTCAAGTTTGTGCCAGTCAAGCCATGAAATTTCATTGTCCTGACAGTATACATTATTGTTTCCGTACTGAGTGTTTGCAAATTCATCGCCTGAAAGCATCATAGGCACGCCACGGCTTGTGAAAAGTATCAGGAAAGCGTTTTTCATCTGTCGCATACGCAGGGCATTTATTTCGGGGTCATCGGTATTTCCCTCAGCACCGCAGTTCCAACTGTCATTGCAGTTACAGCCGTCATTGTTGTTTTCGCCGTTATTCTCGTTGTGCTTTTCGTTGTATGAGAACAAATCATAAAGTGTAAAACCGTCATGGCAGGTTATGAAATTAACCGATGCAATTGCGGAACGTTTGGAATAAATATCAGGCGAACCGTTTATGCGGTTATATAATTCGGGGGCTTGTTCTGCACCGCCTTTTATAAATTTTCTCACACAGTCACGGTATTTTCCGTTCCATTCGGACCATCTGTTCCATGACGGGAAAGTTCCTACCTGATACAGACCGCCTGCGTCCCATGCCTCGGCTATGAGTTTACATTTTCCGAGGATAGCGTCATGGGCGATTACTTCTATAAGCGGGGGTGATATCATAGGCTTGCCGAGTTCGTCCCTTGTCATTATAGACGCAAGGTCAAAGCGGAATCCGTCAATGTGATATGCAGATGCCCAGTATCTCAGACAGTCAAGAATACAGTTTCTTACAACAGCATTATTGCAGTTGAGAGTATTTCCGCAGCCGCTGAAATTATAATACTGTCCGTCATGAGTAAGCATATAATAAGTTCTGTTGTCAATTCCACGATAGGATATATAAGGACCTTTTTCGTTGCCCTCAGCGGTATGATTGAATACTACGTCAAGTATTACTTCTATGCCGTTTTTGTGAAGTAATTTTATTAAATTTTTTAATTCGTCAGCTTCAAGCCCCAAATTTCCGGATGCGGCATAGCCTGCTTTCGGGGCGAAAAAGCAAACTGTCGAATATCCCCAGTAATTATATAAACGCTGACCGTTTCGTTCTCTTGAAAATTCAAATTCATCAAAGGCGAATATGGGCATAAGTTCAATGCAATTTACGCCGAGGTCTTTAAGATACGGGATTTTTTCACGCAGACCCGCAAATGTGCCTTTGTATTTTACTCCGCTTGATTCCGAACGTGTAAAGCCACGGACGTGCATTTCATATATTACAAGTTCATTGTAAGGGGTATCGGGCGGAAAATCTCCCTCCCAGTCGTAGTCCTCATATATTATCTGTCCACGGTGCTGAAAAGGGTTATCGGGGTCGGGGAGAGTTCCCCACACATTTCTTCCCGATACTGATTTTGCATAGGGGTCAAGCAGGGGTTTTGTCTTGTCGTACATATAGCCGTTTTCGGGGTCGTTTATGCCGTCAAATCTGTATCCGTATTCGGTATTTTCGATATCTATTCCGAACACCATTATTGAAAAAACGTTTCCTATGCGAAATTCAGGGAGAAATTCTATTTCGCAGAATGGTTGTTTTTCGCCTTTGTTGTAGAGAATAAGCGTACAGCTTGTGGCATCTTTTGAAAATATACTGAAATTTACACCGTCATTTCTTATAGTTGCGCCGAACGGGAAAACTCTGCCTGCACAGTATTCAAGGCTGCCTGCCTTATGTGTCGGGAATGAATCTATTCTGTCCATAAATCCTCCTTTAATTTTAATTTAAAATTATAATATAAACATTACAGTATAATTATAACACTTTAAATTATATATGTCAATAAATTTATGTGAAAAATAAAAAATCTCTCTGCCGTAGCAAAGAGATTTTGTTTTCTTATTTATCTTTTAATTGCTCAAAGATTTCGATTAATTTTTTCGGCAAAGGTATTCCTATATCTGCGGAATTTTCAAGAATGGATATTCCCTCGTTGGCTATATAAAAGCCTATTACCGCACTTCTACAAAGGGAATTTTCGCCGATTATATGTGTATCAATCATATGACCGACTGCAACAAGGCACAGTATGAAAATTTTCTTTGCAATTCCTCTGAATCCTGTTTTTGATGATAATTTCTTTGATATGACAGCGACTATCACGCCTGTTATGTAATCTATTATCATAAAGGCTATGAGGGCTTTAAGAAGCCCGTCTGCCGCTCCGAAAAGAAATCCGCATATCATACATACATATGCAGAAATAATATTAAATATTTTACTCATAATTATTTTCCTCCTATTAAAAATGGGGGAAGCCGCCCTTTGAAATCTTGACCTTTCGTTCACTCCGCTTTGCTCCGTTCACTTTCAGGTCAAGGGGCGGCTTTA
>JAFYFU010000113.1 GCA_017543595.1 Ruminococcus sp. | reverse complement strand
TGTAGGTGCTATATGCCCTGCACCCGGTGTCAATGAAGTAATTCAGCCTTCTGATTTCAAATACACAGACACAGAGCCTTATCTCCTTCTCCTCACAGCGGGAAGCAATGACACAGTTGTTTATTCGACACCTTCCGGATATAATGACATTCTCAATGACAATGGCGTTCCACACATCTGGCACTATGTCAACGGTGGATATCACGGCGGAAACAGCATGAGCGCACATCTTTATAATTTCGTTCGCTGGATATTCAAAGCTTAATTCAGAAATCTTCAGATCATCCCTCATAGACCGACTGTATTTTAAATGCAGTCGGTCAATTGTTTTACGCGTCAGAAATCGTTCTCCGAATTTTTCTTTCGGTAGAGTTTTGACGGGCGGTGACCCGCACCCCTTTCAATTTCGTCTGTTTCCTCAACGTATTGCAGAATCTTTCTCCTGAAATTTGCCATTAAAAGTTTCTTTCCGAGAATCATTTCATAAATCTGCTGTAATTCTGTGAGGGTAAATTCTTCGGGCAGAAATCTGAAAGCCGCAAAAGGTTTGTCAAGGCTGTTTCTCAGGCGCAGCAGCGCACGGACAATTATTTCCGCATGGTCAAATGCAAGGCTTGTTTTCGGGATATATGCCTTTTCATACTGGTTGTACAGTTCATTTTTGTTGTTCAGCATAACTTCCGAACGGTATTCATTTCCGTCATTGTCCGTAAGAACAAGCGAATAATGATTTTCTTTTTCTTCAAATTTCACATTGTACCATTGTGCGTTTTTGTCCGTCACCGTGTCTGAATACTCAGCAATTGTCCAGTAACAGCAGGAAATTATCCAGCCACGGGGGTCACGTCCGAATTTTGAAAGATTGCAGAGAAGTGAAAGCGGAATATCGCTTACACCCGTTTTTTCACAGAGTTTTCTTTCAGCGGTTTCCTCAATGGTTTCCTCACGGCAGCAGAATCCCCCGGGCAGCGAAATCATATCCATGAACGGCGGTTCTTTTCTCTTGATGAGAAGCACTGAAAGTTCGGGGGCTGAAAGATGCCTGTAACTTTCACGGGAAGTTTTTCTCGCCGTAAATACAACTATGTCGGCGGCTACTGACGGGCGGTCATATTCTGAAATATCGTATGTCATAAAAATCCTCCTTTGATAATATCTAATTAATAATAACATAAAATATCAGTTAAGTCAAGCCCTGTGTGAATTATTTTTATCGGAAAACTATTGACTTTTTTGGGGCAGTATGATAAAATATCATTGTTGGTATGTAACTGTTTTGGATTGAGGTGGAAAATTTGAATATTATTGATTATGTAAGTTCTCAGCATGAACCTCTTACAAGATTCAATATGAATGAATCGGATATGTTTGTGCTTACTGCACTCAGTTATCTGGATTTCCCTGAAATATGCAGCGACTTTAACAGGGTTACAAAGCTTGGAAGTCTTGCGGGCGAATTGCTTGCGTATACTTCCCATTTCCGTGAGGAGAAATTCAGGGATTTTCTTTGTGCGCTTGCAAAAAGCGGACGTTTCTACAACCTCGGTGTATGCGGATACAAGGACGAACATGAGGAAGTAAAAGATACTTTACAGTTCTCAGCCGTTACGGTAAAAATTCCCGATGGTATGTGGTTCATAAGTTACAGCGGCACTGACAGCACTGTTGTCGGCTGGAAAGAGGATTTTCAGTTTGCATACATGGAACAGACTTCCGCACAGAAAAAAGCCCTCGAATATATCAATGAGGCTGCACATAAACTTGACGGAAATTTCATTGTCAGCGGTCACTCAAAAGGCGGAAACCTCGCCGCATATGCGTCTTTATTCGCTGACAGCAGTATTCAGGACAGAATTGTTAAATTATATTGCAACGATTCTCCCGGATTCAATGACAAATTTAATATTCTCTCAAATATCGGATATATCAATATGCAGAACAAGATATGCTGTTATATTCCGCAGGATTCAATTGTCGGCAGACTTCTCAAAACTTTCCCGTGGAAACATTTCAAGGTTGTCCGCAGTGAAGCACCGTCTGTATTCTATCAGCATGATATTTTCAACTGGCAGATAACAGAATTTGGTTCACCGCACACAGAATCAAATCCCGACCCGCTTACATATGATTTCATGAGTGCGGTAAATTTCATAATAAGAAATATTTCTTTCGATATGAAAAAAGATTTTACGAATTATCTTTTTGACATATTCCAGAAAGAAAATGTTAAACATCTTGACTTGAAATTCCTTAAAGGTTCTCCTTTCGGCTTGATGAAACTTTTTTAAAAGATTAAAACTGACCCTTTTCTCATTGGGTCAGTTTTTTATATATTTTTTTAAAAAATAATTGCAATTCCAAAAATATTATGTTATAATATGATATATAATTCTGCAAAAGGAGAAATTTTTTATGGAAAATCAATTTTATTCTTTCGGTAATGATGGCGTTATCCCGACAGGTCTCCCCGGAGGATTTTTCATATATGAACAAGATGATGATGAGAAAATAATCTTTGCCGAACAGAATATAATCAAAATGTACGGCTGTGAGGATTTTGAGGATTTTTTGAAATATGTGGGCGGTTCTTTCAGGGGAATGGTTCACCCTGATGATTTCCATAAAATTCAGAATCAGATACAGGCACAGACTATTTTCGGAGAACAGCGTCACGACTATGTGCGCTACCGCATAATAACAAAGCAGGGAACTGTAAGATATGTTGAGGATTTCGGACATCTTTTACATTCCGTTGACGGCAAAAGCTTTTTCTATGTCTTTATTGTTGATGTGGACAAAAATGAATATTTTAACCAAAGCCGTAATTCGTTCGCAGAAGCTGAGGTTCTTTCGGGAGTTCAGGAGACTGATTCACTGACAGGCTTGTTCAATATGTCATTCTTTTATCACAAGGTTCAGATGATGATATCGCTCCCCGAAAGCAGACGGCAGCAGCTTGCCTTTGTGCATTTTGATATCCCGAATTTCAAGCTTTACAACGAAAGACACGGTTTCAAGCTTGGTGATGAACTTCTCTGCGATTTCGCAAGAAATATAAAAAATGTTTTCAAGGGCAATATAACCGCAAGATTTTCAGATGACCATTTCTTTGTTTATACTTCAGGAAGCCGTGAAGAAGTTGTAGAAAAAGTTGAAAAAGTTTACAGAAGTATGCTCCTCATGGAAGATTTGAATAAAAAAGTCAGGGTGAAAGCAGGTATTTATTTCCTTGATGACAGATACCCCGAAGTAGGTCTTGCCTGCGACCATGCAAGGCTTGCCTGCAACAGCATAAAGGGCAGACATGATATAAACTACTGCATATATGACGATATGCTCCGTGAAAGACTCCGCAAGAAACAGTACGTTGTTGACCATGTTGAGGAGGCTGTCGCAAACGGTTATATAAATGTATTTTATCAGCCCGTAATAAGAGTTAAGACAGGCGAAATATGCGGATATGAAGCCCTTGCAAGGTGGATAGACCCCAATATAGGTATGCTGTCGCCCGCACAGTTTGTCGAAACCCTTGAAGAATTTCACCTCATACACCTGATTGACCGCTATGTTATAGAAAAGGTTTGTCAGGATTTAAGGACTCTCATTGATGAGGGAGAGCCTGTTGTCCCTGTTTCAATGAATATTTCAAGGCTTGACTTTGAACTCTGCGATATTTTCGGCATAGTTGAGGAAACACGCAAAAAATACGATATTCCGAGGAGTATGCTTGACCTTGAAATAACCGAAAGCGCACTCAACGACAATATGGGCTATATAAAGAGCGAGTGCGGAAAAATGAAAGATTTGGGCTATAATATCTGGCTTGACGATTTCGGAAGCGGTTATTCCTCACTGAATATAACGGCAGAGTATGATTTTGACGTACTTAAACTTGACCTTATTTTCCTGAGAAGTTTCGACAGAAACCCCAAGACGGGAATACTAATGACATATATAATTGACGGTGCAAAGGGAATGAGTATTTCTCCGCTTTGCGAGGGCGTTGAGACTGCCGAACATTATGAATTTCTCAAAAAGACAGGCTGTGAGAGGGCGCAGGGATATTATTTCGGAAAGCCCATGCCTTTGAGGGAAACAAGGCTTTTCACATCTTCAAAGGGCATGAAATGGGAAAGCGTTGATATTAATTCCGTATGATTATACAAAATCCGCTGTATTAACAGCGGATTTGTTTTTAAAGATTTTTTACAATGGAAAGAATATTTTTTCCGTCCTTGTACTCGTATGTGATATTGTCTGTAAGCTTTTTAACCATATATATACCGAGACCGCCTATGCCTCTTTCTTCCGCAGGAAGTGTTATATCGGGGTCTTCCTTTGCAAGCGGGTCATAAGGCACGCCGTTGTCTATAAAGGTTATAACTACCGAAAGCGGTTCAGGTATTACCTCAACTCTTACGGTTGCGTTTCCTGTGTTGGGGGCGTACGCATAACGTGCTATATTTACGAAAAGTTCTTCAACAGCCGTTTCTATCTGCATTTGTGTTTTGGGCTTACATTCCGTGGTTTCGAGTTTTTCTTCAATAAATCCGATTACTTTGCCGAGATTGTCGACACTTGCCTCAATATTAAGTTCATTCATGATTTTTCTCCTCTCCATAGTAACTGATTCCTAACATGGTAATATCATCAAACTGAGGCGCATCTCCTACGAATAAATTTATCGCCTCGCTTACATTTTTAATCATATCCATAATCGGCAGGTTGGAACTTTTGTTAAGAACATCTATCATTCTTTCCGTGCCGAACAATTCATTTTTTGTGTTTGTGGCTTCCGGTGCGCCGTCAGTATAAACGAAAAGTATATCACCTGCATGGAGCTGAAATTCGTACTCACGGAATTTAAGTCCTTCCAGTGTTGCGACAGCCGGGGAATGTTTTGTTTTTACAAGTTCAAATTTTTCGTTTTTCCGTTTAAGCATGGGATATTCATGTCCCGCATTTGATGTAACAACTTTTCCTGTCGATATTTCGAGTATTGAAAGCCATACCGTTACAAAGAGTTCCGAATCATTTCCCTCACAAAGCTTGTTGTTTACATCACGGAGAATTTCTGACGGAGAACCGCCTGTCTGCGCTCTGTTTTTTATAAGGGTCTTGGCGATTACCATAAACAGTGCGGCTGGAACTCCTTTTCCCGAAACATCAGCCATTACCATTCCGAAATGGTCATCATCAATCATAAAAAAGTCGTAGAAATCTCCGCCGACTTCCTTTGCGGGGTTCATGCTCGCATAGATGTCAAATTCTTTTCGTCCGGGAAATACGGGCGATATTTTTGGGAGCATATCTTCCTGTATCTGGGCGGCAACGTTAAGTTCTGCGCTTATTTTTTCCTTTTCAGCGGTTATTGTCTGAATATCATTTATATATCGGCAGGTACGTTCGGAAAGTGTGGCGAAAGCCTTCGCAAGTTCTTCAACTTCATCATCGGTGCGGTATGTATCTTCCATGACAAACTGCAAATCGTTGTCTTTGATGTCTGCGATACGTTTTGTCATTCTTTCAATCGGGTTCACAATGCGTTTGGCAAGCTGTAAAGAAGAAAACGATGCAAGCGCAAGCATTACGACAGTAAGAATCAGAACGGTTCTGAGGGAATTTGATGCGCCCTGCATCGCTTCTGAATTTGTTTTGTTCACTATTCTGTCATACTGTGCAAGGAGTGCCTCTGTCGGCTGACGGGTGAAATTGAAATCCACAAGGGATATTATTGACCAGCCGACCGTAGGCAGGGGAGAACCTGCCATATAGTATTTTGTTCCGTCTGCTTCCATAGTGTAAAGAGGCGTGCTTTTTTCGAGAGATTCCGCAACAAAAGCCGCAAGTTCCCTGTTTTCGGAATTTCTGAGGTCAGGTGCTTCATCTTCAACCTCAGCCCTGAAAGTTCCTTCTGTATGCGGTGAGAATATTATTTTTCCGTCACCGTTTATGACACATACAAATCCGCCGTTGTTTGCAGACGAATTTACATACTGTTCCATTTCGTCAAGGAACATATTTGCGCCTACGACAGCGACAATTTTTCCGTTTTTGTAAACGGGGGCGGAACAAACTATTTCAATTCTCCCCGTGAAAAAATCTCTCTCTACGCCTGTGAAACAAAGTCCGTTGGTTTCAACGGTATTAACATACCACGGACGGTTCAAAACATCAAAACTGCTGACTTTTCCGTTTTCGTCAAAATATTGTGCGGACTTGTCGTCTGCCGTGAAAAACAATCCGTCAGCCGTTCCTATAAAGCATGAACTGAGTTTATCGGAATTTTCAAACATTGAAAGCATGATGTTTTTCATATTTCCTGCCGATTTGTAATATTCCGAATCGGAAATGTTTTTTATTTCGGACGACTGCACGAAAAACGCAGGCTTTCCGTCATTTTCCTTTTCAGGACCAAAAATTTCAGCCGTATTGTAATTTTCGGGATTTTCAAAAATTTTTGCCGCATAATCCTGCAATTGCAGTACGTCACTTTTTATGTCACAGAATATATCGTCAGCAATATAGGCTTGCAGGGCTACATCTTTAAGCAGTGCGCTTTCGACAACTGCGTCCATTGTTTCGGAGGATATGCCTTCAATTGAAGTTTGAAGTTCCGAATTTGCCTTGCCTGTGACCTTTGAAAGACTTTTTGACTGATAGACGGCAGCGCAGACATAAACTCCTATTATCAGTAAGACGAGGACAGTGCCGAGATTAAAGAGTTTCTGCTGTAATCCGCCTATTTTCAGTCCGAATATTTCTTTCATATCAATCAACCCACTTTTCTGACGGCTGATTACTCAATATTGAGAATATCCGTAAATCCTGTAACATCAAATATATCCATTATATCATCGTTGCAGTTTATGATTGTCATTTTTCCTTTTTTGTTCATTATTTTCTGAACAGAGAGGAGAACTCTCAGACCTGCCGATGAAATGTATTCAAGTTCTTTGAGGTCAAATGTTACGTCTGTCATGTTTTCGATACTGCTTTTTACTTCTGTTTCGAGTTCAACGGCAGTATTTGTGTTAAGTCTGCCCGCCACGGAAAATACGATTGAAGTTCCGTCTGTTTTTTTATTGATTACCATAATTAATTCCTTTCATGATAAAATGAGATTTTCGGCACTGTCAGGGTTGAAAGATATAACAACCCACTGAAATTATATCACAAAAATCAAGCACTGTCAATAATTTTTAATATATCCAATATAAATTATACAATTTTTTTATACTCTTTTATGTTAAAAATATTTATCTTCATCTTTGCTTGACTAAATCACTTTATTATGGTAGAATAATACTGTATTATCTTCCCTGAAATTAAGGAGATGAATTTTTATGATAACAGCAGTTTACAGTTTCCGCAACAAGCGTGAATATATATTCCGCACAAATGAAATGCGTGAAATAAAAGGGGCTTCGGTTCTTCTTTCCGAGGTGTTTTCCGTTTTCGCCGAAGAAACTCAGAAATACGGCATGAAAATAAAAAATTCATGGAGAGATGATTCGGAGTTTGGCGTTGACTTTGATGTCTCACTTTTTGAAAAATCAGGCTGTGACGGTGAAGTCCTTTATTCTGACGGCGATGAACTCGATATTATTTACAAAAATAAAGATATTTACATTAAAGCAAACAGAATATTTTCAAAGTTTCTTCTTGAAAATACCTATTCGGCAGATGTCTTTTCGGTTTGTACGGAGTTTTCGGGCGATTTCAGAAAGGATATGAAAATACTTTCAAAGCTTTCAAAGACGGCACTGAATCAGGAGAATAATTCCCTTCCGTGTAATGTTATGCCTTTTACGCTTACGGACAATTATACTTTCATGCCGCTTTACGAAAACGGGCTTACCGCAGAATCGGGTCATAAGCTTGATGCATATGAAAGATGTTTTGACAAAAACAATAATCTCATAAACAAGTTTTCCCGTATGCTTGCCATTATATGCATAGGTTCGGACGACAAGAATATATCGGATATTTATGAAAACAGCGACTACAATGAATCTGTCAGCCGTATGCGCAAGCTTATTTGCAGGCGTGACAGCGATATTGACTATTTCACTTCCTTTGCAGTAAAAAACTGCGTGGAGATAAAAAATATCTATGACAATGTTCACGGCTACATAAGAATAACGGGCAAAAAGACTTTCTTTATATGTCTTGCCGAGGACGCTTTTGAGATACTCAACAACTACCTTTTTGAAGTCAGTGATGTGTGCGTGGGTACTGCGCTGTTTAACAGGAATGTTCCCATGTCCTATGCCTGCGAACGTGCGGAAAAATTCTGCTCTCCGCACACTATCGGATTTTTCTGTTTTTCTTCGGGAAAAAGCACGGGTGCTTTGAGTATCCGCTATAATATTGACGAATTTCAGGAATTTCTCAGGGCAGGAAAAGTCTTTGAAAAAATCGGAAAGAAAAATCTTGAAATTCTCAGTGAATCCATAATAAAAGGCGATGCCTATTTCACTTTTGAAACGGAACGCATAAAGTCCGAATACAGGGGCGGTGTCGCTCAGTTTATAAGAAAATATTCCGAAAATACCGAAAAACTCAAAGAGCTTGTTCAGAATGTATCGGTATTTTATGATGTATTGCCTTCGGCGGAGGATAACAGATATGTATAGAATTAAAATAGAACTTATGTCAGACCTTTGTGCCTCTGACGGCAATTTCATGTTCAATGATGCGGATACGGCTGTTGACAGGTACGGAATACCTTTTATACCCGCAAGAAGATTAAAGGGCTGTCTCAAAGAATCCGCCCTGTATATCAATGAGAAAAACATTGACGAAATATTCGGCATATCGGGCAGAAAAGGCTCTCTTGAAATAGGTGACGCATTTGTTGAAAATTATGACGAACTCGTCTGTGAGTCAATAAGGTATTCTCCGCAGTTTATAACTTCTCTTTTCACAGATGCATATTTCGGAATTTCATCAGATGATGAAGGCATAATGAAAAATAATTCCCTCAGATATGTTAAAACCGTAAACAAATATATCCCTTGGGAAAGCAGAAAAAATACAACTTTCTTTTCAAATATCCGCATAGACGAAAAATATGTTCCGTCTTTTGAGAGGATATGCCGTTCCCTGCGCCATATAGGCTATAAGAGGACAAGAGGTCTCGGCTTTGTCAGATGTTCCCTCGAAAAAGCAGATAATTTTAAAAATTTAAAATTAAATGAAATAAGCTGTGACCCCAAAAAAGATTATATCCTTGAATATGCCGTAAAGCTTGACGAAAATATGATGCTTTCGGGTGATGTCTATGGGAATACTTCCGATTTTATCGGCGGACAGTCCGTCTTGGGTATGTTTGCGGGGGAATACCTTAAAAATCATACTGCCGACAAGCTTTTTGAAGAAATTTTCCTCTGCGGAAATGTTAAATTTTCAAATCTCTGCATAACAGATGACAGCCTTTCGGAATATATTCCCTCGCTTATGGGTGCCGAAAACGGTCAGGGAAAATATATATCACATTCTTCAAAATCCCTTGACGCAGAAAAGGAAATAATCTGCCACAACGGGAACAACGGCACTTATGTAAGGGTATGTCTCGAAAAGGGTCAGAAATTCCGTGGCAGTATAATCTGTTCGGGCGACAAAATGCCGATTATCGCAGAACTTCTCCAAAATGCGGATATTTCTTTCGGACGGAGCAGGACAGCCCAGTATTCAAGGTGCAGTCTTGTCGCTGCGGAGATAAATGAATTTTCAGTTGAAAAATTAAATATAAACCCGTCAGATATAATTATCTATGCCTTTGAATCAGATGCGGTCATACTTGACGAAACGGGAAATATCCCGCAGTCTTTGGAGAGCATAGCAAAAATTCTCGGAATAAGCGGAGAAATTCTCCCGTGCAGTATTTTAAAATATAAAACCATAGGCGGTTTTCTATCTGTTTCAAAAATGCAGAAACCCCATGTGCGTGCAATTTCGGCAGGAAGTCTTATTGCCGTGAAATCCGATAAAAATACTCTCTGCGACAGGATTTTCCATATCGGACAGAAGCAGGGCGAAGGCTTCGGAAAAATCCGTGTTTTCAGGGAAAATGACCTCGGCGGAAGTTTGCGGAAATCCCTTGAAAATAATACAGATAATGTTTCATATGTAAATGAAAGCATAAAGTCCATGTTTGCGAATACTGCCTTCATTGAGGAAATGTACAGTGACGCACTTGCATATGCAAACGAAAACCGCAGGGAAATCTGCGAAAAATGGAACAATGTCGCACTTAAAAGACTTGTCAATATAATCGAATGTTCCGAGGATTTTCCTGAGCTTTGGAAAAATATTAACGGTATAGTTTCCGAAAACAGAAAAAATACCGTTATTGATATGCTGAGGGATTCCAATTCAGAAAAATATACCGACTGGGAAAATAAAAAATTTTATCTCAATCTTGTATCAAAATTAATAAAATACGTTTTCAGACAGGGAAAGGAGCAGTAAATTGAAACAGCATACCTATTACAGAATTATTTTTGAGCTGATTTCTCCTCTTGCTGTCGGAAACGGCGGTACAAGAAATTCGGCTCACGACTGCGTAAGACATAAGGACGGAAGCCCCTATATTCCTGCCTCGGCTGTTGCAGGTGCTTTCAGAAATTTCTGCAATAAGAATAAAGATTTCCCCGATGATATTTTCGGAGGCGATACTCTGAAAAATAACGGCATAATTTTCTCAAATGCCGAACTCAGGGGCGAAAGCGTTTCTTCTGTCCGTGAAACTATCATGCTTAAAGAAAAATCAACCGTTGAAAATACTGATTTCAGTATGGAAGTTGTCGAAACGGGTGCAGAATTTATTCTCTATATAGAAATTGACAAATTCAATCAGGACAAGCAGGGATATATAGAAAAAATTTTAAAGGCACTTTCGGATAATCTTTTCGGATTCGGAGCAAAGACAAGCCGCGGCTATGGATTTGTAAAAATAAATTCTCTGAAAAAATTATGCTTTGACATTGATTCGGAAAATGATTTAAATAAATGGCTCGGATTTGATATGTTTTCCGATTCCGAATGGGATAATATAAGTGAATTTGTCCCCGAAAATCAGTCTTTCGGATTTTACGGCATAAGAATCTCCATGAAGCAGGAAAGCTCCGTTGCAATCCGTGTTTTCGATACGGGAACAACAAGAGGAAATGAAAAATATGTCCCCGACCAGAAGCATATCACCCTCCGAAGCGGTCAGGCGGTTATTCCGGGAACTTCATGGGCAGGTGCTTTCAGAGAGAGATTCAGGCTTTTTGCAGGCGATGAGGATACTGAAAATCTTTTCGGCAGGGAAAATATTTCAAGGTCTAAGATATCGTTTTCGGAATCCGTCATAAAAGACTGCATATTCAAAAATACCACGAGAAATTCCATTGACCGTTTCAGCGCAAAAATTAAAAGCGGTGCTATTTATATCGAAAGAACGTGCAGCGGAGGAACTGCCGAACTCCTGATGAATGTCCCCGACAATATAAGCGAAAAAGATAAAAAATGCCTGAGTGCGGTAATATTTGACCTTAATCTCGGACTGCTTTCGATAGGCGGTCTTGCGTCTGTGGGACACGGTATTTTCTCAATAGAAAGTATAACCGTAAACGGCTGTGACAAGACTGACTGCCTTGAAAAAAATGACCTTTTCGGTCTTTGGAGGTGATTGCCATGACAGAATATATCTCCGATTACGGAATCGTTACGGCGGAAAATGCCCTCGAAACCGCAAGGAATTACAGCGGAAACGTCTGCGCCGTCTATTCGGACAGATTTGAGGAGAAATTCCCCGATGATTTTTCTCACCTTACGGAACTGCGTATCTTTAATGAGGACGGGGAATTTAAGCTTTTCAGATTTGACCTCGGCAGTCCGTTTCATTACAGATATATAAGCGATGAGAAATTCAGGGAATCCCTTGAAAATGAACAGGACGATTTCCTCAAAGATATGAATAACAGGGTCTTTGACGAAATTCAGCTTATCACCGACGAAAGAAAAATAGTCGTAAGAAATTATCTTGACTATGACGTGAACGGCAGGCTTTCCGTCAGCGATTTCAGGATAGTAAAAATAATATAATTGATATATAATATATCAAAGCAGGAGGTCTATTATGACAGGAAAATATAAATTCGCAGGAAAAACGATAGAAGTAATTTCAGTTTATCCCGATGTTCATGAATATTGCAAGGATTATATTTCCGATGAAAATGCGGATTTTACCGTGCAGACTTCTCAGGAGGATATAGACTTTGAACAGCAGAGGTCTGATTCGGAGAATATCTGCGAGGGAAAAAAGCCCGTAAAATATCCTGCGGGCTATCTCGAAGAACTCGCAGTTTATAGGAAAATCGCAGAAAAAATGATTGAATTTGATACTGTTCTGTTTCACGGTTCTGTCATAGCCGTTGACGGAAAAGGCTATCTTTTTACCGCAAAATCAGGGACGGGAAAATCTACCCATACCAAGCTGTGGCGTGAGGTTTTCGGCGAACGTGCCGTAATGGTAAATGATGACAAACCGCTCCTCGGAATTTCTGACAATCAGGTTATTGCCTATGGTACGCCTTATAACGGCAAGCACCATATAGGAAATAATATTTCTGTTCCCTTAAAGGGCATATGTATTCTCCAAAGGAATAAAGAAAATATTATAAAAAAAGTAAATAAAATGGCGGTTTATTCAATGCTTATCCAGCAGATTTACAGACCGTCCGACAGGGACAGGCTTAAAAGAACTCTCGAACTTGTCGATAAAATGTCCGAAAATATTGATATCTATGTACTCGGCTGCAATATGGACAGGGAAGCCGCAATTGTCGCCTATGAGGGCATGAAAGATTAATCAATATTTATATGTTCCAGTGCCATGTTATGAAGTCGGTACACGTGCCTTTCGGAATAATCCATATCCTCGGCTATTCCCGTTTTGTATTTCCCCGACTTCTTGTCATATCCGCTTTCAAAGGGCTGGAACATAAGATATCTGCGTTCAAGGATTTCTCTCTGGACAGTATCGGGAACGGAAGAAATAGCCTTTTCTATTTTAAGTCTTGTCTCAATGAGTTTATTTATCGTTTCGGCGGTTTTTCGTTCATAGTCGTCAACCTTTGCCTTTGCATTATTTATATTCCTGCCGTAAAGACTTCTCCGCATTTCCTCGGCTTTCCGCAATGCAAGTGCAACCTGCCTGTCAATGATATATGCCTGAGAGAGATATTCCCTGACTGAGTTCAAATCCATAAAAATCACCATGCTTTTAATAATTTGCATTATAATACCGACTTTTTATATTATATATCATTATAATGCTATTGTCAAGCTTTTTATGAAATTTTTTATTTTAAATATTTTAAATTAGAGGGTTGAGAGGATTAGAGGGTTTTATAACTTCTTTCAAAAAAAAAGAAAAATTTATAAAAGAGTTTGAAAATGGGTGTAACCCTCTCAATCCTCAAAATCTGACGATTTTAAATAGGAGGAAGATTTTGCCCTTGCCATGAAAGTGAGCGGAGCATAGCGGAGTGAACGAAATGGCAAGCCTTAAAAGGCAAAATCTGACGATTTTAAATAGGAGGAAGATTTTGCTCTTGCCATGAAAGTGAGCGGAGCATAGCGGAGTGAACGAAATGGCAAGCCTTAAAAGGCAAAATCTGACGATTTTAAATAGGGTGAAAAATATGTACATAAATATAATCAATCATATCAAGAAACAAAAGGGAATTACGAACGAGAGGATTTCCGAAATTTCGGGTGTCAAGAAAAGCACTGTCGATAAAATCATGTCGGGCAGTCAGACAAACCCTACTATTAATACTCTCGAAAAAATCTGCAACGCCGTTGACTGCGGCATATATATCATTGACAATGAAACGGGAGAACTTGATTTGCGGAAATTTCAGTTTCTTGACGATTACGGAAAAAAAGCCGTCATGAGTATTCTGGATATTGAATTTCAGAGATGTTCGGGCTGTCTGTCAGAAAATATAACCGAAAAGGCTGTCGCACGTTCTGACGGGGGCGGTGAGAAATTCAAGGATTTACCGCCTGACAGCGAGAATATTGAAAATATAGACGATTTATGAATTATCAGATATATAAAAATGCAAGGGATACCGCATGGAATTTTTTGATTGAAAATAACGTGACTTCTCTGCCGATAGTCTTTTCGGGAATCTGCCGAACAAACAATATAAAGCTTATGCGCTATGTCGGCGATGAATATTTTGCAGATGACGAAAGGGGAGTCGCTTATTTCGATAACGGCAGTCCGTGCATACTCGTAAACGGTAATGACGAACTTTGCGTCCAGAGATATACTATTGCCCATGAACTCGGTCATATATACCTCGGTCACCTCAGTTCGGGTAATTCATGCCACAGGCTTTCAGGGACAAGAAACGACCCAAGAAATTCAAGCGAATATCAGGCTGAACGCTTTGCCATGAATATTCTTGCCCCTGCCTGCGTACTATGGGCTTTGAACGTCCGCACCCCGAAAGATATTTCCGAACTCTGCGATATTTCCATATATGACGCAGCAATAAGGGCGGAAAGAATGAGCAGGCTCTATAAACGGAACAAGTTTCTTTCGAGCGAACTTGAAAAGAAAGTCTATGAGAATTTCAAGCCCTTTATCATAAGAAATTTCCGCAGACAAATATATTTCCCGTAACATTATCCTTTCAAACCGAATAATATATTATATCCGCAAATAAATTTTTCGGATATTCAGGAAAGGAGAATCATAATGAATCTTAATCTCTTTGATGAGTTTTCTTATCATGAGCGGGAAAATAATTTTATGCAGAATGAAAATTACGGCGAAATATCCCGTTTTCCCGATAAAACTCCTCTTGCTATGGCTTATGTGCCGTTTCAGCAATGGGGAAAAGTATACGATGAAGATGACGCACTTTGCAGAGGGACTTTATTCCCCGAACTTGATTTGCCGTTCAAAGGGGGATATGAAAATGAATGAAAAAAATCAGCTTCTTTCGGCAATTAAAAAATATGACTTTGCCCTGAAAGAACTTAATCTCTACCTTGACACCCACCCCAACTGCCGAAGGGCTTTGTCTCTTTTCAATCAATATAAAGCCAAAAGAGAAAACGCCATGAATGAATATATTTCAAAATACGGTGCGATTACGGTCTTGCAGAACAATGAACGCTGGTCATGGACAGACGACCCGTTTCCTTGGGAGGGGAGGTAACTTATGTGGCAGTATGAGAAAAAATTACAGTATCCTGTAAATATCAAGAATCCCAATCCGAAGCTTGCAAAAATAATCATCTCTCAGCTTGGCGGTGCTTGCTGCATACGGTTATGATTTATAAATTATTTCAATTATATTTTTCCGCCTGTCGAATATTATATTTTCAATGAAGCACCTCAGAACGGTGTTTTTTATATTTTCGGGATAATTTCCGTTCAGCAAATCAGAAAGATTTATATTTAAGTTTTTTATTTCAATATTTTCTTTCGGGATATTTTCTGTCTGCTTTTTGAGAGCATTTATTTTATTTAAAATTTTTCTTTTATTTTCTTTATATTCCTCAATGTCATCTATGCCGTTCTCGTAAGCTTTCTTTATGCGGATTAATTTTTTATTTTCTTTTCTTATAAGTTCACGGAGAATTTCGCCGTCCGAATTTTTATCTTTCGGGTTTAAATTTATTTTAATTAAAATATCTCCCATGTCGGAAATTATTTTTTCAATGATTATTTTATTTAATTTTTCAAGCTTTATCGAATGGGATATTCTGCATTTGCCTTTTGCATAATTATGGCATTGCAGGCTTTTGCTTTGCAGACAGAGTACCGCCCCGCAGTCCGAACATCTCACAAGCCCTTTAAGCATATAATCCGCAGGGATTTTATTCTGATATTTCGGATAAAGATTTTTAATTATCTGTCGGCGGTTCTGCGCCTCTGCAAATATTTCATGGGATATGAGAGGTTCATGCTTACCGCCTACCGTTTCGGAATTTTCGCAGAATCTTGTCTTTTTGCCTTTATTTCTGCGGATTTTACCAATATATACGGGATTTGAAATTATGTACTCAACAGTCCTGCTTTCAAAGCTTTTGCCCCGTGATGTCCTTATACCGCATAAATTCAGTTCTTCCGCTATTTGGCGATATGATTTCCCTTTTATAAAATCGCCGAATATTTTTCTGACGGTTTCGGAATTTTCATCGGGTGCAAAAATCCCGTTATTGACTTTATATCCGAAAGGGGGCTTTGAAATTATCCCTCCGCTGAGGAATTTTTCATTCATTCCACGCCTGACTTCCTCCGCAAGATTAAGGCTGTAAAATTCGTCCATAGCCTCATAAATTGCCTCCATGAGTACCGAACTGTTATCGTCAGAAAGTTGTTCCGATACGGAAATTACGTCTATTCCGCATTGTTTTCTCAGCATGGATTTATAAATTATGCTGTCCTCACGGTTTCGGGCAAAGCGTGAAAATTTCCAGACTATTATCAAATCAAAGGGTTTCGGAGTTGCTTTTGCAAGGGATATCATACGCATAAATTCGGGGCGGTTTTCGGCAGTTCTTCCGCTTATTCCCTCATCACGGAAAATAAATTCATCGGGCAGGAGATAATTTTTTGATTCGGCAAATTCCCTGATTTTTCTTATCTGTGACGCAGGCGAAAATTCCGTCTGTTCGTCAGTGCTTACTCTTATATATGCGGCTGCTTTTTTCATATTATATCACCTTCTTATATTTTAAAGTATATATATTAAAAATCTCTTCAAACTATTTACTTTTCAGAGAAAATATGTTAAAATCTTATATATAAAAATATAAAGGAGTTGTTTTATGAAAATAATGCACCTTTCTGATTTGCACCTCGGAAAAAGACTTAATGCCTTTTCTCTTGTGAAAGACCAGAAATATATTCTCGGACAGATTATAGATATTGCTGACAGAAAAAAGCCCGACTGCGTTGTAATTGCAGGGGATATCTATGACAGGACAGTTCCCTCTGCGGAGGCTGTCGCCCTCTTTGATGATTTTTTGAGCAGGCTTTCCGAAAGGGAACTCCCCGTAATGGTTATAAGCGGAAATCACGATTCTCCCGAACGCATAGCCTACGGAAACAAAATCATGCAGAAAAGCCGTATATATCTTTCTCCCGTCTATGACGGAAATATAAAGCCCGTGATTCTGCATGACGATTTCGGAGAGGTTTATTTTTATCTTCTGCCTTTTATACGTCCCTCAAATGTAAGGCAGGCTTTTAAAGATACAGAAATAAATACTTATACAGACGCTCTCAAAGTGGCTGTTGACGCTATGAACATCGACAAAAGCAAAAGAAATATTCTTGTTGCTCATCAGTTTGTAACAGGCGCAATAAGGTCTGAATCAGAAGAAATCTATGTCGGAAATCTCGAAAACGTCAGCATGGAAGTCTTTGAAGATTTTGATTATACGGCACTTGGTCACATTCACAGACCGCAGAATACGGGAAGTGATAAAATAAGATACTGCGGTACTCCGCTTAAATATTCTTTTTCCGAGGCAGACCACGAAAAATCCGTTACTTTTGTCGAAATAGGCGAGAAAAATTCCCCCCTGAAAATTGAAACGGAAAAACTCGTTCCGCTTATTGATATGCAGGAAATCAGAGGAAGTTTTGAAGAAGTAATGCAGTTGCCCCCGTCAGATAATTATATGCGTGTAACTCTCACTGATGAAGAAATGATTGTCGATGCAGTCGGAAAACTGCGTGTTAAATTTTCTAATATAATGGCTGTATCGTATGACAACAACAGGACAAACGCCGTCCCTGATTTAAATTCTCCCGCAAAACTTTCGGAAAATACTCCCGAAGAACTTTTTGCGCTGTTTTACCGTGAGGTAAACGGCATGGACATGTCACAGGAAAAAATTGATATAGTAAATGATATTATTAAAGAAATATGGGGGTATGAATCATGAAACCGCTTATTCTTGAAATGTCTGCTTTCGGTCCGTATTCGGGAAAAGAAACCGTTGATTTTCAAAAACTCGGCAGTAACGGTCTTTATCTGATAACAGGCGACACGGGCGCAGGAAAAACTACCGTTTTCGATGCGATAACATATGCCCTCTACGGCAAACCAAACGGACAGTACAGAAGTTCTTCAATGCTTCGCTGTCAGTCGGCTTCTCCCGATACGGAAACCTATGTAAAGCTTATTTTCTCATACAACGGCAAAAAATACACCATTCAGCGTTCTCCTGCCTATATCCGTCAGAGAAAGCGTGGCAGCGGTACAACCGAGAAAAAAGAATATGCCGAACTTTCTTTTGATGACAAGATTATATCAAAAATTTCCGATGTCGATAAGGCTGTAAGAGATATAACAGGTCTTGAAAGAGAACAGTTTTCACAGATTGCCATGATTGCACAGGGAGATTTCAGGAAACTGCTTATGGCAAGCACTACCGAACGTCTCCCCATTATGAGAAAAATATTCCGTACCGAGAAATTCAGCGAACTTAAAGACAGACTGAATCAGATGTTTGCAGATGTTAAAAATGATTACAAATCCTCGCAGGATACAATGAATCAGCTTATCAGAAGTATACAGTTCCCCGAAATCCCCGAAAGAATGCCTGAATTTCCCGATGAAGCTCTCCCTCTGCTCCAAAAATTCATAGATGAGGATTTAAAAAATTATGATATTCTGAAAAATCAGCAGACCGAAAATGACAAGCTTATTTCTCAGATTCAGAAACTTGTCGAAAAGGGCAGGGAACTCGAAAATAATAAGATTCTCGAAAACAAGCTTTCATTACAGCTTGAAAATGAAAATTCAAGCCTTGAAAATCTCAGAAAAGCAAAGGAAACTGCCCTCTCCCGTGAACCCGAAACAGAGGAATATCAGAAGAAAATCGCCGAAATAAAGCATATTCTTCCACTTTATGACGATGCAAGACAGAAACTGTCAGACTATAACGGGAATTTAAAACTGCTGAATACCGCCGAAACGGATTACAAAGACACGGAATCGAAAAAGGATATTTCCGAGAAAATGCTTGCCGATTTGGAAACAAAACTTTCGGAACTCTCCGAAAGCAGGGCGCAGAAAGAAAAAATTCTCGGTGAAATCGACAAAGCCGAAACTTTTGAAAAACAATTGAATGATATCTTAAAATCTTTTAACTCTTTGCAGAAACTCAGAAAAGATTCGGAAAACGAACAGCAGGAATATATCAGGGCTAAAAATTCGTACGAACAGGCAAAATCCGCCTATGATACCGCCTATGAGGTTTTCCTTGACGCTCAGGCGGGAATACTTGCAAAACGCCTTAAACAAGGCGAAAAATGCCCCGTATGCGGTTCGGTTTCCCACCCCTGTCCCGCACAGCTTTCCGATGAAATCCCGACACAGAATACGGTTGACGAACTCAAATTAAAATCAGACAAGGCAAATGATTTGCTACTGAAAAAAAGCAGTTCCGCAAAAAGTCTGAATGACCGTGCGGAAAATCTTGAATCCGAACTTTCGGAAAAATTCAAATCCGTACTGAACAGCAGTATTTCCCATGAGGAACTTGAAAAGGCTTTTTCCGAGATTTCCGAAAAGAAAAAAGATTTAAAAATTAAGCTTGCCGCCGCAGAACAGAATATTAAAAATTCTGAAAAAATCAAGGCGGATATACAGAACCTTAAAACAAAAATTCAGGATATTTCCGAAAGCCTCGGCAAAAAATCAGAAAGTCTTGACAGTATCAGGACGCATATCAGCGAAATAAAGGGAAGTATAAATACTCTTACGGATTCTCTTTCTCTTGATTGTTCCGCAGATTTTGAGATTTTTGAATCCGAAATAAAAAACAGGCAGGACTCTCTTAACAGAGAACTTTATACGGCGGAAAATTCCGTGAAACGCATAAAAGAAGATATCTCCAATGCCGAAAAAGCTTTTTCGCAGGCTGAAAAAAATATAAGCCGCATGAAGGGCGAACTTGACAACATACGCAAAAATATTTCGGACTGCCCTGAAATTGATATGCTTTCCGAACAGAAAAAACTTGATGACGCTTTGAACAGGAAAACGGAACTCCTCTCAAAAACCGAAAATCTCTTTTCACGTTCAAATCATAATATCCGCCAGCGTGATGAGATAAAATCACTCGCAGAAAAAACAAAAAATATTGAACACCGTTTCCAATTGCTGAAATCACTTTCCGATACCGTTTCGGGAAATATTTCCGGAAAAGAGCGTATTCCCCTTGAAATTTACGTTCAGATGACGTATTTTGACAATATCATAAAGAGAGCAAATAACCGTTTGCGTATCATGACGGACGGACAGTATATGCTTACAAGGCGCACCGAAAGGCGTGGCGGTACTGCAAAAGACGGTCTTGAACTCGATATATATGATTTCTGGGGAGGCGCACAGAGAAGTGTCAGGTCACTTTCAGGCGGTGAATCCTTTATGGCATCACTTGCGCTTGCACTTGCACTTTCGGAGGAAATACAGTCCAATGCGGGCGGAGTCCATATAGATTCAATGTTTATTGATGAGGGATTCGGTTCTCTTGACGAAAAATCCCTCCAACAGGCTGTAAAATCACTTTCAGACCTTTCCGAAGGAGAAAAGCTTGTCGGTATAATTTCCCATGTTTCGGAACTCAAAAACCGCATAGAACACCAGATTTCAGTAACAAAAGACCATCAGGGAAACAGCAGCATAAAAATTAAATTATAAAAAACTGCCCGTTCATTTTTTTGAACGGGCTTTTGTTACTTGTTCTTTTTCCACATAATGCTTACGTGCTTTTCTGTTTTTTCTTTAATTCTTTTAAAATTGGGTATGTGCTTTACGAACATTATAAGGGCAATTGCAGACAGCACGATAATTCCCTTTATATCGCCGTAAACAAAGGCATAAACCAAAGTAAATGCAATTGAACCCGTAGGTGCGACAAGGGCTATATAGTCAAAAATTAAAACTATAATTAATTCCAGCAGAATAAGTATCAGAAATATCAGCGGATTGTATGCAAGTATCATTCCGCCGAGGCTTGCAAGTCCCTTTCCGCCCCTGAATCCCATGAACACGGGGAATATATGCCCCAGTATACAGGCTGAACCCGCAAATATTCCCATTTCACGCATATCGGGAAATATTTTCACGGCAATAAAAGTTACTGCAAAGGCTTTGAATATATCAAAGAGGGCTGTTAAAACGCCTGCTTTTTTTCCGTACTCAACAGCGATATTTGATGCGCCTGCGTTGCCTGTGCCTTTCTGTCTTATGTCAAATCCCTTTATTTTGGATATTATATATGCAGGGTTGATATTGCCCACTAAATAGCTTAAAATCAGGTAAACGGCAATATTCATTCAATCACCTCTGATTTTGTCAATAATTTCTTCTTTGTGATGACGGTCTGCTTCCCGTGCTTCTTCCGTCCATTGAAACATCAAGTCCCGAAATTCTTTCCATCGGCTGTATTATTACGCTTACGGGCTGATTTCCGTTCCATTCAAACATATAGGATTCTCCCGAACTCTGACCTATAAGGTTTCTCCAGTTCAAATCAGTTTTTATTGAGGGGTCTGCACCTATCCAGCATACAGCGGCATCGGGGTCTGCGGTTATTGTTGAGGAATTTTGCATATTGCTCAGAACTATCGGGTTTCCGTCAGTCAGAACCGCAACAAAGGCATTGTTTCCCTGTCCCGTGAGAGTTGAAGTTGCTATGCCCTTTTGTGAGATAACACCCTGCTCCATAAATCTTATATCATATTTGCAGTCCTGCGTAAATGCAAGGATATTTTCGCTTTCAACGGACATAACTTCTCCGTGTGCAAGCTGGCAGACAACAACGTGCTGCTGGTTGTTTGCGTAATATGTAACGCTCTGTCCCTGAAAATCAACTTTCATAAGGGGGAGGTTTTCGCCTGTCACACGCCTTGCAATATGTCCTATCAATGCCTGTCCGAAACTCTGCTGAGGTCCGAGCATGACTTTTGTGAAGCTGTAATTTTTTCCTCCGTAACTCTCACCGCCGATAAATGCGCCTGCCTTTGTGAAAATGCAGTCGCCTGCGTTTGCAGTAACCATGAGGCAGAGTTCGTTTAAAGTTTCAAATCTTACCATAATTTCTCCTTTTCGATTATTCAAGTGCAACGCCGTAGATTCCGCAGAATCCTGCGAGGTCTTTGTTGTATCCCGAACCTACCGCATTGAATTTCCAGCTACCCTTGTATCTGTAAAGTTCGCCTATTATCATGGCTGTTACATTGGGGTAACATTCGGTAAGTTCAAATCTTGCGATTTCCTGATTGTTCGTGTCGTTTACTATTGTTGCGTATAAATTTTTTACCATTCCGAAATGAAGTCTCTGTGCAAAGGCTTCATAGATAGTCACCGATATGACGATTTTCTGAATATTTTGGTCAACTCTCGATAAATCAATATCAAGTTCCGCATCATCATTCAGTGAGGGGTTGTCCTCATAGAGATAATATTTTATGCTTTGTTCGGGGCTTGCGGGCTGACCGTAGAAAATAAACCAGTCCTCCGAGGGGACTTTGTTGTTTGCCCCAAGCATAAAGGCGGAAGAATCAAGCTGACATCTTGAATCCTGCATATTCCAGCCGACACCGACTTTTATTTTGTTCACGGGAATATTTATTTTCTGACCTTTAAGAATATTCATTCCGTTGCCTTTGCGGTGGGGAGCAGGTTTTTTCGGTACTGCGGGCTGAACGTTCTGCGGCTGATTGTTATAATTGTTTGATTGATAATTATTCTGCGGTTGATTGGTGTAACTGCCCGAACGATTATTATTCTGCTGTTGATTGTTGTAACTGCCCGAACGATTATTATTCTGCGGTTGATTGTTGTAACCGCCCGAACGATTGTTATTTTGCGGCTGATTATTGTAACTGTTTGACTGATTGTTATTTGATTGGCTTCTTCTGTTGAGCGATTCAAGATTTCCCGAATTTACCGCAGGTTTTATATTTGCAGGGTTCTGAGTGCCGTATGTGCCTGCGAGAGAGTTTGTATTCAGCGCACTTTTTGTTCTCATTGGTATGTTAAATCCCAAGATATCCCTCCTTTTCAATATGCCTTGTTATAGTCTATATTATATCACAAAAGCTGTATGATTTCAAGTGCGTTCGGAAAATAATTTGCAGATATCTCTGTCCGATGAAAAAATTTCCGACAGAATTTCCGAGAGATTATAAGATATTTTAATTTTTATGTTTTCCCTTGTTTTTTCGTCAAAGGAAATAAATTCATTCTTTGAATTATTAACCGCTGCGAAACTTTTTACTTGTATGTTCATTAATACCACTCCAATATAATAATTTTTTTGTGTATTATAACTATACAAAACTATTCTGTTTTGTGAATATCTACAAAAAAGCCGATGATTGTGTGTATTGTGCTTTTTTTGCTTGTAATTTTTTTATGGAAATGCTATAATTAATATATGCTGTAAATTATCTTTGCATACAGCATACGTTTTTTGATAATTCAGAAATGCTTTAAGGTGTGTTGATTATGCTTAACATAGCAAAAATTCAGAGGCTTGACGACTATTTCACGGACTTGGGAAGAAGAACTCCGAAATGTGCCTATTTCTGCCGTATAAACGGCTATAACCGTCAGGTGCATGATTTTGTCCTTAAATACCACGAATCCGCAAGAGTTTCAGGCGTTATAATTGAAGGAAATATCAAGCCCCCCGACAATAATAATCTTAAATATTATAACGAAATGCTTGGGGCTGATTTCAGACTTGACAAAAATTTTATCTATTCAAAATTAAACAAGTGGCTTCCCCGTATGAGTATGTCACAGTGCGAAAATGTTTCAAATGCCATTTACGATACTCTTGTCAGCCTTAAAAACAAGGGCAAAAATGAGAATATGCTCAAAAATGCCTACATAAAATTTATGTGCTGGCTGTATTATAAATTCGAGAGAATCGTAAACAGGCTCGGCGAGGAACAAATGCCGAAAATACTCTATGAGGGTTATGTCAGCATATATGAGCTTCTTCTGCTCAATATGCTTGCGTCTGCGGGCTGTGATATACTCCTCCTGCAATACAGCGGAGATGCACAGTACAAAACCACTGACCCGACTTCTTCATATTCCTTTGATTTTGTTCAGTCGGATATGAAGCCCTTTCCGCAGGATTTCAGCCTGAAAAATTTAAGAGTCGAAATTCAGGAAAATATGATGGTTCAGAGACTTTACGGACCTGCCCCCGATACAGCCCCCTGCACAAATGCATGGGTAACAGGCAAGGTTTTTGACGATATGCGTACGGCAGTAACCCAGAGGGGAACTGACAGCAAATTCTTTTACAACTGCTTTTTCCTTGTGAACGGCACGGAAGATAAACTGACCTATCCGAATGAACTTTTCAGGCTTTATTCGGAAATAAAAAACAGCGGTCGCCGTATAACCGTTGTCAGTGGTGAACTTCCTCAGCCTACTCCCGAAGAAGTAAACCATGTTCAGAGGAAAAACTATCAGAAAAATGACCAGCTTATTCTGGATTTTGCACCGAAATTTTCAGGTGTTACAGACCCCGAACTGCAAAAACTCATAAGAAAAGCTTTCATTGATACAATGATTGCTGAGTCACGCAGGGAAAATTCAAACCTCAGCAAGCTGACCACAAAAGCCGTTTTTCTGCTTTGTTGGTTCGACAGGTATAAGTTTGAACTTTTCAAGAACTACAAACCGCAGGAAATTTCCTGCTTTATAATCTTTAATCCCGATATGAACGAAAATACAGCCATGTTCTGTCATTTTCTCTCAAATCTCCCCGTTGATGTGGTTATACTGAATCCGAATCTTAACAACATCTGTTCCTTTGATGCGGATAATCTCTATACAAAAACCTATGAGGAATCCCTTGTCATGGAGGCTTTCCCCGATGAAAACACCGTCATGAGAGTAGGTACTGCCGCATATCATGCGGAACGTGAACTCGATTCCATGATGTATACAGATACGGGTATGTACCGTGACAGGCAGTACAGCAAGGCTAATACAATTCTCCTGCATACCATGTATGAGGAAATTGAAATCCTGTGGGATAAGGATTTGTCTTTCAGACCGAGTTTCGATGTTGTCGGAGATACCGTCAATATGCCCGTTATTTTCGCAAAAGTTTCAGGTGTCAAGAACGGCGATGTAAGTGCATACTGGAACGGCATAAGACGTCTGATAAACAACGAAAATACTATCCTTATAACAAAACTTCCCAGAATACCGAGAGGTTTTGCAAACCCCATGAAACAGTTTGCGGCAGGATTTTTGCAGAACGGAAAACTCCAAAGACAGAAAATAAAGGAACATAAATTATATCCGTACAAATTCCTGCGTGAATCCGTTCAGGATTATATTCTTGACAAATTACAGCTTCTTCTTGACAGAAAGCCCATAAAGGGTATGTTTACAAACGGAATGGAATATGACGTAGTTGCAACCATTCTTAACCTTGATGAAATGTCTCTTCGGCTGATACAGAATTTCGACTTCACCAAAGTCAACCCGAAAATAATCTACATAGTTACAAGCAGGTCAATTCTTTCACCCGAAGATGCAATATATTTTTCGTTCTTCAATCTTGTCGGCTTTGATATTCTGTTTTTCGTACCTACGGGCTATCAGTGCTTTGAGGAGCATCTCCTTGTAAACAATGTTGAAGAACACCAGATAGGTGAGTATAAGTATGATATGAGGATTCCCAACCTGAATCCAAATTCGCTCGGTGCTCGCCTCAGCAGCTTTAATAAAATATTTAAGAGAGGTAATTAACAATGGGAATTGATTTCAAGAAACCAAACCGTCAGGCTGAAACTGCCGAAACAACCACAGCTACTCAGACAGTAACCGCCGAAGTTATTGAAGAATCTCCGTCACAGAAATATGATATCGTTGCCGATACTCAGCAGATGGAGAGAACCCTCAGCCGTTCCCCCGAAGTAGATGCACTCACAAGCCAGATAGAAGTTGACAATATGGAGTCAATCGTTACTTTCGGTGCTGAAACCGCAGAGGCTATTTCAAGAGCTTCCGATACAGTCCTCAACAGTATGGATATGTCACAGCTTACCGCAACAAGCACTATGCTCAATGAGCTTGCAAAGGTTATGGATAAGTTCGATATTGACGAAATTAAGGACGACCCCGGTCTTTTCGGCAAGATTTTCGG
>JAFYFU010000112.1 GCA_017543595.1 Ruminococcus sp. | reverse complement strand
GTCAAGCTGTTTGTAGGCTTCTTTCAGATAGTTATTTTTCTTAGCAAGCATTTCAAAATCCTCCCTTTTCTCGGATTTTATAAACTTTGCCCAGTAGTAAATTTCCGTACCGTCCGAAACTTCGGGGAGTTTCGGGAGTTCTACAACGTGCCATTCTGCTATATCGGTATATTTGAAGTGTTCCTTGTCCTCGGATATGTGGTAAACCGTGTTAAATCTTTTTGTCTTGTCAGTAAAATTAAAGTTCAAAATGCTGATATTTATGCATTTCTTCATGTTTGAATACATCTTATTGATGTTGGTCTGCTCGGCAATCATCTTTGAAACATAGAAAACACTGCGTTCCGCCCATGTTGTTCATACTGCACACCTGCATTTCAATGTCAATCTCCGTGTTGTCGTTCATGGTCAGCCTTACATCAAGTATTCCCTGTTTTTCGTCCTTATGGACTTTTGTGAGGTTTGTGTTGAGCATTACCACTGATTTAATTTCCGTGTCCCTAATGTTGAGAACGGCACTTAAAAAGCCTTTTCTGACTGTTTCATTGTACATCATCTCCTTGAAAGCAAAATCCACTTTCGGAGACATGATAAAATCGTCTTTCATGGGTATCACTTCCCTTTTTCTTTTATTTTAACACTTTTTCCGCAGGTTGTAAAGTGGTTTTTTGGATATATGAACATATAAATAAAACAGTGTGTCATAATGGCACACTGTTTTTTTATGGAAAAAAATTTATTTGGTTGCTGATTTTGCGTATTCAGCAAGGACAGATGAAGCATCGGCAGCATTTACAGAGCCGTTGTTATCATAATCTGCAAATTTATTTATGTAAAAATACGGCAAATCGGGAGTTACAGATATTTTAGCATAATTGGAAAGTATCTCGGAGGCATCTGATGCGTCAAGTTTTCCGTTGCAGTCTGTATCGCCATTCTGAATCTCTGTTTCAAAGTCATTATTGTTATTCTGGTCAATATAGACCTTGATATCATCTGAATTTTCGTCATATCTCATAAGAATATCAGAAACAGACAGGATTTCCATTCCTTTATTAACGGCATTATCATTGAAAGAAGTTGTTCCGTTTTCCTGCAATACAGGAGCTGTCCAAAACATTTCTGCACAGAAAGGAGCATCTGATTTGACAAGTATGCCGTCATCACGCTCAGCCATGGAAACAGTTGCGGGAGTATCGCTGAAAACATTGCCTACCATTCCGAACTCACGGAAAGGAGAACTGTTGTATAGTCCGTTTTCTTCCATTAAAGTAAGATTAAAATCAAGCGTATTTCCTGTAACTTCGGCATAGTTTGGTCTTATTTCCGCTGAAAAATTGCCGTTGTAACCTGCTGTATAGTGTCCTGTCTCTGTTGTCAAGGTAAGGTAACATATTGTATTTGCATCAAATGTATCAGTTGAAGAGCCTGTAACATTAAATTTAATTCTGTCACCTTTGACATACCAGACTCGTTTTTCCGGTACTGTCATATAAAAATCATTGTCAGTAAATATGGAATTCAAAGACGGTGTCATACTGTAAGTTTTTTCTGAATCTTCTGAGCCTATTGTTAAATCATAATCATAAGTGTCATTATTGATATTCAGTCTCATTATGTCACTTGCATCAGTTTCAGCATTGTCACATGGATTAATAAGCCCTTTATAGTTCAGAAGCGTGTCATCGGCGATAATTCCCCTTATACTTGCTTTTTCGTATGCAGGGACACAATAAGTATTATCCTGAGTATTGATGTAAATACAGCATTTTTCATTGAATCCAACATCTGAATTGCTGTCAAGTGTTAATATGCATTTGTCATATTCCTTTTCATTAAAAGTCCATGACCCGTCAGCAATGCCAATTCCGACCATTGCATGACCGCTTTTTTGCAGATTAAGGGCTATATAAAAATATTTCCCTGTTTCAAGTGCTTTTTTGCCCTGTTCTATAATATCCCTGACTTTTTGTTCTTCGGACTTGTTGCAGTGATAATAGTCAAGATAAAAGTTTTGCTTAATTCGTGTCTGCATAAACTGATAATAACAGATAATGTCATTCACGGAGGAATCAAGCTCTATATCGTGCAGGCTCTCAGCCCCTTCCTGAATATCCGAGGGCGAAATAATGCCGTTATGTGCAAGTATTTCAAGGGTTGAAATGCCGCTGCAAAGCCCTGCAAGTGCTTTTGCAAACACAACAGGATTTATTTGCGGGTGAAAATATGCGTCTATTAAAGACTGTTTTCTGCCAAACTCCACCTGAATTTCATTATCAACTGTTTCAGCAGTATAATTTCGGAAATTAAAGCAGTCCGTATCTGCTCCGAGAGACGAGGCTAAGGCTTTCAAATCGGGGTTCTGAGTTTCTTCCGCCTGAGCCACGGAAGGACAAGCTGAAAATGTTAAAATAAATGCAGTAATTAAAGATATAAATTTTTTATACATAAAAACACTCTTTTCTTTAAAATTTCGTATGAATAAACAAAGTTATATTTTTTAAGACTTGATTTTTTGTGTAAACAGTATTATTTTATAGATTCTGTTATTTTGTCACACTCGGAATAGTCTACATTTTCGGCAAAAAGTCGCAGATTTGTATTATTTTTTTCATATGCAAGAGTAAATTGATTATCTTTTTTTGTTATGGCGGCAGGAACGCCGTTTATTGTATACTGACTGTTTGTTATGACCATTTGTCCAAGCAGTTCACGGTGAAACGTGTATGTAAGAGATATAATCTGACTTCCTTTTGTAAATTCAAATATTACCGAACTTGACAAGTCGTCTGTATTGCTTACAAGGTTTGTCAGTGTGAATCCCTCGGGCAAATAATATGGTGTTTCGGGATAAATACCATATTTTGAACATTCTGTAATTATTCCGTACGGGTCGCCCGCAGAAGTCGGAATATCTATTTTCTGTATATCTTCATTATCTGTAACAACGGACTCTGTAACTTCAACAACAGATTCTGTAACTTCCGAAAATTCATGCTGTACACTGCTGAGATGATACACAGAACTTGCGCCCAAAAGGACAATGACACTCGCAGCGGCTGCGACAATTCTGCGGTGAAGCCTGATATTTGCTTTTGATTTTTGTGTCGTTTCCTGACATTGTGTTGTCAACGACAATATTTTCTCTATCGCCTCCTGTTCCTGATGCGGAGCATCTTCCTGCGCTCCGATAAGCTCATTATACTCTGCTGAAAGAGCCGCTATTCTGTCATAATTTCTTTTTCGGGCAGTTTTTTTCATTTCCCTGTCAATTTCGGCTCTTACTTCGGCGGCTGCATTTTTTTCAAAATCCCTGTCAGCCTGTATTTTTTCTAAAAGGTTATTATTTTTCATAATGATTCCCCTTTGCATATATACACTGAAAAAAGGTTAATTTCTTTCATTTTAAATTTATTTTCGTATGAATAGCCAAATTTTACTATTTATTTTTGTTTAACTTGTCCGATATTTTCTTTCTTATGCGGTGAATTTTAAGATATAAACCGTTCATTGTGAGATTATTTTCATTGGCAAGTTCAGTTTTGTCACAATCAAGGTAATAAGATTTTATCAGTTTCATTTCCTTGTCTGAAAGTATGTCAAATACAGATTCTTTTTCTTCGAGAATTTCATCTGACGGTATATCGGGCAGTTGTTCAAGGCTTAG
>JAFYFU010000111.1 GCA_017543595.1 Ruminococcus sp. | reverse complement strand
GTTATGACTTCGCCTATGTATATGTTCAGTATAGAGGATATAGCTGTAATACGGTCGTATGACAAGAAAAAAGCACTTTTCCCGATAATCAGAGGGATCGCAGACGGTGAATATCCTGAATGTGATGATATGTTCCTTCGTGAAAGATGTATGGATTTTCTTGAGTCTATAGATGCATTCAGACTTGACTCTGTAACAATGACTATAGGCGAGCTTATAGGCGAGATATATGATTCTACTGACTTTATTTCGGTTATGCAGCTTTACAGTGACGGCGACAAAAAACGTGCAAATCTGCGTTCGCTTATACAATATGCAAAAAACTATGAGGAAAATTCTTCTGCGGACGGCAGCGGCGGACTCGGAGGATTCCTCCGCCATATAGACAGAATAATCAAAAATAAAAAAGATGCCGAACAGATGAAATCTTCCGCACCGTCAGGTGATTATGTAACGGTTCAGACAATTCACGCATCAAAAGGTCTTGAATACCCGTTTGTATTTCTTGCGGAAACTTCTGCGAAATTCAGGTTTGACAATGATATTGCGGCTTGTTCGCCTGATGGCAGAATAGGTTATATCCTCTGCGACAAGAAACTTATGAGAAGATACAAAACATTCCAGAAAGTTATGCTTGACGAGGAAAAAAGGCGTGAAACCGTAAGCGAGGAAATGCGTCTGCTTTATGTTGCGCTTACAAGGACAAAGCAGAAACTTTTCATAAATCTTAAATGCGGAACAAAGTCACTGAAACGCCTTGAAAAGCTTACGGATTCCTTTATGACAAATATGGGAAGCATAAAGAACAATATAAATTCTGCGTTAAGCTATTCCGACTGGATATGGTCTTGTCTTATGATACATTCTTCATTTGATGAGATATCAAAGGAACTTGACATTAATTATTACAACGCTGATTTTAAGGAAAACGGCGATATTTTCGAGTATGAATTTTATGATGTGATTTCTTCTGCGGAGGAATCCGAATCTGATGAGGAAGAATTGATTATGCCCGATGATTCCGTGTATGAGGAACTTAAAGATATAATAAACACTTCATATGACGACACGCTGTCGAAAATGCCCGCAAAACTCAGCGTTACGCAGATATCGCATAAATTTTCGGAAAATGAAACCTTTGATTTCAGTCTGCGCCGACCGAATTTCTTGCAGGGAAAATCAAAGCTTACAGGTGCGGAGAGAGGTACGGCAATACATACTTTTCTTCAATACTGCGATTTTGAAAACGCAAAAAATTCTCCTGCCGATGAAGTGGCACGCATACATTCACTCGGCTATATTTCAAAAGTTCAGGCGGATTCAATAAACATAAGGAAAATAAGCGCATTTTTCAGGAGCAATATATACAAGAGGCTTGTTTCGGCAAGTTTTTACGAACGTGAAAAAAAATTCATGGTAGCCGTTGCACAGCTTGACATAGAAAACGAACTCATGGAAAAACTCAGAAAATCAGACGGAATGATAAAAGGTATCATTGACCTTATGTTTGAGGAAGATGACGGAATCGTTATCGTTGACTACAAATCCGACAGGGGGGCTTCTGCTGACACTCTCAGAAAACGCTATACTCCGCAGTTAAAGCTTTACAAGAGTGCCGTTGAAGTGACTACGGGCAGAAAAGTAAAGGAACTTTGCCTGTATTCAATCGAACTTGAAAAGACAATAAAAATTGAAATAGGGTGATTAAATGAATGTCATAAAGAAAAGAATAAGCTATAATTCGCCTGTTATACTTTCATTTGTAATAATATGCGCTGTTGTTTATCTGCTTGATGTTTTAACCAAAAGCTCGGTGAGCAATTTCCTTGCACTGAGAAAAGCTTTCAGTTTTCAGCTTGTTACATACATATTCGCACACAGCGGACTTGAACATCTCACGGGTAATATGACGCTTTTACTGCTTGTAGGACCTGTTGCGGAGGAAAAATACGGCAGTAAAAACCTGCTCCTTATGATTTTCTCAACATCAATAATAAGCGGAGTGCTTAACTGTCTGCTTTTCCATACGGGAATACTCGGCGCAAGCGGAATAGTATTTCTCATGATAATATTAAGTGCCTTTACAAATTTTGAAAAGGGAAAAATTCCCCTTACACTTATACTTGTCGTGATTTTCTACCTCGGAAACGAAATAGTGAACGGAATTTTCGCAAATGACAATGTTTCGCAGTTCGGTCATATCGCAGGCGGAATAATGGGTCTTATATGGGGATTTTTCTATATTTATTCCGGAGCAAAAAAGAAATAAGAATAAAAAAATATTTTCTTCATATAATTTACCGAAAGGGGTGTTTTTATGAAGAAAATAAAATGGACGGAATTAATTATATCAATTGTCGGAACGGAGCTTGTCGGGGCATTGTCTGCGCTGATTTCAGGCGGATACAGCGAATATTACTCACAGCTTGTACAGCCTGCATTTGCTCCGCCGTCAGCGGTATTTCCTGTGGTGTGGGCGGTACTCTATGCAGTAATGGGCTTTTCGGCATATCTTGTATATTTTTCGGAAAGTCCGCAGAGAAAAAATGCCCTGATAATATATATTACCCAGCTTTTCATAAATTTTTCATGGAGCATAGTATTTTTCAGGTTCAGAGCCTTACTGCCTGCGGCGGCGGTTGCTGTACTGCTTGTTATAGCTGTTGCGGCTATGATTATAATTTTCGGGAAAGTAAACAAGACCGCCTCACGGGTGAATATTCCCTATCTCTTATGGAGTATATTTGCGGCATATCTCGCCGTAGGATTTTATGTTTTAAATTAAAAAAGCTCTCCGTTTTGCGGAGAGTTTTTTTATCAGCTTTTCTGACCTGCCTTGTGCATTTTTCCGTCAGGGGTCATAATGTAGGTGTGTTCAAGCTGTGCGGCAAGATTTCCCGTAACGGAACGCCTGTATTCGTTTCTTAAAGCGGTCTGTTCTGCTTTTTCTTCGGGGGTGAGACCCTCGGCTTTTGATTTTCTTGCGAGTTCGTTAATTCTGTTAATTTTTTCCTGATTCATATTAATCCTCCATTAGACAGGAAGTGAAGTCACAACTGTAACTACTGTGTATTCTTCTTATGCACTTGCCATTATTATACTTGGGGGATTTTCAGGCATATAAACAGCAGTTCCTCCGATAACGCACAAAGCCATAACGAATGCTGTTAATTTTTTAAACATATAAACCCCTCCCAAAAATATATATTATTTTAGCATATCACAAAAAATTTGTCAATAGGACTGGAAAAATAAAATTTTTTGTGCTATAATATAAGTGGTGATGTTTATGAAGAAAGCACTTGTCACGGGCGGAGCAGGCGGTATAGGTCAGGCGGTTTGCAGACGGCTTGCGGAGGACGGATATTTTGTATATGTCAATTATTCAAAATCAAGGGAAAAAGCCGAAAAAATCGCAGAGGAAATCTGCGGACAGGCTGTCGGTTTTGATGTTTCGGACATATCCGCAGTCCGCAAAATTTCGGAGGATATTAAAAATATTGACTTGCTTGTGAATAATGCGGGCATTTCGGAGATTAATTTATTTGACAAAATATCCGATGAAAAGGCAGACGAAATATTCAGGGTAAATCTTATGGGTACGCTTAACTGTTCAAGGGTATTTTTAACGGAAATGATAAGAAGAAAATCAGGCTGTATAATAAATATTTCTTCAATGTGGGGACAGTGCGGAGCGTCCTGCGAAGTGGATTATTCCGCATCAAAGGCGGGAGTTATAGGCTTTACAAAGGCTCTTGCAAAGGAAACAGCCCCTTCGGGCATAAGAGTAAACTGTGTAGCTCCGGGATTTATCATGACCGAAATGAACAACAGATTTTCGGAGGAAGATTTAAAGCTTATCCTTGAAGATATTCCGCTCGGAATTTTCGGAAAGCCCGAACATATAGCGGATTCTGTTTCGTTTCTTGCGTCAGCGGAATACATAACGGGACAGGTACTCGCCGTAAACGGCGGAATGGTAATTTAATGAGTAGGTGATTGAAATGGACATAAGCGAACGTCTTGAAAAACAGATAAAATTCATGCTTGAACTTGACAAGCTGAAAAATATTTACAGACAGTCATATGTTCTCAATGAGGACAGGAAAGAAAACGATTCGGAACATAGCTGGCATCTTGCGGTAATGGCTTTTCTCCTTGCGGAATATTCAAATAAGCCCGTTGACGTGCTTCATGTAATGAAAATGGTGCTTGTTCATGATGTTGTCGAAATAGATGCAGGAGATACTTACTGTTACGATACGGAGGGTTACAAGTCAAAAGCCGAACGTGAGGAAAAAGCCGCACAGCGCATATTCGGGATTTTGCCCGATGACCAGAGAGAAGAATTTTATTCGCTCTGGCGTGAATTTGAGGACTGTCAGACAGATGATGCAAAATTTGCCGCTCTGCTTGACCGCATACAGCCCATGCTTTAAAATTATACAAAGAACGGCAGGGCATGGACTGAACACGGCATAAAAAAAGAACAGGTAATTGCAAGAAATACAGGGTATTTTGAGGTTTCCGACAGTATAGGCGATTTAATGAGGCAGGTAATAGATGATGCAGCCGAAAAAGGCTGGCTAAAAAAATAATCAGGCAATATGCATAAATTTGTGACTGCTTTTCAGTACACTTTTACCAAACCGCCGAAATTGATGAAAGTTTGGTGATTTTGCATTTTCACTTCTTGAATCTTTTCTTTCGTTATGATATATTATATCTATGATGAACTTTAACAGGAGTTGATAATATGGCAGAAAAAACAGTGTCAAAATTCCGCCTGATAAAAGATTTTCAGGAAAAACGAAATGAAAACTCGGAAAAGTACAGCAGACTGAATATGTTTCTTGTTCTTTTCTTTCCGTTCTTCATAAGTTCAATGGCGGAGATAAACCAGTTCAAAAAAGTAGGGGCGTTTCTGGGATTTGTCGCAGAAAGACCGACCATAGTAATTTTTGATGTGATAGTTGCCGCAGTTGTATTTATATTCCTGTGGGCGATTATCCACAGGGCATGGATAGCAACAGCCGTCCAGAGTTTTATATATATGGCTCTGAGTATAACGGAACTTTTCAAGTACGGCACTAACGGAAATCACCTTATACTTTCCGATATGAAACTTTTCAGAAGCGTGAAAAGTCTGAAATCATTCGCATACATAAAAATAACGCCGAGACTTATAATATACTGCCTTATTGTAATACTTTTCATGGCATTGGTATTTTATTTCAACCCGAAACTTCCGAAACTTTCACCCGCAAAGCGTCTGATAACGGCTTTGTGCTGTGCAGTACCCTCAGCGGGAATTGTAGTTCTTCCGTCATTTTATATGCCTGTATATAATTTCTTCAAAGTTGACACAACAGCGGCGACAAATGCTTTTCTTTTAAATGAAAAATTTGACAGCAACAGTTTTCTTGCCTTTATAGTTGAAACGGCATCGGAAAATTTCGCAAACAGACTTGTAGAACCAGAAAATTACAATGAGGAATACGTTGACGGGATAACAGATGTTGACATAGACAAAACAGAAGATTTCAACGGCGGAAAAAAGCCCAACGTTATCGTGATTATGAGCGAATCCTATGCCGATTTCAGGGCGTTTGACCGGCTTGATATAGATGAGTCGGTCTATGCCGAATTTGACAAGGCAGCAGAAGAAGGTCACGGCGGTGTGACGATAACTCCCACTTATGCAAGCTGGACAGTCCGTTCGGAATTTGAACTTCTTTTCGGTCTGCCCGTAAGGGGAATAAATACTCCGAATATGCCTCAGCGTTCCCTTGCAGACCGTGAACAGCCCGCACTTGCACAATATTATAAAAGCTGGGGATATTCAACAGCATATGTACACTCTTTCCAGAGTTCATTTTACAGCAGGTCAAGAATTTACGGACAGTTCGGATTTGACAAGATGATATTCCACAACGACCAGTCAGGTGAAAGCGATTTCACTGTACCTGTTGAGCATTTCGGAACATATGTTGACGACAGCACGGTATACAACCAGCTTCTTGATTTGGTGAAAACTACGGATAAACCGCTTTACGTCCATACAACAACAATGCAGAATCACCAGCCCTATGACCAGGGCGAAGACCCGACAGACGAGTTCGGAAATTATCTTCAATGGATTCAGCACACAAACGAAGGGCTTGCAGTTTTTCTTGACGAACTTGAAAAAATTGACGAGCCGACACTTGTATTTTTCGTTGGCGACCATTTCCCGTCACTGAGAGGAGAAACAAGCGTATACAATCAGCTTAATCTCACGGGAGAAAACTGCGGTGTGCTTTACGAACAGAAATATTTCCTGTGGAGCAATTACGGTGCGGATTATTCAAGCGTACCCGAAAATGAAGTTTCATTCTTCTATATGCCCTATGTTATCTTCAATATAATAGATGCCCCGCACGATGCATTTATTGAAAAAATGATGAACTTTATGGAAGAAATCCCCGTATATTCGAGTGACTACGACAGCAGCACACCAAATAACGAAGAACTTGATGTTCTTACATATGACAGAGTTGTCGGAGATGTAATGTCACCCTGTCCCATACCCGAAGAAATTCTTGAAACAAGTAAGGAGAACTGATATGAAAACTATTGCAACAGGCATAATGGGAGCGGCTGAAACGGCTGTACTCAAAGATAAACTTGCGTCATCAATCGGAAGCGGAAACCTTGATGTATATGCAACTCCGTCAATGGTTGCGCTTATGGAGAGTGCCGCCTGCGAATGTATTGCGGATTATCTTGAAGATGATGAAACAACCGTGGGAACGGAACTTTCAATAAAGCACCTCTCCGCAACTCCTGAGGGAATGACTGTCCGTGCAGAGGCAAAGCTTGAATCATTCAGCGGCAGAGAGTTTACTTTTGAAGTGAAAGCCTACGATGAATCCTGCCTGATAGGTGAGGGAATACATAAGCGTTTTCTTGTATACGGTGAAAAGTTCACGGCAAAAGCAAAGTCAAAGCTTAATAAATAATCAAAAGGGCGGAAATATTCCGCCTTTTTGTTTTCAAAAAATTTTTTTGAAATTTTTTTAAAATCCTTGTCCCTTTTCCGAATGTCAGAACGAATATATAAACAGAACGTTGAAAGACGTAAATGAAAAAAATGAAAGGCTGTGGTTTATGGATAAATAAAAAAATTCTTCATTATGTTTACAATTCCTTACTTTTTCCTTTACAGATATGTTTTATGACTTAGGGACGGTTTGACCGTCCCTTTTTTTATAATGGGGGAGCCGCCCGTTTATAGAAATTCTGTGAGAAAATTTAGTAAATTAAACAATATTAATTATAATTTTCTTGAAATTTTTTTGAAATCCTTGTCCCTTTTTTGGCTGTCTGAACGAATATATAGACAGAACGTTGAAAGACGTTAAATGAAAAAAATGAAAAAAGAAAAAAATGTTTTGGAGGAAATTAAAATGTTTGAGTTAACAAAAAAATCAATTTTAAGGACAGCAGTATTCTTTCTGATAATCATGGTGGTTTATCCGCTGGTTTGCCTGGCAACATCAAAGCTGATGTTCCACACGGGTTTCAGCTATGATATGAACGATGTAAAGGCTTGCATGGATATCTCATTTGCATACTTTGCAGTTGAAAGCTTTGCAAACTTCCTTATGGTTTTCGGTAAGAAAAACGCAGAAAAATCCGCACTTTAATAAAATGAATTGAAAAAAATGTTTTGGAGGAATTAAAAATGTTTAAAAAGGCTATCGCAGCTATGGCTGTACTTACACTCACATTCGGAGCAGGATATACACTTAAAAAGGGTACGGACCTCCCCGAAATTAAAACAGGCAGAAGCATTACCATTGAGGTTTCCGATGAGGATACCGCAAATGCAATCAAAGCAGAAGATACAGCTAAAATTTCTTCTCTTGAAAGAAAAACTTTCAACAAGACAAACGGCGGTGCAGTTGTAAAGAATCTCCCCATGAGAACAGGCGGTTCTGAAAAAGCAACAGCACAGAGACTTCCCTTTATGACATCTCCCAATGAAAAGACACCCACAAGGGGCGGATTTTCAGGTGGTTATCAGATTTGTCAGCTTTAATGAAAAAAATATTAGGAGGAAATAAAAATGACTGATAGATTAAAAAAATCTTCGATTTATGCAATTTTTAGTTTTGTTACGACAATGGCTTTATTTATTTTTACCGACTGGGTTTCAGCCCTCTGCAAAGGTGAATCATTCAATTATTCGGCTGTATGGCATCTTTCATTCCCTGCGGCTTGTGCCTTGATTGATTTCCTTATAATATATTTCAAGCATGACAAAAGTTCGGAAAAAGAATTTATGGGCATTAAGTATAATTAATTAATATATGAAACAGGTGATGTTATGAACAGTAATGAACTATTCGGAAAGGCTGTTGAGGCAAGCGCAAATTCTTACAGTCCTTATTCAAAGTTCAAAGTCGGGGCGGCACTTCTCACGGAAAGCGGAAACATTTATACGGGCTGCAATATAGAAAATGCCTCGTATTCGCTTACAATGTGTGCGGAAAGAACAGCGGTTTTCAAGGCTGTTTCGCAGGGCGAAAAAAATTTTAAAGCTATCGCAATTGCAGGCAGTCCGAATGATGATTTTTCCAATCCCTGTCCGCCCTGCGGTGCTTGTTTACAGGTTTTAAGCGAGTTCTGCGGAGATGATTTCATAATAATACTTTCGGACGGTGAACATAAGCTGTCCGATTTTCTGCCGCACAGGTTTAACAGCGAGAATTTACATTAATATAAATGAGAGGGGAAAAAATCGGAATATCACTTGGATATTCCGATTTTTTGCTTGCAAATATTTCCGAGATATGCTATAATTAAATAGGTCTTTCGGACTGTATTAAAAATTACGGAGAATTTTATGTTAAAAGAAAAAATAGAAAAGCACCTGCTTGAAATTCAGAAACCGTCAAGATATATAGGCGGTGAAGTCGGCAGTATCACAAAGGACAAATCTAAAATTGATGTGCGCTTTGCGTTCTGTTTTCCCGATACATATGATATAGGTATGTCGCATCTGGGCATGAAGATATTATATTCCCTTACAAACGAGAGGGAAAATTACTGGTGCGAGAGATGTTTTGCGCCAAGTCCCGATTTTGAGGAAATAATGCGTGAAAATGATATTCCGCTTTATGCGCTTGAAAGCCTTGACCCAATAAAAGATTTTGATTTTATAGGCTTTACAATGCAGTATGAACTTTCATATACAAACGTTCTGAATATGCTTGATTTGGCAGGAATACCAATATTCGCAAAAGACCGCACGGATAAGCTCACACAGATAGTTGATGCGGGCGGTCCTTGTGTCTGCAATCCCGAACCCCTTGCGGATTTCTTTGATATATTCATTCTGGGTGAGGGCGAAGAAGTAAACCTCGAATTAATGGATTTATACAATAAGATGAAGAAAGAAGGAGCATCAAGGCTTGATTTTCTGCGGAAAGCCTGTCAGATAGAGGGCGTGTATGTTCCGAGATTCTATGAATTTGTATATAAGGCTGACGGCACTGTTGACCACGTTGAAACAAGGGAAAACGCTCCCAAAGTCGTGAGAAAGAGAATTATAAAAGATTTGGATAAGGTTTATTATCCGAAAAATTTTGTAGTGCCGTTCACGGAAATAGTTCACGACAGAGTATCTGTTGAGGTACTGCGTGGCTGTATAAGGGGCTGTCGTTTCTGTCAGGCGGGATTTATATATCGTCCGTTCAGGGAAAAATCTTCCGATGTAATATGTGCCGAAACAAAAGCACTCTGCGAAAATACGGGCTATGATGAAGTTTCCCTTGCGTCACTCAGTACAAGTGACCATTCCGATATAGATAATATGCTTACACAGCTTATAGACTACACCGAAAAAGAAAGGGTAAATTTATCGCTCCCGTCCCTGAGAGTTGATAATTTTTCCGAATCTCTGCTTGAAAAAATTAAAAAAGTAAGAAAATCAGGTCTTACTTTTGCCGCAGAGGGCGGAACTCAGCGTTTGCGTGATGTCATAAATAAAAACGTCACCGAAGAAGAAATTATGAATACCTGCCGTATAGCTTTTGAGGGCGGATATTCAGCCGTGAAATTATATTTCATGATGGGTTTGCCGACAGAAACAGATGAGGATATAGTCGGAATCGCAGAACTTGCCCAGAGAATAATAGACTTGTTTTACAGCATTGAAAACCGTCCCAAAGGAAAGGGCGTACAGGTATCTGTAAGCTGTGCGACTTTCGTTCCGAAGCCGTTTACACCGTTTCAGTTTGAACCGCAGGATACCCGTGAGGAAATTGAACGCAAACAGAAACTTCTCATTGATTCGGTCAAAACAAAAAAAGTAAAGGTAAGCTATCATGACCCTAATGTAAGTATGCTGGAAGTAATTCTCGCAAAGGGCGACAGACGGCTTTGCCCCGTTATATATACTGCATGGAAAAAAGGCTGTAAATTTGACAGTTGGGGCGAACATTACAGATTTGACAAGTGGGTTGAGGCTTTTGAGGACTGCGGAGTTGACCCGAAATTCTACGCAAACAGACGCTTTGAATATGATGAGATTCTCCCGTGGGAACATCTTGACTATCTTGTTTCAAAGGAATTTTTCATAAGGGAAAACAAAACGGCTCATAAGGCTGTAACTACACCGCATTGTCGTCTGAGGTGTTCAGGCTGCGGAGTAAATAAAAAAGTGGGGAGGGATTGTTTTTGATAAGATTAAGAGCTGAATTTGAAAAAAAAGGCAGGGCGAAATATATTTCGCACCTTGATTTAAACCGCTGTATGCTCAGGACTTTCAGGCGTTCAAGACTTCCCATATGGTATACGGAGGGATTTAATCCCCACCCTTATTATGCATTTGCGCTTGCCTTGTCGCTGGGATTTGAAAGCTCCTGCGAAATCCTCGACTTTAATCTAAATGAGGAAATCCCCTTTGATGAAGTCCGTGACAGGTTAAATGCAGTTATGCCCGAAGGTATGCGTATTGTAAGAGTATGGGAACAGAAACTGAAAATCACTGCCATACAGGAGGCTGAATATTCGTTTTCCCTTGTCTCGGAAAATTCGGACGGGCTTTTCTCGGACGTTAAGAAATTGCTCTCTCAGGAAAATATATTGATAGACAAAAAAACCAAAAAGGGCATAAGAACTGTTGACATAAAGCCCAATATGAAAATAATTTCCTGCGAAAACAACAACGGGAAAATAAATGTTCTTATGAGACTGCCCGCAGGCACTCAGACAAATTTCAACCCGAATCTGTTTATTGAAGCTCTCAGAAATTCCACGGAAATAAATTTCACCGCCGAAAATATATCAAGGACAGGCATTTTCTGCGAAAATAACGTGAAATTTGAGTGAGAATATCATGAAATTAAGGTTAAATATATTAATTTTATATTTTTCCGCAAAAAACACTTGCATTTTGCTTAAAAGTGTGATATGATATAAAAGCATTTGAAATTCCGTTCGCTTAACGGCGAATGAGGGTTAATGCCGAAAGACATTAAATCGGACAGTCCGCTGCACTTTATGCACGGCATATGCTGATTGCCGAGGCTTGCAAGAATGTTCGGAAATTTTAGGAGGAAATGAAAATGGACGCATTAAAACTTATCAGCGAATCAAGCATGAAGGAAAACGCTCCCCAGTTTGAAGTCGGTGACACCGTAAAGGTTCACGTTCAGATTAAGGAAGGCGAAAAAAGCCGTATCCAGGTTTTTGAGGGTACTGTTATCGCCAAGAAACACGGCGGTATAAGCGAAACTTTCACAGTAAGACGTGTTGCTCACGGCTGCGGTATCGAAAGAGTATTCCCCGTACATTCACCTGTTGTTGACAAGGTTGAAGTTGTAAGACACGGTAAGGTTCGCAGAGCAAAGCTCTACTACCTCAGAGACAGAGTTGGTAAGGCTGCTAAGGTTAAGGAACAGATTCGCTAAGAAACTGTATATATCGGGTTTGCCGAAGATTTCTTCGGCAGGCTCGCTTAATCTTTTCAGTATGTTCGGGACGCTTAGTCCCTTTTTTGATATTATGATTAAAGAGAGGTATTCGTTATGGAAGAAAATAATGAACTGCACGAAAATACCGCCGAAGAACAGGCAGAGGAAATTAAATCTGCCGAGGAAATAAGCGAGGAAGAAAAAAAGGAAGCCGAAAAAGCCGAGACCTTTGTTTCGGATTTGCTTGAAATAGCAGAATCCGCAATAATTACGGTTTTTGTCATGTTCATGGTTTTTACGTATCTTCTCCACCCCGTGAACGTTGTCGGTCATTCAATGCAGCCTACTCTGAATCCGCACCCCGATGTACTCGCCGACGGTACGGAGTCTTCTGACAGAATACTTATGACCATGGTTTACGGAAAACCGAAATACGGCGATATACTGATTATAGACTGCAACGACAACTATCTCCTTGACGGTGAAGGAAATCCCTATATACCCGACGGTCTCAGTTCACTTAATGAGTGCATAATAAAAAGAGTTATCGCTGCGGGCGGTCAGACCATTGATATAAGAAACAATACGGTAACGGTTGACGGAGAGGTACTCCCCGAACCCTATGTGGCTTCAACGGCTCAGACAAATGACCTCGGCGGTTTTACTGGTCAGTATCCCATAACCGTTCCCGAAGGATATGTTTTTGTAATGGGCGACAACAGGGAACATTCAACAGACAGCCGTTCCGCAAGGGTCGGACTTGTAAAGGAATCTCAGATTTACGGAAAAGCCCTTGTAAGATATTATCCCACAAGCGATTTCAAGATACTTACAAGTACATGGAAAGAATCCGCTGATGAAAAGAAATAAATTTCTGAACTCAGCCCTTGACCTTGCCGAAACACTGATAATATCGTTTTTCGTTGTGATGATGATTTTTACGTATATTCTGAATGTGGTGACGATACAGGGCGAATCCATGAAAAATACTCTTATTCCGGGTGACAGGGTGATTGTTTCGCTTTTCGGAAAGCCCGCAGACGGCGATATTGTCATAATAAACGCACAGCAGGGATATCTCCTCGACAACGAAAATTCAGTCGTTGAAGTTTCGGGACTGCATAAGAATATTGTCAAGAGAGTAATCGCAGAGGGCGGTCAGACTGTCGATATAGATTTTGTCAGGGGAACAGTCAGCGTTGACGGAAAAGTTCTTGATGAGGATTACCTGAAACTCGGACTTACCCACGCAGACGGCGGAGCATTTACGGGCAGATATCCCGTAACCGTCCCCGAAAATTATTATTTTGTAATGGGAGATAACCGTTCGATTTCAAAGGACAGCAGATTTTCAGATGTAGGCTTTGTATCCCGTGAAAGCATAAGCGGAAAAGTAATAATGAGAATCTATCCCTTGAATACTTTCGGCTTCCTTGAATCCTGATGAGGTGAATATGGAAAATACCGATATGAAAACTATACAGTGGTTTCCCGGGCATATGGCAAAGACAAGGCGTGCAATTGCCGCAAATCTTAAACTTGTCGATGCCGCCGCTGAAATCATAGACGCAAGAACTCCGATGAGCAGCAGAAATCCCGAAATTGATAATCTTTTGTCAAGCAAACCACGAATAATTCTTTTGAATAAATGTGACCTTGCCGACAGCAGCGCAACTTCCGCATGGATAAATTATTTCAGAAATAAAGGTCTTGCGGCACTCGCTGTTGACTGCAAATCGGGAAAGGGCATAAATAAAGTAATTCCCACACTTAAAAATACCGTCCTGAAAGAACTCATGGAGAAAAGACAGAAAAGCGGTATGACGGGCGCACCCGTGAGGCTTATGATTGTGGGTATACCCAATGTGGGGAAATCTTCTCTCATAAACCGTCTTGCAGGTTCAAAGCGTGCAAAGGTTGAGGACAGACCCGGAGTTACACGCACAAAACAATGGGTAAAGCTTCCTGACGGCAACGAACTCCTCGATATGCCGGGGGTTTTGTGGCCAAAGTTTGAAGACCAGTCCGCAGCCGTAAGGCTTGCCTTTACAGGGGCTGTCAGCGATGACATTCTCGATATAGAAACGCTTGCCATGAAACTGCTTTTGTTCCTTGCGGAAAATTATCCGCAGTCCCTTAAAGAGAGATACAAAATTGACATTGAAGAAAATGACACGGGAATTATTCTCCTTGAAAAAGTCGGAAAAAAACGTGGAATGGTAATTTCAGGCGGAGAAATAAACACCGAAAGAGCCGCAATAACCGTTCTTGATGAGTTCAGGGGCGGAAAACTCGGAAAAATTACTCTCGAATTTCCGTCAGTGGGGGAGCAGTAATGGCTAAAATAATTTTACATAAGGAACTTTTTGACTACGACAGCGAACTCAGAAAACAGTACCCCGTGATATGCGGTGTCGATGAGGCAGGCAGAGGACCTCTTGCGGGCGATGTCTATGCGGCGGCTGTCGTGCTTGATGACAGTGTTTTGATAGACTATCTCAATGACAGCAAGAAACTCTCCGAAAAACGCAGAGAGGAACTTTTTGACGTTATTAAGAAAAAAGCAAAGGCTTACTGCGTGGCAACTGCTTCCGTTGCCGAAATAGACAAGTTAAATATCTTGCAGGCGACAATGCTTGCCATGAAAAGAGCTGTTGAGGGTCTGGGACTGAATCCCGACCTTGCACTGATTGACGGGAACAAACTCCCGAAATTAAAATGCAAAGCAGAATATGTCATAAAGGGCGATGCACATTCCGCATCAATAGCGGCTGCATCAGTCCTCGCAAAAGTTTCCCGTGACAGGTATATGAAAGATTTGGCGAAAAAATATCCGCAGTATCTCTTTGAACAGCATAAGGGCTATGGTACAAAACTTCATTACGAAATGCTCGAAAAATACGGCATATCCGATGTCCACAGGAAAACTTTCCTTAAAAAATTAACCGAAAATGCCGATGACTAAGAGTGAAACGGGAAAATTCGGTGAAGATGCGGTATGCGGATACCTGACCGAAAGGGGTTACGTTATCCTTAAAAGAAATTACCGCATAAGGGGCGGAGAAATTGACATAATCGCCCGAAAAGACGGATATATAGCCTTTGTTGAAGTAAAGACACGCAGTATCGACAGCATTTCAAGCGGCTTTGACGCAATAGACACAAACAAGATTCAGGCTGTTGTCAGGACAGCCGAAAATTACCTGAATAAATATCCGTCCGATTTGCAGCCGAGATTCGATGCCGCTCAGGTTGTCGTAAAAGGCGGTAAAATTGCGGATATTCAATATATTACAGACGCTTTTGAAACTATATGATTTTTGAAAGGTGATTATATGTTATATAACAGTACAAGAAACAGTAATGTGAAAGTAAGCAGTGCAGAAGCCATAACACAGGGCATTTCCGCAGAGGGCGGACTGTTCGTTCCCGAAAGCATACCCACGCTTACGCTTGATGAGATAAAATCAATAGGCGATATGAAATATGCTGACAGGGCGTTTTATATTTTCTCGAAATATCTTACGGATTTCACAGAGGCAGAAATACATTACTGCACAGATAACGCATATTCCACAAAGAATTTCGACAGCGAAAATATTACTGAAATTTCACACCTGTTTGACGGCACATATATGCTTGAACTCTGGCACGGACCTACCTGTGCATTTAAAGATATGGCTTTGCAGATACTTCCCTATTTCCTTACAACTTCCGCAAAGAAAATAAATCTTGACAAGAAAATAGTAATTCTCGTTGCAACTTCGGGCGACACGGGAAAAGCTGCACTTGAAGGATTCAAGGACGTTGAGGGAACTTCAATTCTTGTATTCTATCCCGAGGACGGCGTAAGCCCCATGCAGAAAAGACAGATGAAAACTCAGGAGGGTTCAAATGTCGGAGTATGCGCCTTAAAGGGTAATTTTGACGACTGTCAGAACGGTGTAAAAGCTATTTTCACAAATGATGAAGTAAAAGCCGAACTTGACAAAAACGGTCTTATGTTTTCAAGTGCAAATTCAATAAACTGGGGCAGACTTGTTCCGCAGGTTGTTTATTACGTTTCCGCATATGCAGAACTTGTCAAAGACGGGGAAATTAATCTCGGCGACAAGATAAATATAGTTGTTCCCACGGGAAATTTCGGAAATATCCTTGCCGCTTACTATGCAAAGCACATGGGAATACCCGTAAACAAACTCATATGCGCTTCAAATATAAACAATGTTCTCACTGATTTCATAAATACGGGTATCTACGACAGAAACAGAGATTTCCACACAACTGTTTCGCCGTCAATGGATATTCTCATTTCAAGCAACCTCGAAAGACTTCTCTATCTGCTTACGGACAGAAATGATGCACTTATCCGTGAATGGTTCGGAAAGCTTGCAACCGAGGGCAGATATGAAGTAAGCGATGATGTGAAATCAAAGCTTAAAGAGGAATTTTGTGCGGGATTCTGCGATGATGTGCAGACAAAGGACACAATTCACGAACTTTTTGAAAAGTATTCCTATACCTGCGACACGCACACAGCCGTTGCAGTAAAGGTTTACAATGATTACAAATCCGCAACGGGCGACAATACAAGAACTGTCATTGCATCGACTGCAAGCCCCTATAAATTCAGCTCTGCCGTACTTGAAGCCCTTGAAGGCGGTGTTTCGGATATTGACGAATACGCAAAGGTTGACAGAATTGCCGAACTTTCAAAAATGCCTGTTCCGTCCGCACTCGCAGACCTCAAAACAAAGCCTGAGCGTTTCAGCGATGTAATCGACAAGACCGAACAGAAAAATTACGTTCTCAAAACTCTCGGAATATGAGTTTATGGGTAATCGGAGATTTGCACCTGTGTTTCAGCGACCCGACAAAGACCATGACGGTTTTCAGGGGCTGGGAGGACTATCAGGAGCGGATTGAAAAGAACTGGAAAGAACTTGTAAAAGATGATGATACTGTTGTCCTTGCAGGCGATATTTCGTGGGGAATGAACATGAAACAGGCTCTCCCCGACTTTAAATTCATAAACAGCCTCGCAGGGAAAAAAATCATCATCAAGGGAAATCACGACTACTGGTGGGGGACTCTCAAAAAAATGCAGGATTTTCTCAGTGCGGAAAATCTTGACACAATAAGCATACTCCATAACAATTTCTATAAATACGGAAATTACGGGATATGCGGTACAAGGGGCTGGGTCAGCATAAACGGCGAATCTCAGGACGAAAAAATTCTCATGCGTGAGGTTCAGCGTCTTGAAACTTCAATAAGCCTTGCTGCTGCGGAAGGTCTCGAACCGATTGTTTTTCTGCACTATCCGCCGATTTTTGCGGGGAGTTTCAACTATGACATTTTAGAAGTCCTTTACAGGCATAATGTTAAAAATTGTTACTATGGTCATATTCATGGACGTTCAGCCCATGACTTATGTATAAAAAATACTTATGACGGGGTGAATTTTCATCTGATTGCAGGTGATTATTTACAGTTCATTCCCGAAAAAGTGTTATAATTTGTGCAATATACAGAACTGAAAAAATATTGTGGAAATTATTTTTTAAATGTGGTATAATATACCAAGTATGCTATATGTATAATGGAGGAATTACAAATGAGTTTAAAATCATCAAACAAAACAGATGTAAACACTACCGAACTTGTCATCACAATTGACGCTGCTGCTTTTGAGGCTGCCGTTGAACGTGAATACAAGCGTCAGAAGAAGAATATCCAGATAAAGGGATTCAGAAAAGGTCACGTTTCCCGTAAGCTTGCCGAAAGAGAATTTGGCGAGGGCGTATTCTACGAGGGTGCTATCAATGCCCTTATCGGTCCTGAGATTGACACAGCCGTAAAGGAAACAAAGCTCGAACTCGTTGACAGACCCAGCGTTGAAGTTACTTCAATCGACAAGGAAAACGGCGTTGAACTTAAAGCAATCTGTATCACAAAGCCCGAAGTTCAGATAGCTGACTACCTCGGAATCAAAGCTCCCAAGGAAGTAAAGGAAATCACTGACGAGGACGTTGAAAAGCAGATTGAAATTGTAAAGAAGAAGAACGCAAGAATCGTTTCCGTTGAGGACAGACCCGCTCAGATGGGCGATGAAGTTATCCTTGACTTTGAGGGATTCTTCGGCGATGAGGCTTTTGAAGGCGGCAAGGGCGAAGACCACCCGCTCCGTTTGGGCAGCGGTCAGTTTATCCCCGGATTTGAGGACCAGGTTGCAGGTCACAGCATAGGCGATGAATTTGACGTAAACGTTACTTTCCCCGAAGATTACCAGATGACCGACTATGCAGGCAAGGAAGCTGTATTCAAGTGCAAGCTCAAAGGCATTTCTTATGAGGAACTTCCCGAACTCGATGACGAACTTATAAAAGATGCAACAGAATTTGATACCGTTGAAGAATACAAGGCTGATATAAAGGCAAAGCTTGAAGATGCCGCTGTAAAGCAGGCTGATTCCGCATTTGAAAGCGCAGTTCTCGAAGCTGTTATCAGCAAGGTTGACGCTCCTATCCCGAATTGTATGTTTGAGCAGAGAATTGACACTCTTATGCGCCAGTTTGAACAGCAGCTCGCACAGCAGGGCATGGATATCAAGCTCTATTACCAGTACACAGGCATGGACGAGGATTCTTTCAGAGAGACTTACAGAGACAGAGCAGTAAATGAAGTTAAGCTCAGACTCGCTCTCGAAAAGATAGCAGAACTCGAAAATATCGAAGTTTCCGAGGAAGAATTAAACAACGGTCTCGCTGAAATCGCTGCATCAAACAATATTGACGTTGAAACAGCAAAGAGATTCATTCCCCTTGACGACTATAAGGAAGACCTCAGAGTTCAGAAAGCTGTTGAACTCGTAAAGGAAAAGGCTGTTGTTGACAATTCCGCACCCGCAGAAGAAGAAAACAAAGCCGAGGAAAACGCTGAATAATCAATAAATCCATACATAAGCCGTCCCGCATTTCTGCGGAACGGCTGTTCTGAAAAAGAAAGGGCGATAGTAAATGAGTTTAGTACCTTACGTTGTAGAGCAGACAGGCAGAGGAGAAAGGTCTTACGACATCTTTTCACGTCTTCTCAACGACAGAATAATTATGCTTTCGGAAGAAGTAAACAGCACTACTGCAAGCCTCGTGGTTGCACAGCTCCTCTATCTTGAAAGTCAGGACCCCGAAAAGGATATTTCGCTTTATATCAACAGCCCGGGCGGTTCTGTAACAGACGGTCTTGCAATTTACGATACAATGCAGTATATAAGATGTGATGTTTCAACCATATGCATCGGAATGGCAGCTTCAATGGGTGCATTTCTGCTTTCATCGGGCGCAAAGGGAAAACGTATCGCCCTGCCCAACAGCGAAATAATGATACATCAGCCCCTCATCGGCGGAGGCGGTATTTCGGGACAGTGTACCGATATACAGATAAGAGCCGACCAGATGTTAAAGACCCGTGAAAGACTTGACAGAATACTCTCCGAAAATACAGGCAGACCCTATGAGGAAATACAGAAAGCTACGGAGCGTGACAACTGGATGACCGCTCAGGAAGCACTTGATTACGGTCTTATTGATAAAGTTATCGAAAAGAGGTAATTGCATTATATGGTTCAGAATTTAAAATCATGTAATTTCTGCGGAAAAAGCGAAAACAGAGTCAGAAGTCTTTTTTCGGCAGGTTCGGCTAATATCTGCGATGAGTGCGTGGAATACTGCTATGAGATGCTCTACGGTCCTGCTGTCGCAAAAGCCAAGAGAAAGGCTAAGACAAGCACGGGAACTATCGAAATAGGCGGTTCAAATCTCCTCAAACCCGTCCAGATAAAGGAATTTCTTGACGATTATGTTATCGGACAGGAAGACGCAAAAATATCGCTCGCTGTTGCCGTGTATAACCATTACAAAAGAATACTCAGCACAGACCTCAAAAAAAATAATGACGAGGTTGAACTCCAAAAAAGTAATGTGCTTCTTCTCGGACCTACGGGCGTGGGAAAAACTTTCCTCGCACAGAACCTTGCAAAAATGCTCAATGTGCCGTTTGCAATAGCCGATGCCACTACAATAACAGAGGCAGGCTATGTCGGAGATGACGTTGAAAACGTGCTTTTAAGACTTATTCAGGCAGCGGACTACGATATCAAGGCAGCCGAAAAAGGCATAATCTATATTGATGAGATAGACAAAATCGCAAGAAAATCCGAGAATACATCACTTACCCGTGACGTAAGCGGTGAGGGCGTTCAGCAGGCATTACTCAAAATTATAGAGGGTACTGTTTCAAATGTTCCCCCGCAGGGCGGAAGAAAACACCCCAATCAGGAGACTTTGCAGATAAATACAAAGAATATCCTGTTCATATGCGGCGGTGCTTTTGACGGTCTTGAAAGAACTATACAGAAACGTATAGGAAAAGCTCCCATAGGTTTCGGCGGCGACCTCAAAAAACAGCTTGAAGAAAAAAATAACATATTCAAGAAAGTTATTCCCTCAGACCTTGTTAAATTCGGCATGGTTCCCGAATTTGTGGGCAGACTTCCCGTTATAACGGTTCTTGAAGAACTTGATGAGGCATCACTTGTCAGAATACTCACAGAGCCGAAAAATGCGCTTATCAAGCAGTACAAGAAACTTTTCAGCTATGACAACATAGAACTTGAAGTTGAGGAAGATGCTCTGATTGAAATAGCTAAACAGGCTATTGCACAGAAAACAGGCGCAAGAGGTTTGCGTTCGATTCTCGAACATATACTCATGAATTCAATGTATTCCGTTCCTACTGCGGAAAATGTGGTGAAAGTCGTTGTAAATGCAGACTGCGTTATAAACAATACTCAGCCCCTCATGATAAACAGTAAGAATCAGGAAGTAAAAGCAGTATAAACATAAAGGGTATCCCGTTGAGGATACCCTTTTTTTCGGCAATTCCACGGAGCGTTGATTGACATAATATTATCACTGAGTTATAATAATTACAGGGTCAGATTTAATTTACTAAGCAGGTGATAATATGAATCAGATTAAAACAGGCGGACTTATAAGACAATTTCGTTTAAAGCTCGGACTTACACAGAAACAGCTTGCAGAGCGTATAAACGTAAGCGACAAGGCGGTATCAAAATGGGAGTGCGGAAGCGGCTGCCCCGATATTTCGCTTTTATCGGCACTTGCCGATGTTTTCGGTACGGATATACAGGTCTTGCTTGCAGGCGGAATTGATAAGAATGAAAGGGATAAGGATATGAAAAAATTAAAATTTTATGTGTGCAGGGATTGCGGAAATATTATTACATCAACTTCGGATTCGTCAGTGACTTGCTGCGGAAATAAACTCTCCGCACTTGAACCCCGAAAGGCTGAGGAAAACGAAAAGCTGAAAATTGAGGATATCGGCGGAGAATTGTATATATCTTCCGAACATGAAATGTCAAAGGAACATTATATATCTTTCGTGGCATATGTATCAGACAGCAGTATGATGATGTTCAGGCAGTACCCCGAATGGGGCGTGAATATAACTATGCCGATGTACCGCACAGGCAGACTTATGTGGTACTGCAACAAGTGCGGGCTTCTCTGTCAGGAATTGCGCCCCGAACACAAATAATTAAAACGGCAAGGCAGATACCTCTTTTCGGAAGTATCTGCCTTTTTCAGCCGTTAACAGCCGCAGCCGCAATTATTGTTATTGCAGTCGTTGTTTCCGCAGCACGAAGAAAGAATGATAAAGAGAAGAATAAGGAGGATTATCCAGCAGCAGCCGTTTCCGTCAAACATAGAATTACAACACATAAATTAACAACTCCTTGAATTGATGTATTTAAAACGCTTTGCCTGCGTTTCATAGTACATAATATGCCGATTGTCAAAAAGTGTTACTTTATTTTTTACAGCCTATCTTTTTCGACTGTTATCGCATATATTACGTGGCATAATAGAGTTACAGGAAAAAAAGAGAAAACCTGTATGACGATTTTAAATGGAGGATATTATGTTGAACAACGGAAAGTTTACAAAAAAAGCACTGTATATCATCAACGGGGCAGTTGAGGAGGCTTCCGAGCTGGGTCATACATATGTCGGGAGCGAACATATTCTTCTTTCGATAACAAATGACGGCTCGACAAGTGCGGCTGAAATTCTGATAGAAAACGGCATAGCCTATGATGAACTCAGGAGAGAAATAATTCTGCTTGTGGGACAGGGTACGCCGTCTATATTAAGTCAGCGTTATCTCACAACGGCGGCAAAGCGTATTCTTGAACATTCTTACAGCTTTGCGGTCAGTGACGGAAAAGAACAGGCTTCAACGGAACATATACTCGCTGCGATAATTCAGGAATCATCATGCAGTGCGTGTACTGTAATCAAGAGACTTGACGGAAATTTAATGGGTATCTGCAAAGGGCTTGACATAATATCCTCGGAACAGGTGAGAGATGAACTCTTTGAGGCTATAAAGCCGAAAGCCTCGCATTTGCCGAATCTTTTCAAGTACGGCAGGAATATCACGGATATTTCGCTTATAAAGAAAAATGACCCGCTTATCGGCAGGACAGAAGAAATAGAAAGAGTTTTGCAGGTGCTTGCAAGAAGAAATAAAAATAATCCCTGTCTTATCGGGGAGGCAGGTGTCGGAAAAACCGCAATAGTTGAGGGAGTTTCAGAACTTTTCGTGAGAAATGCCGTCCCTGATTCGTTAAAAAATAAATTTATATTCTCTCTTGATTTGACATCAATGCTTTCGGGAGCAAAATACAGGGGGGATTTTGAGGAGCGTGTAAAAGCCTGCATTGATGAGGCTGTCAGTGCAGGAAATATTATTCTTTTCATTGATGAGATACACACAATAGTCGGAGCAGGGGCGGCGGAGGGCGCAATTGATGCGGCTAATATCATGAAACCACAGCTTGCAAGGGGAGAATTACAGATAATAGGCGCAACAACCTATGACGAATACAGCAGGACTGTCGAAAAGGATACAGCCCTTGCAAGGCGTTTTCAGCCCGTATATATAAATGAACCGTCTGCGGAGAGCTGTTTTGAAATAATAAAGGGTCTGAAAGAAAATTATGAAAATTATCACGGCGTTGAAATAAGTGATGAAATAATAAGGCTTTCGGTAAGTATGTCAATGAGATATATAAATGACAGATTTCTCCCCGATAAGGCGATAGACGTTCTTGACGAAGCCTGTGCAGGCGCAAAAATCCGAAGAAACAACGGCATAAGTTCAAGGGAATCAGAATTGATAAATTTCAAAGATTCAAAAATGAAACTTTCAAGGCTTGAAAATATAATAAAACGAAATGAAAAATCAATCGTCCGTGAATCCGATGTTATATCGGTGATTTCCATGAAAACAGGGATTCCCCTGAGCAGGATAAAAACAAAGGAAGTCAGGCAGATAGGATTTATTGAAAAATTTCTTTCGGAACGTGTGATAGGTCACAGTTATGCCGTCAAAAAAGTTACGGCGGCGGTATGCCGTTCAAAATCGGGACTGCGTGACGGCAACAGACCTATGGCATCATTTCTTTTTGCAGGACCTACGGGCGTGGGAAAGACCGAACTTGCAAAGGCACTTGCGGAATGTCTTTTTTGTTCGGAGAGCAATTTCATAAGGCTTGATATGTCGGAATATATGGAAAAACATTCCGTGGCAAAACTTATAGGTGCGCCTCCCGGCTATGCAGGATATGACGAGAAAGGAAATCTCTGCGAAAAAATCAGAAGAAAGCCCTATTCACTGATACTTTTTGACGAAATAGAAAAAGCCGATTCAGATGTACTGAATATATTGCTCCAAATACTTGATGACGGAATACTGACGGATTCCTCAATGCGGAAAGTAAGTTTCCGAAACTGCATAATAATAATGACTTCAAATGTCGGCGCAGAAGAAATAAGCATGAAAACTTCAATCGGATTCGGAGGAAGTCCCGACAAGGACGAAAGAAACAGGGTTCTTTCAAAGATAAGAGGGCATTTCGCTCCCGAATTTATAAACAGAATTGACGAAATAATAGTTTTCCGCAAGCTTGAAAAAGATGACCTCATGCAGATAAGCCGAAAAGCCCTTGAAAATCTTAAATTCCGTGCGGCGGCTCTGGGAATAGATTTTACCTATACGCAGAAAGTCGTTGAAACTGTTGCCGCCGCAAAGGAAACTCAGAAATACGGCGCAAGACCTATCCGCAGGAGAGTTACCGACCTTATAGAAAATGAACTTGCCAAAATGATAATATCTTCCGATATTTGCAGAGGCGAAAGAGTTTGTGTTGACTTCAAAGACGGAAAGATAAGTTTTTCAAAAGAGCTGATAATGAAGTGAATTTGTGCAGTATGCACAAAATTTGTATGAATTTTAATCATAAAAGAGCTGTTTTCGGTGCTTTTTTTGTGATTTTAAACAAATATTTATCTGTTCATAATTGGTTTGTTGATTTTATGGTAAAAAAATGCTATAATCTTAACATAGATAATTATAAGCGGAGTGATATATATGACTATGAAAAAATGTGAAAATCTGCACTATTATGATACGGACAAATACAAAAGCTGTCCGTTCTGCGATTTGGAAAGAAAAAAATCGCACAAAGTAAAAGTTGTGAAAGTAAAGCCCGTAAAAAAATCTGTCACAGCGGAAACTCCCAAGCCTGAACCCGTGAAAGAAACTCCCAAGCCTGCGCCCGTGGAAACTCCCAAGCCTGCGCCCGTAAAAGAAATTCCCAAGCCTGCGCCCGTAAAAGAAATTCCCAAGCCCGAACCAGTAAAGGAAGTTCCCAAGGCTGAACCCGTGAAAGAAACTCCCAAGCCTGCGCCCGTGAAAGAAGTTCCAAAGCCTGCGCCAGTGAAAGAAGTTCCCAAGCCTGCGCCCG
>JAFYFU010000010.1 GCA_017543595.1 Ruminococcus sp. | reverse complement strand
CTGTCCTCATCTTCATCACTGCTTTCGTCAAGCCATTCTGCCAGTTCACCAAAGCAGATATTCTGCTTGATAATGCTTGTGTAAATCTCATATTCTCTGCGATATTTATCCATCAATCTTTCATCTTCCGATTTTTCAACATTCGCTTTGTTGAAAACTTTTCGAGATTTTTCCTGCGGAGCGGAAGGACAGATGGATTCTATATAACTAAATTTTTTATTTTTTGGTATTTTCTCTTTTGTATTTATTTGTGCCTGCTTTTCAGGCTGCGGATTTTCAGCCTGTGGGTTTTCCGCAGACCTAAAACCTGTATCTTGTTTTTCAGATGTGTTCAAAGCCTTCTTGACCGATTTTTTGGACTTCTTCGGAAACAGGTCTTTGACAAGTTTTACTGCACTTTTTCTGGTTTTCTCCGATTTTTTATCGGCATCTTCTTTGGAAAGTGCTATCTCAAAAAACTCATAGATGTACTCAAAGCAATGATTTTTGCTTTCATTGGATTTCAGCTGAGTGCGGACAAGGTAACCGAGTTTGGTAAGTTCGGCAATGCGAGCCTTGATAGCAGACTTGCCCTCTTTGCAGATCTTGACGATACCCGACACGGAGAATCTCCAAGTGTTTGGAAGAGACATAACTTTCAGAAGCAGACCCTTTTGCTTCGGATTCAGCTTTTTGGAGCGTAACAGCTTATTGCTGATGACGGTGAAGTAGCTGTCTTTCTTTGTCTTGTAGAGGTTAGCGTTGTCAGCGGTAAAGGTCTCCATGATAATATCAGCCTTCGGAACGGAATTATCTTTCTCCGAATACTCATAAAAATCATAGACATACTTGATACGACCTTTTGTTTCCTTGCTGGGCATAAGCTTTGTTATCGTCAGATAGCCCCATTCCCGCAGTTCATCAAGCATATTTCGGATAGCGGTTATGCCCACATCACATATTTTTCCAAGCCCTTTTATGGAATAGTTCCAATTGTGCGGTAGCCCCATAGCAGTCGCCAGCAGCGTGATTGCCTGACAGCTGATATTTGTCGAACCGATGAACTTATTGCTCAGGATTGTAAAATCCGCTGTTTTATGCACCCTGCATATGGTATCGCCGATTGTTTTCTCAATTACCATGTCCATTTTCTCACCTCATTTACATACCTGTCATTCCGTGGAATCCCCACGGCTGATAGGTAAATATCATTTCGGGTATTCGTCTCTTGTTTACTGCGTAGACCTTGCCGTATGGTTTTTTGATCTCAAGCAGGAGGTTGTTGTAATCCTCTTTTTTTGTAAGTTCATCGACCGCCATGCAGACCTCGGCAGGGTCATAGTTCTCCATTTCTTCAAATGCGAACATTTCCTCCAAAGTCGCATAATCGTACTTTGGATTATTCATCATGAGCCTGAACAGCTCACGGCTGATTTTTGCTAACTTGTATTCCTGATGCCTTGGAAAATCAATATCTCCGATTTCGGCCTTAGCCATAGACAAACCTCCTGTTGATAACAATTCTTATAGAAAAGAAAAAAGCACTTCTCATCGACCGTCATATGACAGCCGTTAAGAAGTGCTATTCAATTTTTCGTTCAGACACAAAAATAGCGGACAGCACTTCATGATTATGAAACACTGTCCGCCATCGTCCATTATTCAATTTTATATGTCAACAGGCTTTCTACCGGCTTTTTTGGTTCTTCTACCAAGTTTTTCAAAATCAGCGATTTTTTTGATTTCCCGAGTTTTCAGGCTTTTTATCGTTTCTACCACGAAAGCCCTTGATTCTTCGGGCTTTAATTGCTCTTTAATGCCTACCAATGACCACTATTGCCGAATAGGGTCAACAATAACATATTCAAGCTGAAAAATTTTTCTGCAGCATTCTTTATTCATACATTTGTATCGTTGTACGCCTGTTTTCTCTTTTCCATATTTCACTATTTCATTTGTTCCACAATACGGACATCTCACTTCTACTTTTGCCATGATTCACACCTGCTATTATCTTATTCATGTCAATCTTCCTTGGCTAAAACTATCATAGCACATATTGCTGTTACAACGTGTATAGAGTGCAATCTATGTGAAAATTATAGGAATATAATTGAAAACAGATTTTTCAGAAGATATGACAAATTTTATAAAAAATAATTGACAAATAAAAAAGCCTGCTGAAATACGCAGGCTTTATATTTTATATTCAGGCGGCTGAATGTCCGGAAATTTGTTTTGAATCGGGAATGAAGCTTACAAATATTCCCGCCGTGAAAAAAACAAGAATCAGACAAGTCTGTATCAATACAACAGGCATATTTTTAACATTACATATCCAGCCTGTCAGAACCGAAATAAAATATCCGAAAAGTGTCGAAACCGTCATTACTTTGTTATATCTCTGAACTAAATTTCTTTTTATCTTTGCGGTATTGACATAATACCTGCTCCCCGAAAGAAACATACCGTATCCGCCGCCGCTTACTATTGCGGCAAATGCAAGAAGAAAGACATTACTGCTTTTTGTTATTAATATCAGTGCAAGAGAAACAGTCAGCGAAAGCGGCGGTATATACCTGAAATTCCATGTTTTCGCCGCAGGAGCAAAAACTATCACGACAGACGAAACAATAACAACAGCTGCAAGGAACATTGAGCTTTTTACAGCGTATTTCTGCACATTCAGATAATCTTTCGTAAGATAGGCTATTGACGGCATGAGCATATTTGAGGCGCAATACATAAAAAAACAATATATCATCGCTTTTCTGTCATTTTTGGCAACAGCGGAGGAAATATCCTTTCCGTATTTCTCTATTTCCCTTTCGGCTGATTCGGAAATTGAAGGTACTGACTCCGAAAAATTAATGTAATCCGTTCCGACAGCTATGTAACCGATAAGCTGTGCGCCTATTGCAAAGGCTATGCAGAGCCATTTGTTTTCCGCAAAGCAGGAAAAAAACAAAGGTCCTGCGACATATCCCGCCATCTGATAACTGAGAAGAATACGGATATTCAGTTCACGTTCCTTTTCCGAAACGGATTTTGAAATGAACACATCAAAAACATTGTACATATAGTTTATGCAGAAACTTGATATTCCGAAAAGCAGAATATAAATTATATATGTTTTTACAAGAAACATTGAAGCAAAAGAAATGCTTACAGCCATTGTCATAAACGCAACATTTCTTATTTTTGCTTTTCTGTCGGGATTTTTCTCTATTCTCTTTGAAGAAATTATAATTCCGAGAGCCGTACACAGAGAGCTGAAAAAAAGTGCCGCTGATACGAGAGTTTCTTTGTTTTTGTGATAATATTCATCAAAGAACATCTGTATTACGATATTTCTCATTCCTGCCGAAAAAACAGACGTATATAAATACATCAGATTACGCAGAAGATATTTTTTCAATTTTATCTTCCTTCCTTTTTAAGCCTGAAAAAGAGTTTGAAAGCACTTTTGCCGACTTCCCAGAATGAACCGAGAATAACTATTACCATTACGATATCTATAAGATATACAGGTACGGAAAATAAAGTAAACAATACAACAGGTCCGAAAATCATGTTGACGAGTGCAACGGATATGTAGAGCATATGTATTTCAAAAGGTCCGAACGGCGGAAACGGAAATTCATTGTATATCATGATATAATGCAGAGTGCCTATCATGTGTATGCCGTAGAGAGGCGCACCGAATGCGGCAAGTTCAAGGTGCGAGTATGACGAAAGCCCTATAAAAAGTATCGTGAACGTACAGACAAGTGTGTCCGACATTATGTCAAAAAATCCGCCTCTGAGAGATTTCTGATTTCTTGTCCTTGCCATGTAGCCGTCAATATTGTCGCAGACAATATGTGTTAAAAGACCCAAAATCGCAAAGACAAAGAATATTCTCGAAAATGAACCGAGAAAGAAACACAGTGAACCGAGCATTCCGCAGATTATTCCGATTGCCGTTACCGTGTTCGGCTGAACGCTTGTCGGTATTAAATCAACGAATTTATATGTAAAATCCGCAAATTTTCTTTCAAGCTTGCTGGGGATAATTTTGACGGGCTGTTTCTGCTGTGCGGCAGTTTCTTCGGTTTGATTCTGATTACTCATGATATTTTACTCCTTTACAGATTATGTTTTTGTTATGTACAATATTTTTATCGGTTTGTGATTCCTCACGGAGTTTTTCAACGGCAAAACGCAGTTTTTCCGTGAGGGTTGCCGGGGTTTCGTTTTTGTCGGGCATTATCGGCTTGCCGAAAACAATTTTTATCGGCAGTTGTTTATGTTCCCTGAAATCATAGAATCTGGGCAGCAGTCTGTCTGCGGGGAATATCTGATATGCACCTTTTATGAACACGGGTACAAGCGGAATACCGCTGTCTATTGAGAGTTCTGCAACGCCTTTCTTGAATTTTCCCATAACTCCCGTGCGTGTGCGTGTGCCTTCGGGGTGTACAAGGAACTGCACATCTGATTCTTTGAGAACCTGTATTGCACGGCTGAGGGCAGGAGCAGGATTTCCGCTTCTGTCAATGGGAATACCGCCGAGAACACGGAGCATAAACCTTGAAAGCATATTGTTGAGATGTTCCTGCTTTGCAAGGCACGAAAAATTACGGCAGTCTATATGACCTTTAAGGGCGGAAATTACCCATAATCCGTCAAGGTGACTCTCATGGTTCGGACAGAAAATATACTGTGAACCTGCCGAAAGATTTTCCGTTCCCTCAACTTCAAATTTATATATTTTCTTTGAAATATTCGCAAAAGCATTTAACATGACACGGTCAGTGTCGGATTTTTCAAGGGGATATTTATTCACATCAAAGTCATCTGCGCCTGATATTTCGCTGTTGTCAGATGAATTTACAATATCAGCCAAATCTTTTACGGTTGACACATTTCCAAGGCGGTTCATAAAATCCGTTCCGTACATGGTCTGTAATTCCGAACATATTTCAAACATTGTTATTGAATCAATGTTCAAATCCTCCGAAAGACGCATATCGGGCGTGACTTCATCGGAAACATATTTGAGTATTACTTCGCATACGGTTTCGGTCAGTGTCAGATTTTCGGGGAGTATTCTTGTTTCGCTGTTTATATTCGGGATTTTTTCGCCTGACAGGGCTTTTTCCCTAAGTTTGAAACGCTGTATTTTTCCCGTGGACGTACACGGAAATTCCTTTATGCAGAAAATATCCGAAAGCCTGTAACTGCCGTTGGTGCTGTCTGAACGTCTGCGGATTTTTTCCTTTACGGAATTTATTTCTTTTTCATCTGCATTTTCAGTTTCAATGAAAAGAACTATGTGTTCGGTATTTGTTCCCGAATCCGTATCAGGGACACCGCAGGAGGCAATTCGGAAATTTCCGCTTACGGAGCTGTAATAATTGTCAACGTCCTGTGCGGAAACCTTAGTACCGTTTTTAAGCTGGATAGTTTCTTTTTTTCTGCCTGTAATGTACAGGCGACCTTTTTCGTCAATTTTTCCGAGGTCACCCGTTCTGAGCCAGCCGTCAGCGGTAAAGGCATTTTTCGTATTAACAGGGTCACGGAAATATCCTCTCATAACAAGCGGAGACTTGACAAGTATTTCGCCGTCCTCAATTTTTACATTTATGTAGGGAAACTCCTTGCAGAAACCTGCTCCCGTATCGGGATATCTTTCATGTACTGTTGCGGCGGAAATCGGAAAAGCCGCCTCGGTAGAACCGTATACATTCAGGATATCGACACCCATATCAAGGAAAAATCTTATTGTTTCGGGATTGCAGGCACTTGTTCCGCAGCCCATGACTTCCATATTGCGTCCGAGCGCAGGCGCAAAAAACGGTCTTGTAAGCCACCTCATTCTGTAACCCGTATGTATACGAACAAAATGCGATAATTTTCTTGATGCCGAAAATGCAAGCCTTACGGGAAGCGGACGCTTTGCAATTTCAGCCTCTATTTTTTTGTGGATAGTTTCATATACTTTCGGAATCGCAACAAAATCTGTCGGCTGATAGCATTTGAATCCCATTGCAAGGGCAGATGCGCTTATTTCAGGCATAAAGGCTATTTCAAAGCCTTTGAGGAAAATAATATTCATCATGGTATAGCCCGCAATATGCGAAAGCGGAAGAATATGCAGGAAATGTGTCATGGGACGGTTGCCCGAATAATGCATACAGGCTTTTGTTGCATATATCATTGACTGATATGTGACTTCAACGCCCTTGAAAGAACCTGTCGTTCCAGATGAAAAAAGAATAGCCATAACGTCAATACTGCCCTTTATTTCGGATTTGAACGGAGATTCAAGGTCTGTGTTCAGCCTTTTCAGAATCTTTGAATCCGTAAACATACGGAAAACAGGAACGGATTTTTTAATTTTATCATCAAGGGAATTATAACTGCCGTCAATGATAACGGCGGAGGGTTCTGTAAATTCAATAAGTCTGTTCTGTTCCTCCTTCGGAAGAAGAACATCGGGAATTACTGCGGTATATCCCAGGTACGAAAGCGCAAGCAGAATAATTGCACTTTTTGCGGAAGGCTTTGTGGGAAGTGCCACACGTTCAGGGGGATATATTCCGTTTTTTTCGAGAGTCTCCCCTATCCGCCCGATTGTTTCTTTGAGTTTTCCGTAGGAATACCTGCGGTTTTTATTTTCATTTATATAGTCTGCAATTGCGGTCTGTTCGGATTTTTTCAGAAATACCCCGTCAATTATCCGCCTGAAATCCCGCTGTCCGTAATTTTTCATAATAAATGCCCCCGTATTTACAACAAAAATTTTAATATTGCCGTATAATTATACACCAAAAGTACACATTCCGTCAATATATTATTCACTGATATTTCATTTTAAAATGTTATATTCGGCATATTGCATAATTATCATGGTGCTTTATTTATTTTCTTGACATTTAAAAAGACCTGTGCTATAATAATGTAAAATATTGTAATAAAGGGGAGAAGTTCATGCAGGCGGTTATATTAGCAGCAGGAATGGGAAAAAGATTAAAAGAACTTACAAAAAACAACACGAAATGTATGGTGAAAGTAAACGGCGTTTCATTGATTGAACGTATGCTCGGTCAGCTCGAAAAGAAAAATCTTTCAAGAATTATAATAGTTGTCGGTTACAAGGCGGAGGAACTTAAAAATTACATAGACACACTGAATGTCCGCAAACCGATTGTGTATGTTGAAAACAAGGTATATAACGAGACAAACAATATCTATTCGCTCGCCCTCGCAAAAGAATATCTCTGTGAGGAAGATACTTTGCTTTTTGAATCCGACCTTATCTTTGAGGATTCCGTAATAGATGAGGTTCTCAATGACCCTCGTGAAACTCTCGCACTTGTCGATAAATATGAAAGCTGGATGGACGGAACTTGCGTGAAACTCGATTCACATGACAATATAGAAGCTTTTGTTCCAAAGGACAAATTTAAATTCAATGAGATAAACAAATACTACAAGACTGTGAATATATATAAATTCAGCAGGCATTTTTCCGAAAAATATTATGTTCCGTTCCTTGATGCCTATTCAAAAGCTCTCGGAAACAATGAATACTATGAACAGGTTTTAAGAGTTATAACCATGCTTGACAATCCGCAGATAAAATCAAAACGCCTCAGCGGTCAGTTATGGTACGAAATAGACGATATTCAGGATTTGGATATCGCTGCATCAATGTTCGCTGACAATGATAAAAAACTTAAACTTATACAGTCAAGATACGGCGGTTATTGGAGATATCCGCAGGTGCTTGATTTCTGCTATCTGGTGAATCCCTATTTCCCGCCACGGAAATTAACTGATGAAATAAAGGCAAGCTTTGAAAAACTCATCACGCAGTATCCATCGGGCATGGGTGTAAATTCTCTCCTTGCGGCAAAAAATTTCGGCATTAATGTCGAAAATATAATTGTCGGAAACGGTGCTGCCGAACTTATAAAATCCCTTATGTCGGTTCTTGACGGGGTAACAGGCTTTGTCCGCCCGACTTTTGAGGAATATCCCAACAGATACGACAGCGGTAAATCCGTATATTTCCGACCCGAAAACAAGAATTTTTCCTACAATGTATCCGACATAAAAGAATTTTTTGAGGATAAAAATATAAACAATCTTGTCATCGTCAATCCCGATAATCCCACGGGAAATTATATTCCGTCAGCCGAACTTCTTAAACTTGCCGAATGGACTGAATCCAAAAGCATAAATCTTGTCATAGATGAATCTTTTGTGGATTTTGCAGACGAAGAAAACGCAACCCTCATAAAACAGGATATCCTTGACGGGAATAAACATATGTTTGTCATGAAAAGTATTTCAAAATCTTACGGTGTCCCCGGACTGCGCCTCGGTGTCCTTGTGTCGGGAAACAAATCCGTTATAGATTTCATGAAAAAAGATGTGGCAATCTGGAATATAAATTCCTTTGCGGAATTTTATATGCAGATTGCTGAAAAGTATAACAGTGACTATTCAAAGGCTCTTGAAAAATTCAGAGCCGAAAGACAAAGATTTGTCACCGAACTTGAAAAAATAAACGGTCTGCGTGTCATACCCTCTCAGGCAAACTATGTAACAGTTGAACTTACGGGGAATCTTACATCTTCATATCTTGCAAAGGTTCTTTTCGTAAAATATAATATCTTAATAAAAGACCTGTCCTCAAAAATAGAAACAGGTCAGTATATACGCCTTGCAATAAGAAATACAGAGGACAATGACAGGCTTTTAAATTCTCTGAAAAGCGAACTTGGGGGGATATTCTCGTGAAAATAACTATTGTCGGCGGCGGAAATATAGGCACTCAGTTTGCCGTTCACTGTGCCGAAAAAAATCATAAAGTAAAAATATTTACATCTGTTCCCGATTTATTCGGAAAATATCTCGAAACTGTTGACGATTCGGG
>JAFYFU010000110.1 GCA_017543595.1 Ruminococcus sp. | reverse complement strand
CTCATAACCCGAAGGTCATAGGTTCAAATCCTGTCACCGCAACCAGTTTCACCCAAAACTGTTTTCAATGTACTCTGTATGTTGAAGGCAGTTTTGTTTTTTGCGTCTATGCGTTCAATAAGCATACGGACAACATCTGAATCGGGGGAATTTTTGATACATTCAAGCCAGTTACAAATAATGTCAGCGTTAAATTTCTGCGGGGGCTTTTCGTTCTTCAAATGTTCAATTTCAGATTTGAGAGTTTCCATTTCCCTGCCTATATCATTGACAACGGGAGCAGGCAAAGCACCTGTTGAAAGGTTCGCAAGGAGATTGTCGTATCGTTTCTGTTTTTCGTTTATTTTCTGTCTGAGAATTTTATAGAAATTTGTGCAGTTCTGGTCCTCGTCAACTCTGTACAGCTTTATTGCACGGCTGATTTTTTCCTGATTTTCTTTGCTCAGCAGAACAGACAGATATTTTTTACTGCGATGTCAACGTCCTCAACATGGATTGATTCAGCTCCGCAATGCTTGGAACAGATGAAATAACGGTAAGTATTTCCGTTTTTCATGGTTTTAATGCCGTGCATTTTAGCACCGCATTGACAGTATACAAGACCGCTGCAAAGATAATCTGATTTTTTGCCCGTCTGTTTTCTTTCACTCATAATTTTCTGTACCTCCTGAAATGTTTTCTTGTCAATGATTACGGGGATTGCATTTTCTATTCTTATTGCATTTGGCTTGGAACGGCGGTCTGAGCGGTTTTTCTCCTCGTCTGTCGAATATACATAAACGCCTGTATATTTCTCATTTCGGAGCATTTCATATATTTGAGTATATTTTATTGGCTTGCCACGCTTGCCTTTTATTCCGCAGTCCGAAAGTTCCCGAATTATTTCCGTGAATCCCTGACGGTGCAAAGCGGCATTGAAAATCCTGCGGACATATTCCGCCTCAAAGTCGTTTATCACATATTTTTTGTCGATTATATCATAGCCGAAAGGCGCAACTCCGCCGTTGTGCAGACCTCTGAGGGCATTTTCTTTCAGTCCCTTTTTGGTTTCGGCAGCGAGATTGTCAACATAATATTCCGACATACTCCACATCAGAGCTTTCATAAGTTTAGCCTCCGCAGAATTGCCGAAATCCTGAGATACTGCGATAAGTTCGATTCCGAGGCTTTCAAGCTTTGCGGAAAGATTAACGTGTTCGCCGAGACTTCTCCCGATACGGTCATATTTATGTATCAGGATAATTTCAAAATTTTTCTTACGGCAGTCACGCAGAAGCCGCTGATACTGCGTTCTGTTTGCAGTCTTGCCGCTTACAGCCTCATCAGCATATACTTCAATGATTTTCAGGTCCTTTTGAGCGGCATATTCACGGCAGGCTCTGACCTGTGCGTCAATACTTTCCTCACGCTGTAAATCAGACGAAAAACGTGCATACACAACGGCATTTTTCATTTTCATTCCTCCTTGACTTATGAAAATTTCTGTGATATAATAATAATGGAGCTGAGAGAGATTAAACGAACATAATATGTACTTCCTTTCAAGAAATCCGCCCGATTTTTGCTTTGTCGGGCGGATTTTTTTATTCCATTAAAGATACCAGCTGACTTACTATAATATCTCTGCGCTCTGCTATAAGATACTTAAACAGTTCGCCTACTGCAAAACTCTTGTAAATTGAATTTATATCAATCATATAAATGTTTGCCGATTCACAAATATCTTTCAGTCTGTAACTGTATTCATCTTTCATTATGCGCTTACTCAGTTCCAGAGTACAGTAAATCGTTTTATTTTCTACTGAATCAAGACCATTTACATAGAGGTGCTTGATTTGGAAATTTGATGCATTGTGAGCGACAAGCGGAAGATTTTCTATAAATTCATTGAAAGAATTAATAATCTGATAAAAATACGGAGCATTGGCGACCATTTCATCTGTGATTCCATTTACAGCCGTTGCATCAGCAGGAATACTTTTTCTCGGTTTTGTATATGTGTCAAAAATCTGTACTGCTTTGAAGTTATTATATTTT
>JAFYFU010000109.1 GCA_017543595.1 Ruminococcus sp. | reverse complement strand
TTAATTTTCTTTTTATATTATGATGTTCGTATATAGAACCGCAGATATCGCCTGCCGCAGCACCTAAAAGCCACGAATAAACCGCATTGTTTCCGTATCCGCCCGAATGGATAAACCATTTTTTTGTTTTTTTGTCGCAGACAATTTCCCTGCCGTCACCGCTTTTTGAAACTGTTATAAGTCCTGCGTCAAGGCATTTTCTTATCTGTGCATCAGCCATTACAGACGCAAGCCCCTGAGAATACAAACTCACATCGCCGTATAATTCAAGCTGTTCTCTTAACATAAAAATCCCCCTGTTTGTTTGATTATATTATTTCAAGTTTATCATATATTTTTTCCCGTGTCAATAGAATGGAAAAATTTTGTGCATAATTTCCCTGATATGTGCCATAATAAATCCGAGGTGAAAAAATGCATAATTATAATGTTCCGATAATTAAAAATCTTTCAGAAAATATTAAAAAAATAAAGGAAATTTCGGGCGGTTCTTCCGATGTCCTAATCAATGAATTTGTAACGGGAAGTATAAAATGCGCCCTGCTATGCTGTGAAGGCATGGTGTCAACTGCTCTCATGTGCGAACTTGTCTTTGAACCGATAGTTAATATCCCCGCAAAAAAAGACTCCCACGAACTTTTCAACCATATCGAAAAATATATGCTTATGTCCTCTGACAGACCAAAGGCGGACAATTACGAAACGCTTTTCAGGCTTTTAAATTCAGGCTTTGCCGTACTGATAGCGGACAATATAAATTATGCCCTTGCTTTCGGGATTCAGGGCTATGCGTCAAGAAGTATTCAGGAATCTTCGGGTGAAAGCAATATCATGGGCAGTCATGAGGGCTTTGTCGAAATAATCCGCACAAATATGTCTCTCGTCCGCAGACGGCTTAAAACTCCCGAACTCGTCATGGAAATTTTCCAAAAGGGCGAAAAAAGCAGTACGGATTTGTGCCTTTGCTACATGAAAGACAGAGTACCAAAAAAATTAATATCCGATATAAAAAATTCCCTTGGTAAAATAAAACTTGAATCAGTTCTTTCAACGGGATATATAAAGCCCTTTGTCGAAAGAAATAAATTTGAACTTTTCAACTCCGCAGGCACTACCGAAAGACCCGATGTTTTCTGTTCAAAATTAATAGAGGGCAGAGTGGGAATATTCATTGACGGCGTACCTTTTGCAATAACCGTTCCGAAACTTTTCTGTGAGAGTTTCCAGACACTTGACGACTACGCTTTCAAGCCCTATTATTCAACTTTTATACGCTGGATAAAATATATGGCATTTCTCACGGCAATACTTCTCCCTGCGGTATATTCCGCAATAGTTACCTATCACCCTGAACTGCTCAACAGTACAATGCTTATGCTGCTTGTTGAGGCTGAAAAAAATGCTCCGCTTTCTATAACTACCGAAACTGTCTTTGTACTTCTCATGTATGAGATAATCCGTGAGGCAGGGCTGAGATTTCCGAAAACTGTCGGCGGTGCTGTAAGTATCGTCAGCGGACTTATTATAGGTGATGCCGCAGTGAAGTCGGGATTTGTAAGCACTCCCCTTCTGACGGTTTCCGCACTTGCCGTTATGAGCGGATTTGTCATTCCCGAATTAAATCAGCAGATAACCCTGTTAAGATTTGCATTTCTTATATCGGGGGCTGTATTCGGACTTTTCGGAATAAGTCTCCTCGGCTGTGCGGTACTGACAAATATCTGTGCAACGGAAAATTACGGATTTCCCTTTACTGCGCCTGTTTCGCCTTTTTCGGGTTCGGGAATGGGAGATACTGCCGTCCGTTCGGATATTAAAAAAATGCAGGACAGAAATTTCACTGTGGAGGAATACCATGAATAAACTTACAAAATTCAGGTTCGCCTCGGTTATATTAATAAGCGATATTTTCGTGCTTTTCTGCCTTAAAGGAAATATATCCGCCATAACAGCGGGCGGATTTCTTTCGGGGATATTAATTCAGGCGATAATTTCCGTTCCTTTTGCACTTTGGATTAAAAAAGGAAAATCAATTGAAAACTGCGGAAATTTTGTAAAAATAATTTTTATGATATATTTTCTCTTATGGGCAACAGCTATATTTTCAATGTTCTGGGATACCTCGGAAGTTATATATATCCCCTCGCAAAATTCGGGAATATTCGGGAAAATTTCCGTCCTGTCTGCAATAGGGCTTGTATGTGCCTATATGACTTCTGCGGGAATGAAAACTCTTTTGCGTTCCTCCGTGATAGTCGCAGGAATGGGGGCAGTCTGCATATTGATAGTTATGACAAGCGCACTGTTAAAAAGCGATTTTGAAAATATAAAAATAATCCGCTCGGAAAAATTCCCGAACGAATTTGCAAGAGGCTTGATTTTAAGCGGAAATCTCGGAAGTTTCGCTGTACTGCTCGGCAATGCAAAGGGAAACGCCGTAACAAATTCCCTGATATATTTTTCTGCAAAAATTATAATAACTTTTATAATTCTTATGACTGCCGTTCTCTTATCTGGCGGAATCATGGAAATAACGGATTTTCCCGTTGTCATGTCCGCACAGCTTTCCCAGCCTTTTCCCTCGCAGAGAATTGATTCTCTTTTTCTTATGATTTTCTCAATATTCGGAGTATTTTCAATCGCCTTGCAGACCTGCCTTGCAAGATATCTGTTCAAATCACTGAAACGGGGTTCTTAACCATGAAAAAAATTTTAATATCTTTTTTATCATTAATATTATTTACGGGCTGTGACTCGGACGGTCATATCCAGAAAAGAAATTATCTGCGTTCGCTTTCCGTTGACGGTGACAATATAACTATGGTTTTCTTCAATGATGATACATTGAATTTTAATTCAGATATTTCAAGTGCAAAATATATCGCAGAAAAACTCACGGGGAACGAAATTTTTACGGGTCATACGGAACTTATAATTCTCGGTGACTGCGACAAGAAAAATATCCTGACTTTTATGATTGAAAAATGGAAAGTTTCCCCCGACTGCATAATTATTTTCGGAAATGAAAATATTCTCAGCGAAAAAAATACGGACGATATAACGGGAATGATAAAAATAAAAGAAAAAAATCACGAAATCCCGAAAGCAGATATTATAAGCACGTTAAGCAGAATCTTAAATTAATTAAATTCATCAAGGAAACTATGATTCTCCTCTCCCCTGTAATAAGACACAAGGTGCTTTAAATTGACATTCTGACAGCTTTTAAAAATTCTCTTGTCAACTTCGGGATTTGTTTTCCGCATATATTCGAGCAGGTTTCTTATCTCCTCACGCTTTGAAATTCTGCCCGAACCGTCCGTCACGGAACATTCGCATTTGGTAAAACTCAAAGAATTTTCGTTGCAGAATTTTATTATATTTTCCTCCCTGACGAGCCATAAAGGGCGGATAAGTTCCATATCTGCATAATTATCGCTTTTTATTCTCGGAAGCATAGCCTGAATCTGAGAACCGTAAAGCATACCCATTAATGTAGTCTCTACGGCATCATCAAAGTGATGACCCAGAGCAATTTTATTACAGCCGTTTTCCATAGCTTTTTTATAAAGAAATCCCCGTCTGAGCCTTGAACAGACAAAGCATGGATTCTTATTGGAATTTCTTACGGATTCAAAAATTTCAGCTTTAAAAACTTTGATATCTGTATCGAACAAATCCGCATTTTCTTTGATTTTCCGCAGATTCTCCGCACTGTACCCTGAATTTACGCATATGTACTCGACATCAAATTTATAAGGGCTGTACTTCTGCCATATTTTCATGCAGAGAGCAAGGAGCATTGAATCTTTTCCGCCCGATATGCATACTGCGATTTTGTCGCCCTCCGTGATAAGCCTGTAATCCTTTACGGCTTTAAGAAAAACAGACCACAATTCTTTATTGAAATCCTTAGTTAATGATTTTTCAAAAATTTTACTGTCCATAGTTAATCAACCTTTTCATTAATTTCGGAATTAAGGGAGGATAGGGAGTATAAACACGGTTTTTATATCTTTATATAATTTTTCTTTTTTTTTTAAAGAAGTTATAAAAAGGCAATTATAGTCCCCTATCCTCCCCTTAATTAAATATTTATATTAAGCTGAATTAAACTGTAAATCCTTTTGCCCTGAGATTATCTATAAGCTGTCCGAGAATCTGTGCATTTGTTGCCGATACCGAATGAAGAAGAAGTATTTCCCCCGAATGTGCGGAATCGGTTAATTTTTTAAGGCTTTCTGTCGGTTCGGGCTGTTTGTCGGCTATCCAGTCAACATAGGCATAACTCCAAAACACTGTTCGGTAACCGCAGTGCCTTACGGTTTCAAGAGCCTTTTCGGAATACTCTCCGCACGGACAGCGGAAATACTGCATTTCGTAGCCGTACTTGTCAAGTACATATTCATGCAGGGAATTTATTTCTTCCCATACGCCTTTTTCCGATAATTCGGGAATACTTGCGTGCGTCATTCCGTGGTTTCCGAGAGTATGCCCCTCATCAATCATTCTCCTTACAAGAGCGTCCTCTTTTTTGGCATAGTCCCCTGTCAGGAAAAATATTGCGCTGACGTTTTTTTCTTTCAGGGTATCAAGTATTTGGGAAGTATAGCCGTTTTCATACCCTTGGTCGAAAGTTATTATAATTCTTGTGCTGTCGTTTGTCAGTGCATATGCACCGAGTTCAAGATATTTCTGATTGAAAGCAACTGCGTCAACGGGTCTGTTTGCGCTGTCAACGGCAGTACCCTGACCGTATCCTATTTTCGTGCTGTCAGTGGCATAAACCGCTGTACACGGCATATTTAAAGCTGTCATAACTGCAACCGCCGAATTTATTATTTTCATATTTTAAATGGGGGGAGCCGCCCTTTTGGGCTTGTGCCTTCGTTCACTTCGCTTTGCTTCGTTCACTCTCAGCACAAGGGGCGGCTTTTTCCCCCCAAGCCCCCCTTTTTATTAATTTAAGCGACACTATAATTATGCATTATAAATCATGAATTATGCATTATGAATTATGAGTAATTTTTTGCAGTCCTGTAATCGACAGCACCCGAAAACGAATCATATTTTATTTCTTCGTTGTCAACTCCCGTTATCAGATATGAGTTTTTATAGAACAACGGCACGAAAACAAATTCATCAAGTATAAGCTTTTCAGCCGTCTGATATTTTTCAACAAGGTCATTTATGCTTGTGCAGTTCATTAAAGTTTCGGAAAGACCTGTTTCGGATAGTTTATTTTTAAGGAAATCTTTTTCCTCAAAGGCTTTTATAAAAGATATTCCGCCCGAAAAATCCGCCTTTAACGGATATAAAGCCATATCATAACCGCCCTCTGAAATTCTTCTGTCAAAATCTTCCGCAGAAACGTCCTCTATGCCTATTTCGCAGTCAAAACAGTCTTTCCATTCCTTTAAAATACTCTCCATGCAGGCAGAATTTACCGTATCGGCATTTACAAGCACACGGACATTTTTCACTTTGTCAAAGCCTGCATTTTTTTTCGCCCTGTCGAAAAGTTCAACGGCTTCAACATTGTCATATTTTCTGAAAATACTGTCTGCGGAAAGTTCCCTGTAACTTCTTCCGAGAATGGTGACGGCAGGCGGAATTATTCCGTCAGCGGTGCATATATCGTCATTTTCATAAGTTAAATTATCTTTTCTTGTCGTAAGCGCAAAAGCCTTTCTTATATCGGGATTGCTGAAATATCCCGTCTTTGTATTGAATAAAATTCCGAGAGTTATCGAACGTGAGGAACTCACCGTATATTTTCTGCTGTTATAGCTTTCGGCATCAAGAGTTGTAAAACATTCTATTTCGCCGTTCCTGAAAAGCTGTCTGATATCGTCCTCATTCTTTTCAATTGTAAAACTCAGATAATTCGGGGATATTTCAAAATCCTCCCTCTGATTTTTCTTGTTTTTTCTCATGTAGAGGATATTGTTCACGCCGTAGGGGTCATAAAACCACTGATACACATAAAATGCTCCGTTTGACATTACAGACCTGTAATCAAGACCGTATCTTCCCTTTGTCGAATAGAAAAAATCCCTGTTGCACGGCATAGCCGCCTGAGATGCCATAAGGCGCAGAAATTCAACATTTGCGCTTTCAAGGACGATAACAAGAGTATAATTGTCAAGAGCATATATTTCCGCATTTTCTGCGGGGATTTCCCCTGAAATAACTTTTTCCGCACCCTTTATGCATGAAAAATATTCCGCATAGGGGCTTTGCATTACGGGGTCAATTACTCTCCTCAACGCAAAAACATAGTCATCAGCCGTCACGGGAAATACTTCGTCATCATCAATTATATCGTCCTCATTTTTGTCAAAATACCAGTAATTGTCATCTCTTAAATTAAAAGTATAAACAGTGCCGTCAGGCGATATATCATATGAAACGGCATTACAGCAAGTTATATTCCCATATTCGTCAGCCGTGACAAGTCCGCTGTAAAGATTCTTTATAACAGTTGCAGAGGAGCTGTCATCTGCAAACTGCGGGTCAAGGCTTTCGGGATTTCCGCAGAGAGCCGCACCGTAATGATGACCCGTACCGCTTCCCCTGTCGTCATTTCCGCACGAAACAGCCCCCATAAAAACGGCAGAGGCAAGCACCAACAATAATATTTTTTTCAAACTTTGCTCCTTATTTAAAATCGTCAAATTTGCGCTTTTGTGGCTTGCGCTTTCATTCACTCCGCAAAGCTCCGTTCATTCTCAGCGCAAGGCGCAAATTTTCCTCATAATTTAAAATCGTCAGATTTTGCCTTTTGTGGCTTGTCACTTCGTTCACTCCGCTATGCTCCGTTCACTCTCATGACAAGGGCAAAATCTTCCTCATGATTTAAATTTGGAATTAATTTTTGACTGCCGTTACTATAAGCCCGTCCGAGTTGTCGCCCGAAACCGTATACTGATAATCTTTCGGGACGGGGAGTTCGTGATTATCATTTGCAGGCACGTAATATACCATATATTCATGTTCGCCGTCACCAAATTCAAGCGGTCTCTCAATAGTATATCCCTTTACAAGTTCCATATACTCTTCGAGGCAGAAACCTGTTGCGAATATATATTCCGCATGGGGAACGCCTACATACTGATAGCTTCTCGCCCTGTATTCCTCACCCGTCAAATCCTGTTTTTCTTCGGGGAAACGCACTATAAAACCGAATCTGCGGGCATTTTCGGCAAACCATTCATATTTTTCCTTCGGGCTGAAATAATAAGATGTTCCGTCATCTTCAAAGACCGCAAGGTCAAAAATTCTGCCCGTGTGATATTCGGAATATCCCGCACGGAAAACGGAAGAACCCGAATTATATATATTATTCTGGGTATCGTAGTCCCTGCGTCCCTCAACTACCCATATATTCGTATCGTCTGTGCCTGTATCCTTTGCGAAATTTTCCATCATGAGATTGAGATATTTAACAGTTTCTTTTTCGAGTTCGAGGTCATTTTCGCTCACGTTGTAAAATTCGTTTCCGTTGTCCATTACCTTTACAAATTCGTCATCTTCCTCAATAAATTTATATTCCGTATCGGAATTTACAATGGCAAGCACACCTTTGTATATGTCATTGTCGGAATATTTTTCCGTTTCAAAATTCTCCCTGAAATCCGTAGTTGTCACGGTAGTTTCCGTAGTTTCGGCGGAAGTTGTTGTCTGAGAAGTTTCCGTTGTTGGAATTTCGGTTATATTTTCGGTGGGAATCTCCGTTGCAATTTCCTCGGAAAGCTTTATTTCGGAAGAAATTACGGAATTTTCCTTTTTAAGCTGAAAGATTCTTATGCTTAGAAACACTACTGCACCTACCAGTATAAACATAACCACAACCAGCATTATACGGTCATATCTTGCATGATATTTTCTTCTTTTTCTTCTTTTTTCTCCTTTGTTCATTCAAAAATCTCCCGACAGTTAATATTAATATTCTTTACGGAACAATATTATATCACAAACGGGAATTTCTGTAAAGTGCTTTCACAATTTTTTCATGTTAAGTTATGAAAATTTTGATTTATAAAAAAACGGGTGCATATTTCAGCACCCGTATATATTAATTTATTTTACAACGCCTATGCCCCAGATTGTGAAATCAGAAACGGGATTCTCCATGCTTATCGAAACATCAAGTTCTCCCGAAACGTCCTGAATATAGCCGAGTTCGGCATCGGGTCCGCCCCATGTGTAGAGCTTGTTTCCGCTTATTGTCGTAGATTTTCCGTTTACATTGACGATAAGATTGCCCATTCCCGAACTGTTTGCCTTGAATACTATTATAAGACCCTTTCCTTCCGTCTTGAAAGTCATGGGTGTATTTCCGTTCTTGCTGAATGTATATCCGTAGGGAAGTGAACCGTATCCTCTTTCTGCGGTAAATGAACCCGAATTGAAATTCTGCAATTCTTCGGGCATTGCATTTGCACAAGTCCAAAGTTCGCTGCCGTATACAGATGTATCGGGAATTGAATAGCTGTCCGAACGGTTTTCGGTTTTCATGGCTTTTCTGAAATAATATGCCAGACAGTCTGCGATATACTGTCCGCCTTTTTCGTGCGGGTGGTACTCGTCAGTATAGTAGTCATCGGGTTTGAGAAGTCCGCTGTCAAAGGCTTTTCCGATAGCGTTATTCATGCTTATTATCGGCACATCGAAATTTCTGCCTATGGCTTCCATTTGTTCCTGACTTGAATAACCGCCCTTTGAGCGAGTGATTATTATTGCAACGGCAGGCTCATTCGGCATTGAGAGGAATTTCTTTACAAGGCTCTCATAGGATTTCTTGTATAATTCTCCCTCGTGGTCGTTTACGGAAAATTCAAGGAAAATTATATCGGGAGCTTTTGCAACTATATCCTTTTCGCTTCTTACAAGACCAACAACAGAGGAAGTTCCCGACATTCCCGCATTTATTTCCGTAAATTCTCCCTGTGCGAAAGTTTCGTCAACGTATGCCGAGAAAGGTCTGCTGTAATTCTTGCCCTCGGTTATTGAACCGCCTAAATATGCAACAGTGAGATGTTCACCGTTTTCAGCGGCTTCAAGTTTCTGAGCAAGGCGGTAGGTATTGCCCATACTGCAAATTGAACTTTCATAGAAATTAATCCATTCGGGGGAGGCTGTTTCAACATAGTCGTCCCACTTGTTGTCGGGCTTGGGCGGTTCGGGAGGTTCGGGAAATTCGCCTGTCTGTCCGAGTACAAATTCATTGAGAAGAACCAAATCATTGACTTCGACTTCGCCGTTTCCGTCAATATCGGCAGTTTTTTTGAGTACGGAATTTTCCGTGCCGTCAACAAGGACTTTTCTTTCCTCTATCATATCGAAAACGTCAATTGAATCATCAAAATTCAAGTCGCCACGTGTCAGTTTTCCGGAAGTGCCTGCACCGCCTATATTTGTGCCTGCTTCCGCTATCACAACTTCATCAACATAGAAACTGTTCTGACTTTCGGGAGTTTCAATGTAGAGCTGTATTTCGGAGGCATCTTCGGGAATCTGATAGCTTGTGTTTGAAAGCTGAATCCAGACATCTTTTTCGGTTTCACCCTCTGCGATGGGCGAATAGTTTACTTTTCCGTCAGCACCCATATATTGTAATTTCATGTAGAAAGTATCTTTTTTACCGCCGGATGTGAATTTTACATTTGCGCTGAAACTGTACTCCTGTCCCGGAACAACAATACTGTCGAGGGAAACAGTTGCGCCGTTCCATGAGGCTGTTCTTCCGCTTGTGTAAAGTGAGCCGTTTCCCCTGAAAAATTCGCTGTTTACAGCGGAAACTTTTGCAGCACCTCTGCCCGTCCAGCCGTCCGCACCGTCCTCAAAGGAACAGTGCAGATATTCCGTATAGGCTTCTTCGGCTGATGCACCAACAGAAGGCATACAGGCAAGGACTGCCGACACCGCAGTAACTGCGGATATAAATTTTTTAAATCTCATATTTGCCACCTCTTTTGTCATTTTGGGTCAATAAAACGATATATACACCTCTATTATACAATATTGTTTTGCTTTAATCAACCGAAAAAATGAAAAAATAGTGGACAAATTGCAGATTTTTTTTGAAATTATGTTTATAATATTTTAACATTGTATTAAAAGAATTTTCCCCGAATAACTGCGGATTATTCTTAATCTCCGTTTTTTTGTCGTCCTTTTAGACAATTTTCACAAAAATTTGCCTTTCATTTTGGCATCGGGAAATTTTATGACAATTTCAGGAAATTTACAGTGTTTTCCTCTTGACAATACTGCGGCTTTGTGATAGAATAAGGGTTAAGCAGTGTATGTCTGCCCTGATTTCCTTTATATCAAGGCATATATGCGCTCCGCCACAATCTGAAAAAATCAGCAAAACTGCAAGGAGGCGGATAGTATGGCAGAAAAGTTTTCCGAAAACAATGAAGAACAAACGGATTTCAAGCCTGCCCTGCCCCCCCGTCAGAAAGATTTGGACGAGTACGAAAAACAGGCAAGTCGGATTTGCGGCTCGCAGGATTTCGTCTTTGAACGGAATTATCATGCGGCTGTCGAATATTACCGTATGCACGGAGATTTGGAATGTAAATGCGGATACATTGACGGTCATGGCATAAAACTGGCGGCATGGCTCGGCTACCTCAGACAACAGTATAAAATCCTCGGCAGAAACCTGCTGACGGAAGAACAGTTCAGACTCCTCGATGCAATCGGTATGCGCTGGGGCAGCAAACACGACAAACAATGGAACGACTGTTTCGCCTGCCTTAAATCTTACCTGCTCCGTACAGGAAATTCCGATGTCCCCACCACATGGAAAGAGGGAAATGTCCCGCTCGGTCGCTGGCTGCGCCGTCAGAAAGAACTCTATGCGGAAGGTATGCTCCGCAAGGACAGGGCTGACTGCCTCGCCTCGCTCGGTGTCAGCCTCTCCGTAAAAGATTCATGGGAACAGAATTTCCGCCTTGCCAAAGATTACAGCGAAACCCACGGAGGAAGCCTTGCCGTACCGCATGACTACGTTGTCAATGGCGTATGGCTCAGTAAATGGCTCTGCGAACAGCGTCTTTCGGGTGAGGGCAAAAGCAGGAAAAAACTTACCGAAGAACAAAAACAGAAACTTCAATCAATCGGAATGGTTTTCGGAACGGAAAACGTAAATCAGCTCTGGGAATCACATTATCAGGCTGTGAAAGCTTATGTGGAAAGCACGGGAAACAGGGATATCCCCGAAAATCTGCGTGACGGACGTGCAAACCTCAGAAACTGGATTAAACGTCAGGTCGCCTGCTTCCGTAAAGGCGAACTCACTCCCGAAAAAACCGCAAAACTTACGGTTCTCGGCTTTCTTACGGAAAAAAAAATTAAACCGTCGGAAGTCAAAGGATTCAAAAACTGCGGCTGACAAAATATAACAAACAGAATTTCCGCAGAACCGTCCGAGAGAATTTTTAAACTCTGCCCCGAATACCGTTTCGGGTATCATACGGAATATCAACCCTATAAATTGTATGTGCCGTGTATTTTGCGGCAAAGACAAATATGGAAGGAATGAATATCAGGGAATTATGCAGGCAACAGAAATAAATAAATGTTTGCTCTCCAAAGAAGAAATCAAAAAAGATTTTATTAAATTACAGAAAGCAGACAATTTGAAAAAAAATAAAAACGCCAAAAATTCAAAAGTAGGCGTTACGGAATACCCCATTCTTGATTTTGACGACCGTTCACTTGAACTTCTCTATGAGGGAGTTTCCGAAACTTTAAAATACAGCAAGGTGAAACCCGCAGGCGGAAAAACCTACGAAACAGCCAAACGCCTTTTTGATATCGTTGCATCTGCCTGTGCGCTGACAGTTCTCGCAGTACCGATAGGTGTAATCGCTCTGATTATATACATTGACGACAGGGGCAACCCCTTCTTCTCACAGGTTCGCCTCACAAAAGGCGGAAAGCCTTTCAAGATGTATAAACTCCGTACTATGTGCATGGACGCCGAAAAACGCTTTGCGGAAGTACAGAAGGAAAACCAGTCGGACGGTCTTGCCTTCAAAAGCGACAAAGACCCCCGCATAACAAGAATAGGCGGTTTTCTGCGCCGTACATCAATTGACGAACTCCCCCAGTTCTGGAATACCCTCAAAGGCGATATGAGCCTTATAGGTCCCCGTCCGCCCCTCCCCCGTGAAGTTGTACTCTATACACCCGAACAAATGGACAGACTCCTCGTCAAAGGCGGTCTTTCATGTATCTGTCAGACGGAAGGACGCAGCGACATGGAATTTGACAAATGGGTGGAAGGCGATGTCAGATACATAAAAAACCGCAGCGCAGGTCTTGACCTCAAACTTATGTTTAAAACAGTCGGTGCCGTACTTCTCAGAAAAGGCGCAAAATAATCCGCATGAAACAGCTTGCAGGGTTTTCCCCGTGAAAACCCGTTACATAAAAATTTTTGATTAAATCTGTTTTTATAACGGCAGGAGGTGGCAGAATGAAAAACAGAGTATCCGAAACCCTGAATATGCTTCATCAGGAACATATTGTGTCATATATGAAGTCACTGTTGCCGGAAGAACAACTCAGTATGACAGAACAGATAAACCGCCTTGACCTGTCAGTTCTTAACACGGAAAAAGCCAAGGAAGAACGAGGCTTTTTTGAACCGCTTTACGCCATGAGACTTGACGAAATCAAAGCAAACAGACAAAAATTCACGGAAACAGGCTTTCAGGCAATACGCAACGGAAAAGTAGGCGCAGTTCTCCTCGCAGGCGGTCAGGGAAGCCGTCTCGGATTTGAACACCCGAAGGGAATGTTCAATATAGGCATTGACCGCAGACTCTATATTTTTGAGTGCCTTATAAATAATCTGCTTGATGTCACAAGACAGGCTGATGCATGGGTTCCTCTTTTCGTTATGACAAGTGAGGACAATTTCCAGGAAACACAGGACTTTTTTGAACAGCATGACTATTTCGGTTACAGCAAGGATAACGTGTGGTTCTTTGTGCAGGAACAACTGCCGACAGTTGACAAAAACAACAAGCTTATGCTTTCGGGAAAAGGAAAAATTTCCACCGCTCCCAACGGCAACGGCGGCTGGTATGCCTCAATGGAAAAAACAGGTCTGCTTAAAGTAATTCAGGACGCAAAAATTGAATGGCTCAACGTTTTCGCCGTTGACAATGTTCTGCAAAGAATCGCTGACCCCTGTTTTATAGGGGCTGTAATCGAATCGGGCAAGGTATCGGGCGCAAAAGTCGTTGCAAAGGCTGAACCCGAAGAAAAAGTAGGCGTTCTCTGTCTCGAAGACGGAAAGCCCTCTATCGTTGAATATTACGAAATGACGGACGAAATGATTAACCGCCGTGAAACCGACGGGACACTTTCCTATAATTACGGCGTTATACTCAACTATCTTTTCCGTGTTGATATGCTTAACCGCACTCTTTCGGTCAAACTCCCCCTGCACCGTGCTTTCAAGAAAATCCCCTGCATGACGACAGACGGGGAATTTGTAAAGCCCGAGTATCCCAATGCATATAAATTTGAAACGCTCGCTCTTGATATGGTAAAACTTCAAAAAGACTGCCTTGCGTATGAAGTGGACAGGAACAGGGAATTTGCACCCGTGAAAAACAAAACAGGCGTTGATTCCGTTGATACTGCCCGTGAACTGCTTAAACTCAACGGCGTGGAACTTTGATTGTGAGGAATATATGCAGGGAAAATTAATTGTAATTGAAGGTCTTGACGGCAGCGGAAAAGCCACTCAGTCGGGTCTGCTGCTTGAATACCTCAGAAATGCAAAAGAAAATGTCATGAAAGTTTCTTTCCCCGACTATGAAAGCGATTCTTCCGCACTTGTAAAAATGTATCTGAACGGGGATTTCGGAACTGACCCCAATGCAGTCAATGCATATGCGGCATCAAGTTTTTATGCGGTTGACAGATTCGCAGGCTATACCAAATGGAAAAATTTCTATCTCGGAGGCGGAATCGTTATCGCCGACAGATATACAACTTCAAACGCAATTCATCAGTGTGCAAAACTCCCAGAAGAACAATGGGAAGATTTCCTCAAATGGCTGTTTGACTATGAATATGAACTCCTCGGTATTCCCGAACCTTACTGCACGATATACCTGAGAGTAGACCCTGTTGTAAGTCAGAAGCTTATGTCGGAACGCTATAACGGCGATGAGTCAAAAAAAGATATCCATGAATCAAATATCGCCTATCTCGAAAGCACAAGGAAATCCGCTGATTACTGCGCCGAGAAACTCGGCTGGAAAGTTGTCGAATGTGTGCGTGACGGTGAAATGCGTTCAATTCAGGATATATCCGCTGAAATTATTAAAATAATTCAATCCGCCCTGTAAAAGCACAGGACGGATTTTTTTGTATCTGTATTCGGACAAGGGAAATATTTAAAATTCCTTCATGGAATAATTCTTGTCCTCGTCAATCATTTTAAGCATTATATCTGCAAATACGGGGTCAAACTGCGTACCTCTGCCGTTTTCTATCTCAGAGCGCACCTGCTCCTGTGACATGATATCCCTGTAACTCCTCTTGCTCGTCATAGCGTCATAAGCGTCTGCAACGGCAATTATACGGGCTTCGGCAGGTATTTCATCTCCTGTAAGACCATCGGGATATCCTCCTCCGCCGTATCTTTCATGGTGCCATTTTGCCCCTGTCGAAAGAGAGGGCATTTCTTTTATATTTTCAAGTATTTCCGCACCGAGAGAAGAATGTTTCTTTATTTCCTCATATTCTTCGGCGGTAAGTTTTGCGGGCTTGTTTATTATGGAGTTCGGAATACCGATTTTCCCTATATCGTGCAGAAGGCACATTATATAAATATCGTTCTGCTGTTGAAGCGAATAGCCTGCCAGTCTTGCAATTTCCTGAGCATATTCCGCAACACGGACGGAATGACCGTTGGTATACATATCCTTTGTATCTATTGCCTTGGCGAGCGATTCAACCGCATGAATAAAAAGCTGTCTGTTTTCCTCCGATTTTCTTTCAACTTCTTCTTTAAGTGTGCGTTGAAGCCTTATAAGTTCAATGCAGTGCTTTACACGCAGAAGAAAAACTTCGGGCTTGAAAGGCTTTGTTATGAAATCCATAGCACCGAGGGAAAGTCCCGTAGTCTCAGCACCCGAACTTTCGTCTGCCGTCAGAAATATTACAGGAATTGATGCGACTCTGCGCTCCATTGTTTTCAGATATTTCATTGTTTCAAAACCGTCCATTTCGGGCATTTTTATATCAAGAAGAATAAGGTCGGGGGTATTGCTTTCAAGGTAGTCTATAAGTTCTTTTCCCGAACAAAGCGCAACGGAATCAAATCCGCCGTCTTTAAGAATACGTCCTGCTGTTTTGAGATTTATCATGTCATCGTCAACTATTGCGACTGTGACCGTATCGGGAATATTTTCGGGGGCATTTCCGATAAATTCCGTCTGGTAGGTAATTCTCAGGCAGTTTCCGTATTTTTTCCGCCAGCCTCCTATTACATTTCCGACAACTTTCTGTATTGAATCCTCTCTTATATCCGTAAGCAGTACAAAATAGCAGTCTGACCTGCTCCTCATGAATATATCGGATTTACGCAGGGATTCCCTTACATGGTCGCCGAATTTGTCGCAGAGTTCCGCAAAATTTCCGTTTCTTTCCGCAAGCGTGAACATTACCTTGCAGACATTCTTATGATTGCGGACTATGTATCTCATTATATATCTGTAAACATATACAAATGAATCCTTGTCAAGCTGTAACGCAACATTCGGTATCGAACGTTCTCCGAGTATAGCGGAAACGGTATTTATATCTGCACCTGCCGTATTTTCGTTTTCCGCAAGTTTTTCCGTGCTGTAAATATTATATCCGTGTTTTCCGTTCTGCTTGACGGTATAAAGCATTTTGTCCGCAAGTTTTATCAGGGAATCGTAATCGTTGCCGTATTTTGGAACGAATACTGCACCCACGGAAACTCCGAGCGGTATATCCATATTTTCGCCCATGAGAATCTTTGCGCTTTCGAGGAGTTCCCTGTTAAGGCGTTCCGTAAATTCTTTTACTTCGGATTCTTCGAGCATATTACCGCAAAATGCCGTAAACTCATCACCGCCGACTCGTCCGATGGAACTGTCTTTCGGGACGGCTGAGGAAATTATCTTTGCAAAGCTTATAAGAACCTTGTCGCCTGTTTCGTGACCGTATATGTCATTGACAAGCTTGAAAGAATCGAGGTCTATCATCATAAGACAGCCCGTATCTTCGGAACATCTGCGTGACATTTCCTCACCTGCCGCAGACTTGTTCAGAAATCCCGTAAGCTTGTCGGTATCGGCTTTTTCTTTGAGGGAATGAATTTCCTTATTTTTTAATATGATATTATTTATTCGTCTTAAAAGCACATCGGGGTCAAAGGGCTTGCGTATATAGTCGGAAACTCCCATTTCAAAGCCCTGATTTTCTGTTTCGGTATTTTCGTCAGCCGTAAGAAAAATAACGGGAGTTTCTTCTTTTTTCTGTGAGGATTCAAGGGTTCTCAGTCTTTTAAGTGTTTCAAATCCGTCCATTTCGGGCATTTTTATATCGAGCAGAATCAAATCGGGGAAACCGTTTTTACTCACATAATCGAGCATGGCTCTGCCTGAACGGACGGCTGTTGCACGGATATTGTTTTTGCTTAATATGCGTCCTGCAACCTGCAAATTTACTGTATCATCATCAACTACAATTACCCATGTTGCCATAAAAACCTCCTTATTAAATGCGGAATTATTCTGAAAATTGGTAAGGATAGTAAGGATAATTGCTATTTATAACTTCTTTCAAAAAAAAAGAAAAATTTATAAAAGTATTTGAAAAACGGTGCTATCATTATTATCCTTACTCATTGGTTATTGAGATTAAGTGGCAAGTGCAGAAAATAATTCCGAATATGAAATTTATTTATTTTAATATATTATTTAATATTTTTATCTTACTCCTGAAATTGTCAATAAGATTCCGGTTATTTGCCTTTATAAATTCCGTATCATTATTCTTTGCGGACATTTCGAGTTCTTTTGCCTGCTCGGAAATATCGTCTGCGCCTATTGTCTTTGAAACACTTTTCAGGGCATGAACATATACTCTGTAATCGTTTATATTATTTTCGTCAAGGGCTTTATTGATTTGAGATATTCTTTCCTCTGCGGTATCGGCATATTCACGGAGCATTTCAAGATAAAACTCCTTGTCATTTGCACAATAGCCTATTCCCGCAACGGTATTGAAACCTGATTTTTCAAGCAGGGAGATAAAATCCCCGTCATTTTCCATTGGTTCAAATTCGAGAATTTCCTCATCTTCATTTGGTTCAAATTCAAGAATTTCCTCATCTTCATTCGGTTCAAATTCAAGAATCTCCTCATCTTCATTCGGTTCAAATTCAAGAATTTCCTCATCTGCGGAAACTTCCTGATTTGCGATATGTTCGGGCAGATAATGTATAAGCTTATCTTCAAGCACCGAAAATTCTATCGGCTTTGAAAGATAATCGTCAAAACCCTCTTTCAGATATGTTTCTTTTGCGCCCATGATTGCATTTGCGGTAAGTGCTATGATAACCGTATCATTTTCCGCAAGTTTTTCTTCTTTTATCCTGTGCAGAGTTTCGATTCCGTCCATCCGGGGCATCATATGGTCGAGGAATACTATATGATAATGCTTTTTCTTGATGAGTTCAATTGTCTCCGCACCCGATGAGGCGGTATCGGCATTTATTCCGAAAAGCTTCAAAAGATTTTTTGCAACTTTTATATTCATTTCGTTGTCGTCCGTGACGAGGATATCCGCACCCTTGAATATTTTCTGTCCCTTTTCGGAATTTATGCGTGAATCCGAACGGCGTTCTATATTTTCGCCTATCGGCTTTGGGTCTGATATTCCCTGCTTTATTTCAAAAGAAAATTCCGAACCCGAACCGTAAACGCTTTCAACGGATAACTTGCTGTCCATAAGGGACAATAATTTTGTGACTATTGCCATTCCGAGACCCGTACCCTCAATATTTCTGTTGTGTTCCTCATCAATTCTTGAAAACGATTCGCAAAGCTTGTCCATATCTTCGGTACGGATTCCTATACCCGTATCCTTTACCGATACGGCGAGGATTATGTCATTTTCGGAACGTTCCTTACATTCGGCAGTAAATGTTATACTTCCGTGTTCGGTATATTTTACCGCATTTGTCAGCAGATTGACTATAACCTGCATTAATCTCACATCATCACCGACAAGACCGCACGGGAGTTCGGGGTCTGCATTGACAATAAGTTTAAGACCCTTTTTTTCCGCACGAACCGAAACAAAATGGATAACATTGTTTATCATTGAAACGGTATCATATTCCACGGGGATAATTTCCATTTTTCCGTCCTCTATTTTTGAGAAGTCAAGAATACTGTTTATAAGTGAAAGCAGAGTATTTCCTGCCGTCTTTATATTCTCGGAATATTCCGTTATTTCGGGGTCGCCTGATTTTCGGAGAATCATTTCGTTCATGCCTATCACGGCATTTATGGGAGTTCTTATTTCATGGGACATATGTGCAAGGAAACGGCTTTTTGCTTTTCCTGCGGCTGTTGCGGCATCGGCAGCCTCTTTCATATGTTGGTTTACATTGTCATACCAGAAAATAAGCCTTGAAAGAATTTTATACACCATTATTATGCTTGCCGTCAGCACAATAAAGCAGATAAGCCATACAACAGTACCCTGAGCATATATTTTCCAGAATCCTGCTGCTTTATATACCACAAAGTTTGATAGTTCACTGCGCTTTGCATTGACAATGCGGAGTTTTCCGTCATAGTCACGGATTATCAGAACGCTTTTTCCGTCCGCCCTGAGTTCGCTGTATCTCAGGTCTGAAACGTTTGTTGTGCTTTCAACGGACATCTGATATTTTCCGTAGGGGTGATTTATGATATTTCCCGCAGCGTCCGTAAGAAATGCATAGCCGTTTTCGGAATAGCTTCCGCCGAGAATGTCAACAAGTTTGTCCATATAGAAATCTATGCCGAAATTTCCGAGAAATTCTCCCGTTTCAATGTCATGCACCTGCTCCGAGAAAGTAACGCAGTAAAGACCTGTCTGTTCGTCATAATAGGGTGCGGATATGCTCCACCCGTCAGGAGATGCAAGTGTATCAATATACCATTGTCTTTCCTCAACGTGCCAGTTTTCATCGGGCTGCCAGCCGTTATTCAT
>JAFYFU010000108.1 GCA_017543595.1 Ruminococcus sp. | reverse complement strand
CAGAGTTTTGCAAATATTAATTTTTGAAAGGAACTGAAAGAATGATTATTTTAGTTGTAAACGCAGGAAGCTCATCTCTCAAGTATCAGCTTATCAACATGGAGGACGAAAGCGTTCTCGCAAAGGGCAACTGCGACAGAATCGGAATTGACGGACATATCGCACACAAGACCGCTGACGGCAGGGAACTCAATGAGGACTGCGCTTTCCCCACACATACCGAAGCTTTCATGAAACTTGTAGAGGCTCTCACAAAGAGCGATGCAAAAGTTATCGACAGCATGGACGAAATTTCCGCAGTAGGTCACCGTATAGTGCAGGGTGCAGACGTATTTGACAAGTCTGTGCTTGTTACAGATGAAGTTATAGACAAGATTGACGAACTCAGGGAGCTTGCACCCGTTCACAACCACGCACACGCACTCGCTCTCAGAGCTTGTAAAAGCGTAATTCCCGCAAATGTACCGCAGGTAGTTGTATTTGATACGGCATTCCACCAGACAATGCCCCCCAAGGCATATATGTTCGGACTTCCTTATGATGACTATGAAAAGCTCCATGTAAGAAAGTACGGATTCCACGGAACATCACACAGATTTGTTTCCGCAGCACTCGCAGAGGCTATGGGAAAAGATATCAAGGACCTTAAAATTGTTTCATGCCACCTCGGAAACGGTTCATCAATCACAGCAGTTGATGCAGGAAAATCCGTTGATACTTCAATGGGATTCACACCCCTTGACGGCGTTGTAATGGGAACAAGAACAGGCTGTGTTGACCCCTCCGCAGTAACATTCGTAGCAGACAAGCACGGTTTCACACCTTCCGAAATGAGCGAATACATGAACAAGAAGTCGGGATTCCTCGGAGTTTCGGGCGTAGGTTCGGACAACCGTGACGTTCAGACAGCCGCAAACGAAGGAAATGAAAGAGCGCAGCTCGTTTCCGATATGCTCATATACGAGATAAGAAAATACATCGGTTCATATGCCGCAGCCATGAACGGTCTTGACGCTGTACTCTTTACAGGCGGTATCGGCGAAAATTCATGGGAAGTAAGAGAGGGTGCTTGTTCTGAAATGGATTATTTCGGAATCAAGATTGACAAGGAACTCAACCGCACAATAAGAGGAAAGCTCACAAAGATTTCAACTCCCGATTCAAAGGTAGAAGTATGGATAGTACCCACAAATGAGGAACTCCTCATAGCAAGAGATACACTTGCACTGATTTCCAAGTAAGCTGATACAAGATATTATAATACAAAACGCACAAAAAGTCAATATATTTTTTGGCAAGCCGCATAAAAACTTGTGGCTTGCCATTTTTTTTAATATTTGACTTTATAAAAAAGATATGTTATAATATAATACATCAAAACGATTATATATTTATGCAAAGGGGGCTTTGGGGATAAGGCTGTAAAGGGCGGTTTTCCCCATTCAGAATATGGACAGATTCAGATTGGTTTCGGATTATTCACCTGCGGGCGACCAGCCAAAGGCAATAAAACAGCTTACCGATAATATATTATCGGGGAAAAAAGAACAGATTCTCCTCGGAGTTACGGGTTCAGGAAAAACTTTTACAATGGCTAATGTTATAGCCAATGTCAACAAGCCCACACTTGTACTCGCCCACAACAAAATACTTGCGGCACAGTTATGTTCGGAATTTAAGGAATTTTTCCCTGAAAATGCCGTGGAATATTTTGTATCTTACTATGACTATTACCAGCCCGAAGCCTATGTTCCGAGTACGGACAGCTATATAGAAAAAGATTCCTCAATAAATGACGAAATAGACAAGTTGAGACATTCAGCAACGTCTGCACTTGCCGAACGCAGGGACGTTATAATTGTTGCAAGCGTATCGTGCATATATTCCCTCGGAAGCCCCGAAGAATACCGTTCGATGTCGGTATCCGTCAGAGAAGGCATGGAAAAGCCGAGAGATGTTTTGATTAACGAACTTGTTAAAATAAGATACGAAAGAAATGACATTAATTTTGAAAGAAACAAATTCAGGGTCAGGGGAGATGTAGTTGAAATTTTCCCCGCAATGTCAACGGATACCGCCATAAGGGTTGAATATTTCGGTGACGAAATAGAAAGGGTTTCCGAGATAAACGCTCTCACGGGAAAAGTAAAAAATGTTGTTTCCTATGCGATAATTTTCCCTGCCTCGCATTATATAGTCAGTGATGAAAAACTTGAAAGCGCACTGAAAGAAATAGATTCCGAACTTGCCGAAAGAATTGACTATTTCACGAAAAATAACAAGCTTATAGAGGCACAGAGAATTGAACAGCGTACACATTACGATATGGAAATGCTTAAAGAAGTCGGCTATTGCAGCGGAATTGAAAACTATTCAAGAATACTTTCGGGCAGACCGAAAGGCAGTACCCCGATGACATTATTGGACCATTTCCCGAAAGATTTTCTGCTTATCGTTGATGAAAGCCATGTGACACTTCCGCAGGTCAGGGCTATGTATGCAGGCGACAGGGCAAGGAAAACAACTCTTGTCGATTACGGATTCAGACTGCCGAGTGCGATGGACAACAGACCGCTTAATTTTGACGAATTTAATGCACATATCAGTCAGGCGGTGTATGTCAGTGCAACTCCTGCACAGATTGAGCGTGAAAAGACGGATATAATCGTTGAACAGGTTATAAGACCCACGGGACTTGTTGACCCCGAAATAATTGTTAAGCCCACAGACGGTCAGATTGATGACCTGTATTCCGAAATAAATAAAAGAGTTGACAAAAACGAAAGAGTTTTAATCACAGCCCTCACAAAGAAAATGGCTGAGGATTTGACGGAATATTATACAAATCTCGGAATAAAAGCAAGATATCTGCACCATGATATAGATACTGTTGAACGTATGGAAATAATCAGGGATTTGAGAAACGGCGTTTTTGATGTTCTCATCGGAATAAATCTTTTGAGAGAAGGTCTTGATATCCCCGAAGTAAGCCTTGTTGCGATTTTAGATGCCGACAAGGAAGGATTCCTGAGAAGTGAAACATCTTTGATTCAGACTGTCGGCAGAGCCGCAAGAAATGCGGACGGAAAAGTTATTATGTATGCCGACTGCGTGACGGGTTCAATGGAGAGGGCTATAACAGAAACAAACCGCCGCCGTGAACTGCAAATGAAATTCAATGAAGAACACGGTATAACTCCCAGAACTATAATAAAAAATGTTCATGAAGTGCTTGAAATTACTTCAAAGAAAAAGTTAAACGAAAAAACAGAAAATAAAGCTCTCTCCGCAAGAGAAAAACAGGATTTGATTGCAAGACTCAGGGACGAAATGAAAAACGCCGCAAAAATGCTTGAATTTGAACACGCTGCATATCTCAGGGATAAAATAAAAGAGCTTGAAAATTAATAGGGGACAAAGCCGCCCCTTGTCATGAGAGTGAACGGAGCAAAGCGGAGTGAACTAAATGACAAGCCCCAAAAGCGCAAATTTGACGATTTTAAATAAAGCACCAAAGGGCGGCTTCCCCATTCTAAACAGGGGGGCTTGGGGGGATAAAGCCGCCCCTTGACCTGAAAGTGAACGGAGCAAAGCGGAGTGAACGAAAGGTCAAGCACAAAAGGGCGGCTCCCCCCATTTTAAATAAGAGGTAAAAAATGAAGTATAACAATGAAATTATCAGGGAACAGTATTCACAGGGAATAAAATTTGAATATATATTTTTTGATTCCGAAAATCCTGTGACACCCGAAAACAACAAATTTACAGATGAGCCGATTCAGAAAAATTTTTTCGGAAAAAATTATGACCGGATGTTCAAAGTTGACGGGCAGAGATTTTTTTCTTTTGCGGGATATATGATGTTTAATCAGGCAAAAATTTCAATGCAGCAAAGCCAGCATAATTTTGAGGCTTACAGGGCTATGCTCGGAGATGTTCTGAAATCCAAAAAAGGAATAAAGAAATATATGAAAGCGGATAAAAAGCTGTGGAGTGAACAGATGCATGAAGTTGCCCTGAAAGGGAATCTTGAAAAATTTTCGCAGAATCTCGAACTGAAAGATTATCTTATTTCAACGGGAGATAAAATTCTCGTTGATGTCAATGCAAAAGATGATGTATGGGGAATAGGATATTCAAGAGGAAATATTAAAAATCCTTACAAATGGAACGGACAGAATCTTCTCGGATTCTGTCTCATGGAAGTAAGAGATATGTTAAGGGGGGAATCAAGTGACAGATAAAATTATTATAAAAGGCGCAAGAGTAAATAATTTAAAAAATATAGACCTTGAAATCCCAAGAGACAAATTGGTTGTTATGACAGGGCTTTCGGGTTCGGGGAAATCCTCTCTTGCTTTTGATACTATCTATGCGGACGGTCAGAGGAGATATGTTGAAAGTCTTTCTTCCTATGCGAGAATGTTTCTCGGACAAATGGAAAAGCCCGATGTTGACAGCATAGAGGGACTTTCTCCCGCTATTTCCATAGACCAGAAAACAACTTCAAAGAATCCCCGTTCAACAGTCGGAACAGTTACGGAAATTTATGATTATCTGAGATTGTTGTATGCGAGAATAGGAATACCGCACTGTCCCGTATGCGGAAAGGAAATTTCCCAGCAGAGCATTGACACAATGGTTGATAAAATAATGTCGCTTCCGCAGGGGACACGTTTGCAGATTCTTGCACCGATAGCAAGAAACCGAAAAGGTCAGTATGCAAAAGAACTCGAAAACGCAGAGAAAAGCGGTTTTGTCCGTGTGCGTATTGACGGCATAATGTATGAACTCAGTGACGATATAAAGCTTGACAAAAATAAAAAGCACAATATTGAAATAGTTGTTGACAGACTTGTTGTCAAAGAGGGCATAGAGTCACGAATCACGGACAGCCTTGAAACCGTTTTCAAAATTACAAACGGCACAGCCCTTATTGATGTCATTGACGGGGAGAAAATGCTTTTTTCGCAGAATTATGCCTGCCCCGAACATGATATAAGCATAGGCGAACTTGAACCCGTAATGTTTTCTTTCAACAATCCTGTGGGAGCTTGCCCGAATTGTACGGGACTGGGAGTTTTCAAACGCATAGACCCCGATTTGATAGTGCCTAACAAGGATATTTCAATCATGGAGGGAGCAATAAAGGCATCAGGCTGGAACAGCCTTGACGAAACTTCAATGACAACCATGTACTATCAGGCGATATCAAAAAAATATAACATACCGCTTGATGTTCCCGTAAAAGATTTAAAAAAGGAACAGCTTGATATTTTCCTCTACGGTACGGGGGATACGGAACTTGAATTAAAAAGACCGACTTTTCTCGGCGGAGGAAAATACAACACGCCTTTTGAGGGGATAATAAACAACCTTGAAAGACGCTATCAGAAAACAAACAGCGAATATTCCAGAAATGACATAGAAGAATGTATGAGTGAAATAAGCTGTCCCGTGTGCAGGGGAAAACGTCTGAAAAAAGAATATCTTTCGGTAACAGTCGGCGGAAAAAATATAAGCGAACTCACGGATTTGTCCGTAAGCAGCAGCCTTGACTTTTTTAAAAATCTTAAACTTACGGAGCATGAAAATTTCATAGCCGAGAGAATAATAAAAGAAATCAGCGAAAGACTCGGATTCCTTAAAAGCGTTGGACTTGAATATCTGACACTTTCAAGGTCATCGGGAACTCTTTCGGGCGGAGAAAGCCAGAGAATACGCCTTGCCACGCAGATAGGCTCATCTCTTGTGGGTGTTTTGTATATTCTTGATGAACCGAGCATAGGACTGCACCAAAGGGACAACGACAAACTCATAGCGACTTTGAAAAGACTGCGTGACATAGGAAATACGCTCATAGTTGTGGAGCATGATGACGATACTATGCTTTCTGCGGATTATATAGTTGACATAGGACCCGGGGCAGGCATACACGGCGGAAATATAGTTTTTGCGGGAACTGTTGACAAGCTTATGAAATGCAAAGATTCAATAACGGGACAGTATCTCAGCGGAAAGAAAAAAATTCCCCTTCCGAAAGAACGCAGAAAAGGCAACGGAAAATTTTTAACGGTAAGATGTGCATACGAACACAATCTCAAAAACATAGATGTAAGTATTCCGCTTGGGGAACTTGTCTGTGTTACGGGTGTATCGGGTTCGGGGAAATCCTCTCTTGTAAATGAAATAATTTACAAAAGCCTTGCGGCTAAATTAAATCATGTAAAAATAAAAAGCGGTCTGCATGAGGGTATGGACGGCATTGAGAATCTTGACAAAGTTGTGTGCATAGACCAGTCGCCCATAGGAAGAACTCCCCGTTCAAATCCTGCGACATATACGGGAGTTTTCACGGATATAAGGGAACTTTTCGCACAGACAAAAGATGCAAAGGCTCACGGCTATACAAGCGGAAGATTCAGCTTTAATGTAAAGGGCGGACGCTGTGAAGCCTGCGAGGGTGACGGAATTATCAAAATAGAAATGCATTTTCTGCCCGATATATATGTGCCTTGCGAAGTCTGCAAAGGCAGGAGATATAACCGTGAGACCCTTGAAATACACTACAAAGGAAAATCAATCTATGATATCCTTGAAATGACAGTTGACGAGGGTGCGGAGTTTTTTGAGCATATCCCAAAAATTTCAAAGAAACTGAAAACCTTGCAGGAAGTCGGACTCGGATATATAAAGCTCGGACAGTCCGCAACAACGCTTTCAGGCGGTGAGGCTCAGAGGGTAAAGCTTTCCTCGGAACTCTCCAAAAAGGCTACGGGCAGGACTATATATATCCTTGATGAACCGACAACGGGACTTCACACGGCAGATGTCCACAGGCTGACAGACGTATTGCAGGCACTTGTAAATCAGGGAAACACAGTCCTTGTCATAGAGCATAACCTGAATGTCATAAAAGTCGCAGACCACATAATTGACCTCGGACCCGAAGGCGGTGACAAGGGCGGAGAAATAATTGCACAGGGTACTCCCGAAGAAGTTGCGGAATGTCCGCAGTCATACACAGGCAAATATTTAAAACCTTATCTGGCGGGAGGTGATGCAAAATGAGAGAGTTTCTTATTGAAAACGGAAAAAATATAGTCCTCGGAATTATGTGGGCGGAAGCATTGTTCTTTGTTCTGCTTTTGCAGAATACAATCAAAAATAAACAGATGACAACCCTTATGATGCTTTTCATATGCGGAGGACTTCTGTTTGATGCATATGTAATGGCATGGGGAAGAAAACTTGACCCCGAACTTCTCATGTCGCTGAGTAAGGCGAGATATATAATTCACGGGCTTATAGTACCGCTTAATCTTGCCGTGTGCGGATACGTCCTTAACTGGACAAGAAACAAAAAGGCTCTTATGTGGCTTGCCATAGTTATAATCATGGCGGGCGGAGCATATGCGGGATATTCAAAAACACTTGAATTAAAGAATTTCGGAGGCGTACTCAGATATGTTTCCGCAAAAACAACTCCTGAATGGGCTGACAGAGTAAGCAATATATTATCGGCAGGCTGTGTGCTTCCCGTTGTGCTTTCGGGTGTAGTCGTATGGAAGGCGCAGAAATCCCCTGCAATTTTCTTTGCGGGGCTGTTCATGTTCGGAGCATCGGCAGGGGCAGCCATAACGGGAAACACCGACCTTATGTTTATGATAAGTATGTTCGGAGAAGTATTCATGATTTTCTTCTACTGGCTGTACTCAATACGGCACGTTGAAACTGTTGAGGAAGAATTTTATTATTGATTATAAAAATATAAAAAGGAGGCTTGGGGCGGTAATTCCCCATTCCAAATATGAGAATAAGACACAAACCTTGGGCAAAGCCCGAACTTGAATCATGTGATTTCTATGTGAAGTTACCGCAGGAAATCAAAGGCAACTGGACAAGTCTTTTTCCGCACCACGAAAGACCACTGTACATAGAACTCGGCTGCGGAAAAGGCGGATTTATTTCACAGGCTGCACCTGCACACACGGATATAAATTTCATAGCTGTGGATATAAAAAACGAAATGCTTGTCCTTGCAAAGAGAAAGCTTGAATCGGCATATTCCGAAAAAAATATCCCAATGGACAATATAAGAATAGCCATTCAGAATATCGAAAGAATTGATATGTCTTTTGACGAGAATGACCGTGCGGACAGAATATATATAAATTTCTGCAATCCGTGGAACAAGAACAAGCACAAAAAACGCTGTCTTACCCATACAAGACAGCTTCTCAACTATAAGAAATTCCTTAAAGGAGAAATATGGTTCAAGACAGATGATGACCAATTATTTGAGGAATCCTTTGAGCATTTCAGGGAGGCGGGCTATAAGATAAAATATAAAACTTATGATTTGCACTCCGAAAGCCCTTATGAAAATTTCGTCACGGAACATGAAAAAATGTTCACGGAAGAAGGCAAAAAAATAAAATTTTTAATTGCAGAAATTGACAGCAGTTTATAAATAAAGGAGGATTTCAACTTTTTAAATGGAATTTCAGAAAGACAAAGGAAATTTTTCGTTCGGATTCGGAACGGCAAAAACCGCAGGAAAAGGCAATCTGTCGGGCGTAAGCGGCAAAGCAACGAAAAAACAGAAACTTTCGGCAGTTAAAACCGCAGTAAAGGCAGGTTCTCTTGCGGCGGTTCTGCTGATAAAGCACAACATGAAAAAGAAAAAATAAAAAAATTGCGGTACAGATTAATGTACCGCAAAACTTTTGCAATAACTTCTCCTTGCGAACGAAAGCCTGTTATCTCAAAAGGGCTGATAATATTTGCTTAGTGCTGTGAATCTTGTCCGTCAACGTGTGCATTGATGTAATACTCCACAATAGCCTGTAACAGTTCATCACGGTCTATGCGGCGTATTTTTGTTCTTGCGTTGTTGTAGGTTGTTATGTATGTCGGGTCTTCCGAAAGGATATATCCCACAATCTGGTTTACGGGGTTATAACCCTTTTCTTTCAAAGCATAGTATACTGTTGTAAGAGTATTTCTGAGTTCGGTGTCTGTGTCTTTGACAGAGAACATCATGGTTTTGTCTGACATATATCTACCCTCCAGGCTAAAAAAATTATACTATCTCGATTGAAATCTCCATAAGAAAAAGAAAATCAAACGGAAATCTGTATTTATTATACTACAAAACAAAGAATAATGCAATAGAACAAAATAACTTTTCGCACTTTGAATATATTCTTTGATTATTTTTATTGATTATACACAAAATTTTAATAAATTTATTTCTCCCCGAATGAACGGGGAGAATTTGGTTTTAAGATTAACAGCAGCCTGTTCTCTTTACGAAAGATTTGCAGTCGGTACATTCGGGAACGGTGGGGTTATCCTCGTGAGTGCCTATGCAGACGCAGTTGAGGGAACAATAGTTCTCGGTCACCATATTATGCTCGCACTGTGAAACGGTACATTTGATATTGTCATTTTTTCTTTTGTTATCCATAACAAAACCTCCTTATTTAGAATGGGGGAGTCGCCCTTTGTGGCTTGACACATTCACTCAAAAATCAAAGATTTTTTCGTTCATTGTGTCAAGGGGCGACTTTGTTCCCCCAAACCCCCTTTAATTTTGAATCTGACACATGACAACGAGGCAAGTTGTTCATGAAATCACTCCGCAAAGCGGAATACTAATATTATATCACTTCCGATTAGAAATATTCATGAAACTTATTTATTTCTAATTCCGAATTTTACTGCATATTATTTAAGGACAAATCAAAATAATACGGGGTGATTTTATGGGTCTTACCGAAAAGGAAGCCGTTGAGAAATTAAAGCTTTACGGGGAAAATATTTTTGCCGAGGAAAAGAAAAACAGTGCCGTTAAAATATTTGCAGGGCAGTTCAAAGATGTAATGGTAATGATACTTTTAGGCGCAACAGTAATATCAATCCTTCTGGGGGAAGTTTCCGATGCAGTAACAATAATGCTCATAGTCCTGCTTGATGCCGTGCTTGGATTTGTTCAGGAATACAGGACAGAACATACTCTTGAAGCCTTGCGTTCAATGACTGCGCCGACAGCCAAATGTTACCGTGACGGAAAACTCAGGAAAATAAATGCCTCCGAACTTGTAACGGGAGATGTAATAGAACTTGAAGCAGGCGACAGAATACCTGCGGACTGCGTTATTCTCAAAGCATCGGGAGTTTTTTCTGACGAATCCGTTCTCACGGGTGAATCAACCGCTGTTGAAAAATTCGTATCCGACACAAACGACAGGGATAATTCTTTAAACAAGCCCAATATTCTCTATTGCGGAGCATCTGTTACAAGAGGGGTATGCCGTGCGGAAATAATCTCAACGGGCAAAAATACACAAATGGGCAAAATATCGGAAATGCTGTCGGATATAGACAAAGAGATGACACCTTTGCAGAAACGCCTTGCAGAGCTTGGAAAAACTGTTGCAATACTTTGTCTTGTAGTGTGCGTAGCAGTATTTCTTGCGGGAGTTTTAAGGGGTGAGGACGTTTTCGGTATGCTTATGACGGGCATAACCATAGCAATAGCCGCAATTCCCGAAGGTCTGCCCGCAACAGTGACAATAGCACTTGCATTGGCGGTCAGCCGTATGCTCAAACAGAAAGCTCTTGTAAACAAACTTCACAGCGTTGAAACTCTCGGCTGTACGTCTGTTATATGTTCCGACAAAACAGGAACTATAACCGAAAATAAAATGACTGTAACAAAGCTTTCGACAGTTGAAAAAGATTACATATTCAGCGGAATGGGATATAAAATATGCGGAGATATAAAGCTTTCGGACAGCACAGCGATAAATCCCAAAAATGAAAAAGCCCTGACGGAATCTCTGAAATGCGGAGTTGTATGCTCAACTGCGGAAATATCAGCCGAAAATCCCGTTAAAAGCCGTAAAAGGGGCAGTATTTCGGGAAAAGGCGAATGGAATGTATCGGGCGACCCCACTGAAATTGCCTTGCTTATCGCAGGGGCAAAGGCAGATATCACAAAAGAAAATCTTAATATCTCGAAACTTGATGAATACCCTTTTGACAGCGAAACAAGATTCATGGCGGTACATTGTCTTTCGGGGACGGAAAGAAAAATATACTTAAAAGGTGCGGGAGAAGTTATTCTTCCGAGGTGCAGTCAATATATGAACTCAAATGGCGATATTTTGCCGATTACGCAGAATATCAGGAAAAAAATATCCGATAAAATAATATCAATGTCAGATGAGGCACTGAGAGTCCTTGCCCTTGCATACTGCATATCTGACGGGTTTGAGCCTGAAAGGGGAAATCTTATATTTTTGGGGCTTTCGGGAATGATTGACCCTCCGAGAGAGGAAGCCAAAACCGCAATAAGAAAATGCGCCTCCGCATCTGTCCGTACGGTTATGATTACGGGCGACCATAAAAATACCGCCTCCGCAGTCGCAAAAAAGGCAGGACTTCACGGAAAAGCCATGACGGGTGAAGAATTAAACAAATTAAATGATTTTCAGCTTGATAATATAATAGACAATTACACAGTTTTCGCAAGGGTTGAACCTGCCCACAAATTGAGAATAGTAAAAAGTTTCAAGCGAAAAGGCGAAATAGTTACAATGACGGGTGACGGTGTAAACGATGCCCCCGCAATAAAAGAAGCAGATGTGGGAGTTGCAATGGGTATAACAGGCACGGACGTTACAAAACAGGCGGCAGATGTAATACTTCTTGATGACAATTTCGGGACGCTTGTTTCGGCAGTCGAGGAGGGAAGATGTGTATATGCAAATATAAGAAAATTTGTAAGATATCTGCTTTCATGCAATATAGGGGAAGTTCTGACCATGTTTTTGGGAATATTAATGGGTATGCCGATAGTATTGCTGCCGGTTCAGTTATTGCTTATAAATCTTGTAACGGACGGTTTGCCTGCGATAGCCTTGGGACTTGAACCGCCCGAAAAAGATATAATGTCAAAACCGCCCAGAAAATCCACAGAGGGATTTTTCGCAGGCGGTCTTATGCAGAAAATAATATTCCGTGGAATATTCATAGGCTTGTCAACGCTTGGTTCATTTTCTGCGGTAATTCATCTCGGCGGAACGGTAAACGCAGGGCGCACAGCCGCACTTATAACTCTTGTAATGTCACAGCTTATACACGTTTTTGAGTGCAGGAGCGAAAATAAATCGCTTTTTGGAATGAATCCTTTCGGCAACATGAAACTTGTCCTTGCGGTAATTATATCTGTCGGAGTATTGAGTGCATCTGTATTCATTCCGCAGATGAGAGAAATATTCGGCACGGTATTCCTTGAAAAGCAGCAGTTTCTGACAGCCCTCGGATTCAGTGTCGCAGTACCTTTTGTCAGCAATATATTCACGGGGAAGTAGTTATTCGTTTTCTTCGGGGAATTTAAACATCGGGAGGATATTTGTTGTGAAGTCATAGGCTTTGTCGATATATTTGTACATTCTTTCAAGATATTCCTTGTCAAAGGGCATAAAGAGGTATGCCTCGTCCTGAAACTCCTCACAGTTATATTTTTCTTCTCCGAAATATTCTTCTGCGGATTTGTCAACATCTCTCGGATAGTTGTTAATTTCGCTCCTGTTCATGAAGCAGTAATAAGATTTTACAAATTCTCTTATATCCTTTTTGAAAATATCTTCTGGGAGTTCACCGTCAAGGGAATTTATAAAAAATTTTCTAACATCAAGTTTTTTATTTTTGATATCCTCGATTTCTTCGGAAAAATAGTCAGTAAACTCCTCGTCTATCAAATCGTGATTTATAGCCCACATAATAAAGGCGGATATATGGTTTGCGGCATTTATTTCGGGGATATCGAGTTCTTTTTGTTCTATTTTTTTACGATGCTTTTCAAAGGTGTCAATAATTTTTACAAAGTTTTCCGTTTTCAGGGGGAGGCGGTTAATTTCGCTGACAATGGGGAGATTTTCTCCGAAAAGCTGTAAAAGTTCTTCCGTTCCGAATTTTGATTTAAATTCAAGTTCATTCCTGCAAAGCGGGACAATATGGTAAAAGTTTACATTTGTGCCGTCAGGCAGAGGGCAGACGGAAGAATTTTTTCCGTAGGGGGAATGAAAAAGTATTACTGAACAGAGTTCGGAATCCTTTGTAAAAGTTTCGGGGTAGTCAATGGTATGACCCCAGCTCAGCCATGATTTTTTCCTTAAAGGCAGACTTCCAATCATTCTCAGGAGTTTCAAAGCCCAGAAATTATCGTCATCATCGCTGTCAATATCCCAGTCAGGGGGCAGGCATATTGAAAGTTCGGCACGTTCGAGTTTATATTTTTTAATGTCATCGGGGATATCCATTTTATACGCACCCATTCCGAGAGTAACAAGCGTATAATAATTTCTTTCAACAGACGGCTCAATAATGCACACATCAATGCACAAATCGCTTTCCTTGTTGCCCTTGAAAATCTTGTCATACATACCGTAATATTTTTCTATATGTTCTTCAAGGATTTCCTTTTGTTTCTCAGTGTAGGAATAAGTGTTTGAATTGTCCTGTGTTTTTTTACCTCTCATTTTAACTTTCTCCTTTCAGGATAAATTCTGCTATATCGTTCGGAGTTTCGGCGATAAAGTCCGCCCCTGACCTTATTAGTTCCTCACGCCCTCTGAACCCCCATGCACAGCCTATTGAAGTTATGCCTGCATTTTTTGCGGTATCTATGTCAACGTTGCTGTCACCGACCATAAAAGCCTCCGAAAAGCCCGTACATTCAAGAATTTCGTAAATAATATCGGGATAGGGCTTTTTAGGTCTTTCTTCACAGCCGCCGAGAACCTTAATAAATTTTATGTCGGGCAGCAGCACGGAAACCATTTTCACGGCGAAAATCTGAGGTTTGTTTGTTGCGACAGCGAGCATAACATTATTTTCGGAAAGCTTTGTGAGAGTTTCTTTTATTTCGGGATAGAGTTTCACCCTGTCGAGAAAATGCTCCCCGTAATATTCATTGAAAAACATATGCAGTTTTTCCGTATATTCTTTTTTGTCATCGGGCAAAGCCCTGAAACAGAGTGTTTTTGCGCCGTTTCCGACCATGTACTTATATTTTTCGCACTCATGAACAGGAAATCCCAGAGTTTCAAGCCCGTAGTTTACGGCATCTGCAAGGTCATTGAGAGTATCGGCAATAGTTCCGTCAAGGTCAAATACTGCAATTTTCATATAATCACTCCTATTTAAAACAGTCAGATTTGCACTTTTGGTGCTTGCCTATTCACTCATTCCGCAAAGCTACATTCGTTCATACGGCAAGGTGCAAATCTTCCTTTTATTTAAAACAGTCAGATTTGCACTTTTGGTGCTTGTCTATTCACTCATTCCGCAAAGCTACATTCGTTCATACGGCAAGGTGCAAATCTTCCTTTTATTTAAAACAGTCAGATTTTGCCTTTTAAGGCTTGACACATTCACTCAAAAATTAAAAATTTTTTCGTTCATTTGTGTCAAGGGCAAAATCTTCCTTTTATTTAAAACAGTCAGATTTGCACTTTTGGTGCTTGCCTATTCACTCATTCCGCAAAGCTGCATTCGTTCATACGGCAAGGTGCAAATCTTTCTTTTGCTTAAAATTTTTATATTATTTATACAAAAGGCTTAACTAAATTCTTTTTGCGAGAATCTGAGAATATTTTCCCCTGAACTCCTCAAATCTGTCCTCATCAATGGCAGTCCTTATTTTTTCCGTCAGTGTATTGTAAAAATACAAATTATGCTGAACGGCAAGTCTGCCTGCAAGCTGTTCATTTGCCTTGAAAAGGTGGCGAACATAAGCACGGCTGAAATTTCGGCAGGTGGGGCAGTCACATTCCGTATCAATCGGGAGTGGGTCGGTTTCGTAGCATTTATTATTCATATGCATTATACCGCTCCATGTAAAAACAGTTGCATGACGGGCATTTCTGCTGGGCATAACGCAGTCAAACATATCAATACCTCTTGCAACGGCTTCAATTATATTTGACGGAGTACCGACACCCATTAAATATCTCGGCTTGTTTTCGGGCATATAAGGCTCAACAACGTCAATAATCCTGTACATTTCCTCAGTAGGTTCACCGACGGCGAGACCGCCTATTGCATAGCCGTCAAGGTCAAGGGCTGCTATATCCTTCATATGTTTTATACGCAAATCGTCATAGGTAGAACCCTGATTTATACCGAAAAGCAACTGATTTTTATTTATTGTATCGGGCAGGGAATTAAGCCTCTGCATTTCGTTTTTACAGCGGACAAGCCAGCGTGTGGTTCTTTCAACGGATTTTGCTGTATAGTCATACGGTGCAGGATTTTCAATGCACTCATCGAAAGCCATAGCAATAGTTGACGCAAGATTTGACTGAATCTGCATGGATTCTTCGGGACCCATAAAAATTCTGTGACCGTCAATATGCGAGGCGAAATAAACGCCTTCTTCCTTTATTTTCCTTAACTTTGCGAGTGAGAAAACCTGAAAACCGCCGCTGTCGGTGAGAATAGGCTTATCCCAGTTCATAAACTTATGCAGACCGCCCATTTTCTTTATGACAGTATCAGTCGGGCGCAGGTGCAGGTGGTAGGTATTACAGAGTTCAACCTGTGTTTTGAGTTCTTTCAGGTCAACAGATGAGATACCGCCCTTTATGGCAGCGGACGTGCCTACATTCATAAAACAGGGAGTCTGAAAAGTTCCGTGAACTGTTTCAAAAACGCCTCTCCTTGCCTTATTGTCTTTTTTAATTAAATTAAACATAAAACCTCCTATTTAAAATCGTCAGATTTGCGCTTTTAAGGCTTGTGCTTTCATTCACTCCGCTGACGCTGCGTTCATTCTCAGCACAAGGCGCAAATCTTCCTTTTATTTAAAATCGTTAAATTTTATTAAGATAATTCCGGACTAAAATTTCAGTCCATTCTGTAAACGTCAGTTTTTTCGGGGGTACGGCACTCATACATACTTGTAAAGCCTATGAGGTTTTTATTTTCGTCTCTTATGGCGACAATATATATATCCTCATTTGTTTCTTTCTTGTGGACGGCAAAAATTTTATTGTTTGCGGTATCTTCTTTAAACCATTCAATGACCATGTTTATTTTGCTCATAGCTTCCGTATCGCAGAAATTGTCAAGGAGTTTGCCTGTAATTTCCTTTCCGCCGTACTTGTTGTACTCATTTTTGGCGAAAGTATTCATAAATACAATTCTGCGGTCAGTGTTGCAGATAACGATAGGTGATTGTTTTGCGTTTATAAGTCCCTCAAAAAATTTCATATTATTCATACTATTTCTCCTTTTCTCATGTCATATATTTTTTCCATGATATTCAAAGTATGCACATTGAATCACCGAAACTGAAAAATCTGTATTTTTCCTCAACGGCGGTTTTGTAGGCTTTCATGGTGTTATCATATCCCATAAAGGCTGAAACAAGCATAATCAAAGTGCTTTCGGGCAGGTGGAAATTTGTGATAAGCCCGTCAATGCACTTGAATTTATAGGACGGATAGATAAAAATATCCGTGTATCCCTCATGTTCGGAAATATCCCCGTAGAAAGTCGCAACGCTTTCAAGGGTACGGCAGGTAGTAGTTCCAACGGCAATTACACGCCCGCCGTTCTTTTTTGTCTGATTAATCAAATCGGCTGTTTCTTTCGGAAGAAAATAATGTTCGCTGTGCATTTTGTGGTTGAGGACATTATCTTCCTTTACGGGTCTGAAAGTTCCGAGACCGACATGGAGAGTTACAAAAGCGGTGTTTATGCCCTGATTTCTTATTTCGTCAAGCATATCACTTGTGAAGTGCAGACCTGCCGTGGGAGCTGCTGCCGAGCCGAGTTCATTTGAATAGACTGTCTGATAGCGTTCCTTGTTTTCAAGTTTCTCCTTGATGTAGGGTGGAAGGGGCATTTGTCCGACATCTTCAAGGGCAGTAAAGAAATTTCCCTCACAGTTAAATTTAACTATTCTGTTTCCGTCATCTTTTACTTCGATAACTTCTGCGGTAAGTCTGCCGTTTCCGAAAGAAAATTCCGTACCGACTTTGGCTTTTTTTCCGGGGCGGCATATTATTTCCCATAATTTGTCGCCTTTCTGTTCAAGCAGAAGAAATTCTATAAAAGTTCCGTTTGAGATTTTTTCTCCGTAGAGCCTTGCGGGAATAACTCTTGAATCGTTCATAACAAGCAGGTCACCTTTTTTGAGATACTTGCATAGATTATAGAAGTGGTCATGAATTATCTCACCGCTCTGACGGTCAACGCACATCATTCTTGATGCGTTTCTGGGTTCAATAGGTGTCTGGGCAATTAACTCCTCAGGCAGTTCATAATAAAAATCAGATTTTAACAGTTCCATTGTCTGCTCCTTATAAAAATTTTTTTATTTCCGAAAAAAGATATTGACATATCACGCATTAAGTGATATTATATAAACAGGTAGAGGTGCGGCTGCGATTAGTAACAGTATGGAGAACGACCCGTTCAGCGAAACACTGTGAAAGGCAATGCCGCCGAGATACGGTTTCTGGTAAGTTCCGTGTCGGCTGTATGTTTAAGAGATGTACGGCTGTCATCATACGTGATGGAGAGTTATCGGCATAACTTATAAAGATATGTCAGTATTTCTATTATACCGTATGGTGAGCCGGTTTGCAACCGGTTTTCTTATTTTTCATGAAATTTTTATATAAGGAGTATGAATTATGAAACAGTACAATGTCGGAATTATCGGAGCTACGGGCATGGTTGGACAGAGATTTGCAATTCTTCTTGAAAATCACCCGTGGTTCAATGTAAAGGTTTTAGCCGCTTCTCCGAGAAGTGCAGGTCAGACTTATGAGCAGGCAGCAGGCAGCCGCTGGAAAATGACTGTACCCATGCCCGAAAAAATGAAAGACATGATTCTCCTTGACGCTACGGCTGACATTGAGAAAATCGCCGAGCAGGTTGATTTCTGCTTCTGTGCCGTTGACATGAAGAAAGACGAAATAAAAGCCCTTGAAGAAAAATATGCAAAGGCTGAATGTCCGATAGTTTCCAACAACTCCGCACACAGATTTACACCCGATGTTCCCATGGTAGTACCCGAAATCAACCCCGAACATATCGAAATTATAAAGGCTCAGAGAGAACGCCTCGGAACAAAGAGAGGCTTTATCGCAGTAAAGTCCAACTGCTCAATTCAGAGCTATGTTCCCGCACTTCACCCGCTTAAAAAATTCGGCATAACGAAAGTTCTCGCCTGCACATATCAGGCTATTTCGGGAGCAGGCAAGAATTTTGAAACATGGCCCGAAATGATTGACAATCTCATTCCCTATATCGGCGGAGAAGAAGAAAAATCCGAACAGGAACCCCTTAAAGTTTGGGGCGAAATCAAGGGAAATGAAATCGTAAAGGCAGAATCTCCTCAGATTACAACTCAGTGTCTGCGTGTACCCGTTTCAGACGGTCATACGGCTGCTGTATTCGTAAGCTTTGAGAATAAGCCCTCGAAAGAGGAAATTTTACAGCTCTGGAAAGATTTCAGCGGTGTTCCGCAGGAACTTGAACTCCCCAGCGCACCCAAGCAGTTTATCCACTATTTTGAGGAAAATGACCGTCCGCAGGCTAAACTTGACAGAAATCTCGAAAACGGCATGGCAGTTTCAACGGGACGTTTAAGAGAAGATACACAGTACGACTATAAATTTGTATGCCTTTCACACAACACATTGAGAGGTGCGGCAGGAGGCGGGGTACTCCTCGCAGAACTCCTCGCAGCAAAAGGCTATTTTGACTAATTAAATATACATTTTCCGCCCGCAAGGGCGGAAATACAAATCATCTTCCGAAAGGAGAAAATTATGAAAAATACTATATTTACGGGTGCGGCTGTTGCCATAATCACTCCCATGAATGATGACGGTTCAATCAATTATGATGCACTCGGCGAACTTATAGAATCACAGATAGCAAACCATACGGACGCTATCGTTATATGCGGTACTACGGGCGAGGCTTCAACCATGACCGATGAGGAACATATTGAATGTATCAGATATGCCGTGAAGAAAACCGCAGGCAGAATCCCTGTTATCGCAGGTACGGGCAGTAATGACACAAAATATGCAATAGACCTCTCAAAAGAAGCAGAGGCAGCAGGCGTTGACGGAATCCTCCTTGTAACGCCTTACTACAACAAGACAACGCAGAAAGGTCTTGTAATGCATTTCACAGCAATTGCAGACGCAGTAAATATACCGATAGTGCTTTACAATATTCCGGGCAGAACAGGCGTAAATATGGACGTTGCCACCGTTAAGAAACTCGCTGAACACAAGAACATAGTTGCTATCAAGGAAGCAAGCGGAAATATAAGCTATGTTGCAAAGCTTATCGCAGAATGCGGAGACAGCATTGACGTTTACAGCGGTAACGATGATATGGTGGTACCGCTTATGTCACTCGGCGGAAAGGGAGTTATTTCCGTGGCATCTCATGTTATTCCGAAACAGATGCATGACATGGTTCAGTATTGCCTTGACAATAATTTTGCGGAGGCTACTAAATTGCAGATTGAATATCTTGACCTGATAAATAATCTGTTTATTGAAGTCAATCCGATTCCCGCAAAAGAGGCTATGAACATGATTGGTTTCAATGCAGGACCTTGCCGTATGCCTTTGTGCGAAATGACTGACGAACACAAAGAGATTCTTAAAGCAAGCCTTGCAAAACACGGACTTATATAAATTCCTATTAAACAGGAGGTTAAAATGACGAATATAGCTATTTGCGGTGCAAACGGAAAAATGGGAAAAACCGTTTACAACTGTATTCAGGAACGTGACAACTGCAAAGTTATTGCAGGAATAGATGTTTACACAAAACAATATGCCGATTTCCCGATAGTTGAAAAGCCGTCCGAACTTCCCGAAAAGCCTGATGTAATAATAGATTTCTCAAATCCCGCATCACTTGACGGACTTCTCGGATACTGCCTTTCAACGGGTACACCGCTTGTTATAGCCTCAACAGGTTACAGTGACGAGCAGATTCAGCAGATTAAAAACGCTGCCGAACAGATACCCGTATTCTTTACATTCAATATGTCAATCGGAATAAATCTGCTTGTGAATCTCGCTAAAAAAGCCGCAGAAGTTCTCGGCGACAGATTCGACATTGAAATTGTTGAAAAACATCACAATCAGAAAATAGACGCTCCGAGCGGTACGGCTATAATGCTTGCAAATGCCATAAACGAAACGCTTGACAATTCAAAGCATTATGTATATGACAGGCACTCACGCAGACAGAAACGTGAAAAATCCGAAATCGGTATGCACGCAATAAGAGGCGGTACTATCGTAGGTGAGCATGATGTTATATTCGCCGGAAATGACGAAGTTATCACGCTTTCACATTCGGCAGCCTCAAAGACAGTATTTGCGGAAGGTTCTGTAAATGCCGCAATTTTCCTGAAAGATAAGCCTGCGGGTCTTTATGATATGCAGATGCTTGTATAATGCATATCTTTTCGGTAATAAAAGACGGAGAAAAAGACAACGCATATGTTGTATCTTTTTCCCCGTCAGGCAAATATTTTGTCGGAAAACAGAAAAAATATTTCTGCTGTTACAGTCTTTACAGGATTGTAAAGGAAAACGACAGTATATACGGAGAATTTGTCAGCGAATGTGCAGACCGAACCTGTTACGAGGATTTTATATCATTCAGGGGAATTTCATGGCACGAGGACAAAGGCTTTGCGGAAATAATATTCCGTGACACAGACACATACAAAAGTAAAAATTTAAGGCTTTACTTGAATAAAAATAAAGAACAGGAGAATAAACCAATGAACAAAGTAAGAATAGGTATTGCAGGCTACGGCAACCTTGGCAAAGGCGTAGAACTCGCAATAAGACAAAATGACGATATGGAACTTGCGGGAATTTTTACAAGACGTAATCCCGAAACTGTTAAGCCTCTCACTGAGGGCGCAAAGGTTTTCAAGATTGATGACGCTAAGAATATGACAGATGACGTTGATGTTATGATAATCTGCGGAGGAAGTGCAACAGACCTCCCCGAACAGACTCCCGAACTTGCTAAATATTTCAACGTTATAGACAGCTTTGACACACATAAGAGAATACCCGAACATTTTGCAAATGTTGACAAGTCCGCAAAGGAAAACAACCACCTTGCATTTATATCTCTCGGCTGGGACCCCGGTCTTTTCTCACTGAACAGACTTTATGCTGAATCTATTCTCCCCAACGGAAAAAGCTATACATTCTGGGGAAAGGGCGTAAGTCAGGGACATTCCGATGCTATAAGACGAGTTGAGGGTGTCAAGAAAGGCATACAGTACACCGTTCCGATTGAATCCGCTATGGAGGCTGTACGTTCAGGAAGTCAGCCCGAACTCACAACAAGACAGAAACATCTTAGAGAGTGCTGGGTAGTTCCCGAAGAAGGTGCAGACCTTGCAAAAATCGAGGAATCTATCAAGACTATGAAAAATTACTTTGACGAGTATGACACAACAGTAAATTTCATATCCGAGGAAGAATTTAATGCGGTTCACAATAAAATGCCCCACGGCGGTTTCGTAATGAGAAGCGGTCTGACAGGTGACGGAGAAAAAACTCATCAGATGATAGAATATTCTCTCAAACTTGAATCAAATCCCGAATTTACCGCAAGCGTTTTAATCTGCTTTGCAAGGGCATTGAACAGACTCAGAGCAGAGGGCGCAACAGGCTGTAAGACAGCATTTGACATTCCGCCCGCATATCTTTCAAAGCTTTCTCCCGAAGAACTCAGAGCAACAATGCTTTAATTTTTCATAATGCCCCCGAATGTTTTGAAATGTTCGGGGATTTTATTTTTGTCCGTACTTGACATTTTTATAAGAGTTTGTTATAATTATAGTGTTATATGATTTCTGAAAGGACGGATAATGTGGAGAATAACAGAGTTATTGCCGTTGCACTCGCCGCAATAGCCGCTATGCTTGTTATAATGGCAGGAAAAGGCTGTACAGAAGGTGCAATAAAGTCAAACAGCGGAAAATCTTCAAAAACCCCTGTAAGCCCCCAGTATCAGGCTGTGTATTCTACGGAAGCAAAAAAGAAAAAAGAAAGCAGCATTATTCCGTATGAGGAAGATGAACAGCCCGAAGAAACCTCCGAATATATCCCCGTTACAGAAATATTAACGGACGAAAACGGCGAAATGTATATAGCCGTTGTCACAGAGGAAACTCCCGAACCAACTACCGTCCAAAAATCTGCCCTTGAAGAATATCAGGAGGCAAAAGAAGAAAATAACAGAAACAAATTAAGCGGCTATAATCACGGAGAGAAAAAAGAGAAAGAAAATCCGTATGAAAACGCAACAATTCCATCTGATTTTCAGATAATACTTGATTAAACAGGCAAAATCTGACGATTTTAAATAGGAGGTATATTATGGTAATTATTGAAATGGAAAACGGAAAAGAGATAAAAATTGAACTTTATCCCAATATCGCTCCCGTAACCTGCGGAAATTTCGAGAAACTCGTAAAGGCAGGATTTTATGACGGTCTGACTTTTCACAGAATAATCCCCGGATTTATGATTCAGGGAGGCTGTCCGAAAGGCACAGGCACAGGCGGTCCGGGCTGGCATATCTTGGGAGAATTTGAGGCAAACGGTTTCAAGAACAGCATAAAGCACGTAAGGGGAGTTATTTCCATGGCTCGCTCAATGCAGTACGATTCCGCAGGCTCACAGTTCTTTATCATGCATGAGGACGCTCCGCACCTTGACGGTCAGTATGCCGCATTCGGAAAAGTAGTTGAGGGTCTTGACGTTGTTGACGAAATAGCAGTTACTCCAACTGACTACCATGACAAGCCCAAAAAGCCCCAGATTATGAAAAGAGTTTACATAGCCGAATAATTTAAAATTATAATTTAATATTGTATATAATTTAACTCACAAAGAGAATTTTCTCCTTGTGAGTTTTTGTTTAGTTATTAATTAATTTTTCACGCATAACATGAGTTTCAAGGTCTGCATATCTTGTGGGAATCGGAATATGACTTTCTTTTTCTACAAGTTTCATAGTTAATTCTGTTGCGGTATCGAGGGAAATATTATTTCCTGCCGAAACGAATACAGGCTTTACGTTGTCATGAGTTCTTAAAGTTCTGCCGTATACTTTTCCGTCAATGACGATATCCGTATAACTTCCCGCCTTGTTTTCGGGGAAAATAAAATCCGTTTTCTTATCGACACGGAAATATGTTTTAGCCACGCCTATTGTCGGTCTGTCGAGGTAAAATGAAGCGTGTGTGGCTATGCCCATATTGCGTGGGTGCAGGTAGCCGTTGCCGTCAAACATATAAATATCGGGGATATTTTCCAGCAGTTTAACTGTTTCAAGAACGAGGGGAATCTCACGGAAAGCAAGAAATGACGGAATATAGGGAACTTTTATTTCTCCGCTGTAATGCTTTTTTTCGATTGTTTCGTGAGTATCCATGTCAATAACGACAATACAGCAGACGGCAAATTCCCTGTTGTCTTTGTTCCAATAGGCGAGGTCAACGCCTGCGATAGTTTTCAGGTCATTTAAATCAAAATTATTTTCAAGAGAAATTCTGTCCCTGAAACTTTCCTGTATTCTTGTAAATTCAATTTTCATTTCTTCTATACTGTTCATAATATTCTCCGTAAAACATTCCCCCGCTTTTCAGCGAGGGAAATAAAATTATTTGAATACTGCGAGGAGGAATCCTGCTGCGATTGCAGAACCGATAACGCCTGCAACGTTGGGACCCATAGCGTGCATGAGGAGGAAGTTTGAAGGATTAGCTTTCTGACCTTCCATCTGTGATACACGGGCAGCCATAGGAACGGCTGAAACGCCTGCCGAACCGATAAGGGGATTGATTTTTCCGCCTGAGAGCTTGCACATAATCTTTCCGACAATAAGTCCGCCGACTGTTGAGAATGCAAAAGCTGTAAGACCGAGAACAATAATCTTTATTGTTTCAAGTGAGAGGAATCTGTCAGCGGCAGTTGTTGCGCCTACTGAGATACCAAGGAATACTGTTACGATATTCATAAGAGCATTCTGAACTGTGTCTGAAAGTCTCTCTGTAACACCACATTCTCTCCAAAGGTTTCCGAGCATGAGACAGCCAACGAGCGGAGCAGTTGAGGGGAGAAGAAGTATTACGAATGAAGCAACGATAATCGGGAAAATGATTTTTTCTGTCTTTGAAACAGTTCTTGTCTGTTCCATTTTGATTTTTCTTTCTTCTTCGGTAGTGAGGAGTCTCATAAGGGGCGGCTGAATCATGGGGATAAGAGCCATGTAGGAATATGCCGCAATAGCGATAGGTCCGAGAAGTTCGGGGGCAAGTCTTGTTGTGAGGAATATAGCGGTAGGACCGTCAGCACCGCCGATTATACCGATAGATGCAGCCTGTTCGCCTGAGAATCCGAGGCATACAGCTCCGAAAAATGCAAGGAATACGCCCATCTGTGCAGCCGCACCAAGCAAAAGGGATTTCGGATTTGAAATAAGCGGTCCGAAGTCTGTCATAGCACCTACGCCCATGAAAATAAGTGAAGGATAAACGCCTGCTTTAACGCCTATGTAGAGTATGTCAAGCAGTCCGCCGTGAGCCATTATCGCACCGTAACTGTGATAGTCTGCGTGTTCGGGATTAAGGAAATTGTCCCATAATTCAGGGTGATACAGGGCATCTGTCGAGCCTGCGCCGAAATACGAGAGGTTTACCAGCAGACAGCCGAAAGCAATTCCGACAAGAAGAAGCGGTTCAAACTTTTTAACAATTCCGAGGTAGAGAAGAACACAGGCAATGCCTATCATGATTAAATTCTTCCAGCCGCCGTCAACGAAAAAGCTTTGAAATCCCGAATCAGTCCAGAGAGTTTGAAGGGTTTCAAGAATATCCATATTTGCCCTCCTTATGCTATAACGACAAGCGGTGCGCCCGTATCAACAACAGCACCCTTGCTTACTACGACCTGAGCAACAGTGCCGTCCTTGGGGGCAACGATTTCGTTTTCCATTTTCATAGCTTCGAGGATAACAAGAATCTGACCTGCTTTTACAGTGTCGCCCTGTTTTACGTCAACTCTTATGATGTTTCCGGGCATGGGTGAATTTACTGTTTCGCCTGCGGCAATATTAACGGGAGCAGGTGCAGGCGCAGGAGCGGCAGCGGGTGCGGGAGCAGCAGCCGCAGCAGGTGCGGGAGCGGCAGCGGGAGCAGGTGCAAGAGCCTCATATTCATCGAGAAGAACGGCTTTTCCGTGTTCAACTTCAACCTCATAGGTTTTGCCGTTGAGAGTAACTTTATATTTCATTATTTTTTGACCTCCTTAATGGAAATAAAATGAAGTTCGTTTAAAGGTTTCTGCATTTTGTCGGCAACAATAGCCATTATCATAGCGGCTTCCTTGTCGGGGACGTTGTAAAGCTTTACATGACCTGCCGAACCGGGAGCGGTTTTCGGGGGGGCAACCGTAACGTGGAGGGGATTTGCCTCAACCTGTTTTTTGGTTTCTTCGAGAGCCTTTTTAGCTTCTGCGGCGGCTTTTTCGTCTTTTCCACGGAAATATGCGCCTGTGCCGTAGAGTACGCACATAAGGAGAACAAGTCCGAAGAATACGACAGCATATCCGAAAACGGCAGTACCGCCCGCCTCTCCTATTGAAAGCTCACGGAGAAGATAAGTATATTCGGGTAACATAATATTCCTCCTTACATAGCTTCGATAGTATAAACGGCTTCATTTTCCTCCTTAGCCTTGCGGTCTTTGAGGAATTTAACCGTCTGGTCGGGATAGCAGATATAGCTCATGATATCTTCTTCACTTCTGCAAAGTTCGCCGAGTTTTTCTTTTGCATCGGTAAATTCTTCGCCTGTGCGCTTGCAGTCCTCAATACGGCAGTCAACGGGCTGGTCATCACCGAGAACTTTTTTGCTGAGAGCCTCATCAATGGGAGCGGGGGGATTGCCGTATTCGCCTTTGATGTAGTTCTTTACTTCCTTTGAGATATTCTTGTATCTTTCGCCGACAAGGACATTTGTTACAGCCTGATTTCCAACCATTTGCGAAAGGGGAGTAACAAGCGGAGGATAGCCCAAATCTGCTCTTACCTTCGGGATTTCGGCGAGTGCGGCATCAAACTTGTCCATAGCGTGCATATCCGTGAGGTTTGCAATCATATTTGAGAGCATACCGCCGGGGACTTTATATACAAGAGCCTGAGCATCTGTTGCAAGGCTTTTGGGGTTGAGCTGACCGTTGTCAATGTATTTCTGTTTAACGGGTTTGAAGAAATTATTTACTTTGTTTATGATATCCTCATCAAGACCTGTTTCAATGCCGTACTGTTTAAGGGCATAGTACATAGTTTCTGTTGAGGGCTGAGAAGTACCGCCTGAGAAGCATGAAGCAGCGCAGTCAATAACGTCTATGCCTGATTCAATGGCTTTTGTGAGTGTCATGTAAGCCATACCTGTTGTGCAGTGTGTATGGAGAATAAGTGTCATATCGCCGATAGCGTCCTTTATTCCCTTTATGAGATGTTCAGCCTCATAGGGTGACATAGTGCCTGCCATATCTTTGAGACAGATGGTGTCAAATCCCATGTTTTTGAGTTCCTTGCACATTTCGATGTATTTTTCAACAGTATGTACAGGGCTTTGAGTGTAGGAGATACAGCCCGAAGCAATAGTGTTCTTTGTAGCATATTTCTTGGTTGATTCAAGTGCAGTAGTGATGTTTCTGAAATCATTCAGAGCGTCAAAGATACGGATAACATCAATTCCGTTCTTGATTGAGAGCTGTATAAACTTTTCAACAACGTCATCATGATAGTGCTTATAGCCGAGGAGATTCTGACCACGCAGAAGCATTTGAAGCTTTGTGTTGGGGAGATTCTTACGCAGGTTGCGAAGTCTTTCCCACGGGTCTTCTCCGAGGTATCTGAGACAGGAATCGAATGTTGCACCGCCCCAACATTCTATTGAGTAATAGCCTGCCTTATCCATATCGGAAAGAATACCTTCATAGTCGGCATACGGCAGACGGGTAGCCATAAGCGACTGCTGGGCATCACGCAGAACGGTTTCGGTCAATTTAACTTTTTTCATGAACAAGCCTCCTGAATAAATTATTGTTTTACAGGTAAAATATTATGAAAATACTCCGTAAATTCATACATTGTTCATTATAACACAAATAAACACAAATTTCCACTGTTTTTTAAAAAAATTATTTTTTACTTAAATTGTGCATATCTGTATTTTATGCTTTACGGCAAAAACAAGGTGGAAAATGATTACAAATTGGTAAAAACAGGTTAAATTTCGGAATTTCACTTGACAAATGAGTATAAAAAATATATAATTGACCCATAATCTATGAAAGGAAGGTGAATTTCATGTTCGCAAAAAGTACAAATCTCACGACAATCTCATACACACAAAAACCAAAGCATGAAGTTTGCCTGCATATTATCTGAGGATTTTTTTATCCGTGTAACAGCAGACCCGTGTACCTTTGGTGCATGGGTCTTTTTGTATGCAGGCACAGAAAGGAGAATTTATGATAATTCTTAACGGAAAATACAACTCAGCAGAAGTCTTTACAGATGTCATTGACCAGGGCGCAATAACTCAGATAATTGAACTCTGCAACCAGCCTTTTTCACAGGGCGCAAGAATCCGCATAATGCCCGATGTTCACGCAGGCGCAGGCTGTACAATAGGCACTACCATGACTATAACCGACAAGGCTGTTCCTAATCTTGTGGGCGTTGACATAGGCTGCGGAATGGAAACTATCCGCCTTAAAGAAACACATATCGAATTACAGAAACTTGACAAGCTTATCTATGCAAAAATCCCGTCAGGATTTGACATAAGGGAGAAACCGCACAGATACGCCGAAAAAATCAACCTCGCAGAACTTTACTGCGCCGAACATATTAATCCCGTTCGTGCGGAAAGAAGTATAGGCACTCTCGGCGGCGGAAATCATTTCATAGAGGCTGACAAGGGAAGTGACGGAAGTATTTATATCGTTATACATTCGGGTTCAAGACACCTTGGTGTTGAAACGGCTAAATACTATCAGGAAGAAGCTTACAAGCGTCTGAACAAGTCCTCAAAGAAAGATATTGACGAACTTATCGCAAGAATGAAAGCCGAGGGAAAACAGAAACAGATTCAGGCTGAAATCAAGAAAGTGCAGAATACTAAAAATACGGACGTTCCGAAACATCTCGCCTATACAGAAGGGGAACTCTTTAAGCAGTATATCCATGACATGAAAATCGTTCAGGAATTTGCCGTTCTTAACCGTCAGGCTATGATGGACGAAATAATAAAGGGTATGGGTCTGCACGTTGTTGAACGCTTTACAACAATTCACAACTATATAGACACAGAAAACATGATACTCAGAAAAGGCGCAGTTTCGGCACAGGCTGGCGAAAAACTCCTCATTCCGATAAATATGCGTGACGGCAGTTTGATTTGTATGGGCAAGGGAAATCCCGACTGGAATTATTCCGCACCGCACGGGGCAGGACGTTTGATGTCACGTTCACAGGCAAAACAGACTTTCACCGTATCGGAATTTAAAAAGCAAATGGAGGGCATTTATACCACTTCCGTAAGCGCACAGACCCTTGACGAATGTCCCATGGTTTACAAGTCCATTGAGGATATTGTCGGAAATATAGGCGATACCGTTGAAATAAACGATATCATAAAGCCGATTTACAATTTCAAGGCAGGAGAAGAATAAATTAGAAATTACAGGGGGTTTGGGGGATAAGCCGCCCCTTGTGCCAAAAGTGAACGGAGCTTGCGAAGTGAACGAAAGCACAAGCCTCAAAGGGCGGCTTCCCCCATTCACAATAAAAAGCCCTTAACGCCAAAATCTGATGTTTAAACAGGAGGTTGTCATGAAAAAATTTGTACCTTATGAGAAATTAAGCAAGAAAGAAAAGAAAAAATTAAATTCGGCTAAACGCCGTGACTGGAACGGTCTTAACCCCGTTACCCGTGTTGCCAATGCACCGAAAAAATATTCCCGAAAAGAAAAGCATAAAAATTGCCGTCCCGATTATGAGGACGGCAGTTTTTATAGTTAATTTAATAATAATTCGCTGAAAACTTTTATGTATTCCTCAGCGGGAACTGACCAACTGTAATCGCAGTTCATGGCACGTTTTACGAGCTTTTCCCATTCGGGCTTGTTGTCATAGACAGCCTTTGCCCTTTTCAGTGCATCGAGCATATCATCTGCATTGTAAGTCTTGAAAGTAAAGCCGTTGCCGTTTTCACCGCCGTTGTCACGCACGGAGTCACGCAGACCGCCTGTTTCCCTGACAATCGGAACAGTGCCGTAACGCATGGAAATCATCTGAGTAAGACCGCACGGTTCGCTCTGCGAAGGCATGAGGAAAACGTCCGAGCCTGCATATATTCTCCTTGAAAGTTCGGGAACAAAGCCTATATTCACGGATACTCTTTCGGGATAGCGTGCAGCCATTTCAGTGAAGAAATCCTCGTACATTCTGTCACCGCTTCCGAGAATTGCGAATTTAAAGCCGATTTTGAGTATTTCCTCAAACATATAGCGGATAAGGTCAATGCCCTTATGATTCACGAATCTTGTTACTATTCCGATAAGGGGTTCATTTCCGTCACGCAGTCCGAGTTCTTCAAGCAGGAATTTTTTACATTCTTCTTTTCCTGACAGGTCATTTTCTGAGTAATGCCATGCGATGGCAGGGTCGGTTGACGGGTCATAGCTTTCCGTGTCAATTCCGTTGAGAATACCTTTTAACTTATACTGTTTGGTTACAAGTATTCTGTCAAGACCGTGTGCATACCACGGGTCAAGAATTTCCCATGCATAGCTTGGGGAAACGGTTATTATGCTGTCGGAAGTTTCGAGTGCGCCTTTGAGCATATTTATATATCCGTCATATTCAAGTAAGCCTGAATTGTAGCGGGGAATACCCATGACTTCTTCAAGGACTTCTTTTCCGTATCTTCCCTGATATTCGATATTGTGTATTGTGAATGAAATTTTTATATTGTCGAAACCCTGCTGATACTTATAATATACATTATAGTACACGGGTATAAGAGCGGTCTGCCAGTCGTTACAGCTTATGATGTCAGGTTTGAAGTCAATATAGCGGAGCATTTCAAGCACAGCCCTGTCAAAGAAAACGAATCTTTCGCAGTCGTCATAGAATCCGTAAAAACCGTCCCTTTCAAAATAGTAGTCATTTTCTATGAAGTAGTAAGCAATACCGTCTTTTTCGGTTTTATATATACCGCAGTATTGTTTTCTCCACGAAACATCAACGGTAAGATTTGCGACAAAGTACGCATCTTCGAGGAGTTCTTCGGGAATATCGCTGTATTTCGGGATAACAACACAACATTCATGACCTTTTGAGGCTATGGCTTTCGGGAGAGAACCCGCAACATCGGCAAGACCGCCCGAGGCTGCAAAAGGTACAGCCTCGCTGGCAGCAAAAAGAATTTTCATAGTACAGTCACCGATTTACGAAATTTTTGCACCTTTTTTCAGGTATAGCGGAGATGCAGCCGAACCTGTCACAACTTTGTTGTCGTCAATTTTAACATTCTTGTCAGCGATAAGACCTGTTATCTTGCAGTTTGCGCCTATTTCGCTTCCCTGGAATATAATTGCGTCCTTAACGACAGTGCCTTTTCCGATTTTAACGCCTCTGAAAAGCACGGAGTTTTCAACAGAACCCTCAACTATACAGCCGTCCGCAATAAGCGAATTTTTGATATTTGCTTCAAGACCGTATTTAACGGGGGCATTGTCGCCGACCTTTGTATATACGGGGCTTTTCTTCTTAAAGAGAGCCGCTCTCTTTTCGGCATCGAGCATGAGCATATTTGCCTCGTAGAAATTCTCGTTGTTGTCTATACGCATGAAAAATTCCTTGTGTTCGTAGCCGAGAATCTTGTATTTGTCAACGCTGTTCTGGAGGATTTCTCTTGTAAAGCTGTAAATATTCTTGCTTTCAGCCTCAAAAACAATGCTTTTGAGACAGTCCTTGCTTATGATGAGCATATCAAGCCACTGATTGCAGTCTCCCGAAATATTCGGATTGACCATAGTGCTTCTGAGGCGGTTGTCATCGTCAAAGTCAAGGATAGTTGCGAAACTGTTCTTTTCGCTGTCATAGTGTGCCTTGCTGTAAACAAGGGTTATATCCGCACCTGTCGAGAGGTGCTGTTTGAGTACGGGATTGAAGTTGATTGAAGTAACGATATCGCAGTTTGCGAGAATAACGTATTTTGCGAAAGCGTGTTCAACAAAACTCCATATATTGCTTAAAGCGTCAAGTCTGCCCTTGTAGATACCGCCTGTCTGGCTGTAAGGGGGAAGGAGGTGCAGACCGCCTTTTTTTCTGGACAAATCCCAGTCACGACCCGAACCGAGATGGTCAAGGAGTGAGCCGTAGTTTGATTTTGTGATTACGCCTACTTCGGAAACGCCCGAATTTACGAAATTTGAAAGCGGAAAGTCAATAAGTCTGTATCTTCCGCCGAAAGGAATCGAACCCATAGTTCTCTGATTTGTAAGCTCACTGACATAGGAATCGTGCATACTTGCAAAAATCAGACCCAAAACATTATAATTAACACTCATTAGTAAAACCTCCGCTCAGATATTTTCTCCGATTATTTGTTTAGGTTCAACTGATTTTCCCTCAGAAACCGTAATATTATGACCGACAACGGCAATTCCCCAGTCGTCCTTGTTTTCAATCTGTTCGGGGCGTTTGCCGATATGTGCGCCGCCTTCAATAACGCAGTCCTCGCCGACAATTGCATATTCAACGACAGCACCTGATTTTATAACAGTGCCGGGCATAATTATGCTGTACTTTACGGTTGCGCCCTGTTCAACGGTAACGCCTGAGAAAAGAATCGAGAAATCAACAGTTCCGTCAATAACGCTTCCTTCTGCAATCATTGAGTTTTCAACTTCCGCATTGTTGCCGATATACTGAGGAGGATTGTAATTGCTTCTTGAATATATCTTCCATGACGGGTCATAGAGGTCAAGCGGAACACTGGGGCTTAACAAGTCCATATTAGCCTCCCAGAGAGAATCAAGAGTTCCTACGTCTTTCCAGTAGCCCTCAAATTCATAGGCAAAAAGTCTCTGGTCGTCACGGAGCATTGAAGTTATGATATCCTTTCCGAAATCCTTTGACCAAGCCTCACCCCTGTCACGCTTTGCGTTGGCATCGTTTTCATTTTCTATGAGATACTTACGGAGTTTTTCCCAGCTGAAAACATAGATACCCATAGATGCAAGAGTAGACTTAGGCTCTTTCGGTTTTTCAACGAAATCAACAACTTTGTTCTGCTCATCGCAAATCATGATACCGAAACGAGAAGCCTCAGCCTTTGGAACATCTATAACCGAGATGGTGCAGTCCGCATTGTTTGCAATATGGAAATCAACCATTTTTGAGTAGTCCATTTTATAGATATGGTCACCGCCGAGAACAACGACATATTCGGGGTCATAGCGTTCGATGAACCGCATATTCTGATATATTGCGTTTGCCGTACCCTCATACCATGATGCGCCCGCCTGAGTTTCATAGGGCGGAAGAACGTGTACACCGCCGTTGAGCTTATCCAAGTCCCAGGGCTGACCGTTGCCTATATATTCGTTGAGAACAAGGGGCTGATACTGTGTGAGAACACCTACCGTGTCGATTCCCGAATTGGTGCAGTTTGAGAGAGGGAAGTCGATAAGGCGGTATTTTCCGCCGTAGGAAACGGCAGGTTTAGCTACGTTTTTTGTCAGTGCGTAAAGTCTGCTGCCCTGACCGCCTGCCAGAAGCATTGCTACGCATTTTTTCTTTGTATACATAAATTATCCTCCTGATATTGATATAACATTGTTTTGCAAACACGGGCATTACAGACGAAAACACATTTTCGGGCATTTTCGTCTGTACTGATTTATTGATTTTTATTCTGAAACTTTCTTTTTTGAAGAAGTTCTTTTTCTTTTGGGCTTTTCCTCTTTCGGAGGAGTGGTAGTTTCGGGTGTTTCAATTTTTTCCTCTTTGGGGACTTCGGTTTTTACGGTTTTCTTCCTCGGCGGGGTATATTTGAGGTACATAACCGAGAGAGGCGGTAAAGTCATGGATATGCTGTAATCAAAACCATGCATTCCGATGTCCTCGGACTTGTATGATTTTGCGCCGATACCGTTTCCGCCAAATTCCTTGTCATCGGTATTGAAAACGACTTTGTAAATACCCTTGTAAGGTACGCCTATGCGGTAATCGTTTCTTTCAACGGGTACGAAATTGCAGACTGCAATAAGTTCGTTTCCGTCATCGTCAATACGTCTGAAAGCTATGACGCTTTGTTTGTAGTCGTCATTTGAAATCCAGCTGAAACCGCTCCATGAATCGTCATTCTGCCAGAGGGGAGAATTGTCCACATAGAATTTATTGAGCTTTTCCGAAAAATGGAGCATATTCCTGTGCGAATCATATTCCATCAGATTCCAGTCAAGCTGAGTTTTGTAGTTCCATTCCTTCATCTGAGCAAATTCCTGACCCATAAAAAGTAATTTCTTTCCGGGGTGAGCCATCATATAAGCGAGGAAAGCACGGTATGAACTGAATTTCTGTTCATATTCTCCGGGCATTTTGTTAATCATGGAACACTTGCCGTGTACTACTTCATCATGCGAAATGGGCAGTACATAGTTTTCGGAAAATGCATAGAAGAATGAGAATGTGAGCTTGTCATGGTTAAAAGCACGGTATATGGGGTCAAGGGACATATAACTCAGCATATCGTTCATCCAGCCCATATTCCACTTGAAATTGAAACCGAGACCGCCTATATCGGTGGGCTTTGTAACCAAGGGCCATGCAGTCGATTCCTCCGCAATCATGAGGGCATCGGGGTGCTTTGAGAAAACAGCCTCATTGAGATTTTTGAGGAACTGAACGGCTTCGAGGTTTTCGTTTCCGCCGTACATATTGGCAGCCCATTCGCCGTCACGCCTGTCATAGTCGAGATAAAGCATGGAGGCAACCGCATCAACACGCAGACCGTCAACGTGGAACTCATCAAACCAGTAATTTGCGCTTGAAATCAGGAAAGAGCAGACCTCAGCCTTGCCGTAGTCGAAAACTCTCGTACCCCAGGCTTTGTGTTCTCTCTTGCGTTCGTCCGTGTATTCGTAACAGCAAGTGCCGTCAAATTCATACAGTCCGGGAGCGTCTTTCGGGAAGTGGGCGGGTACCCAGTCGAGGATAACGCCTATTCCCGCATTGTGGAACATATCAATCATTTCCCTGAAATCATCGGGAGTGCCGTATCTTGAAGTCGGGGCAAAATATCCCGTAACCTGATAGCCCCAAGAACCGTCATAGGGATACTCCGTAAGGGGCATAAATTCTATATGGGTATAGGACATTTTTTGGAGATAGGGAATAATTTCCTTTGCAAAAGTTATGTAGTCAAGATATATGTCATCGCCGTAGTTTTTCCATGAACTGAGATGCACTTCATAGACATTCATCGGGCTTTTGTAAATTACTTTTTTGGATTTTTTCTTGTACCATGAAGAATCGTTCCACTTGTAGCAGCTTTCATAGATTTTTGAAGCAGTGCCGGGGCGTGTTTCAAAGTGAGCTGCATAGGGGTCGGATTTCATGAGGATATCGCCTGTACGGGCTTCAATGCTGTACTTGTAGGCATCATACTGCTGAAGGTCTGATATTTCTGCTTCCCATATGCCGTCAGCGATGACGGTCATGGGGTTTTTGCTTCTGTCCCAGCCGTTAAAATCTCCTACTACGGAAACACTTACGGCGTTGGGGACCCAAACACGGAAAGTAAAAATTTTCTTTCCGTCCTTCTGCGAAGAATGGACACCGAAAAATTTGTAGGCTTCGTAATTCTTTCCCTGGTAAAAGAGGTATAGCGGAAAATCATTGGGATTGTTATTATTATTAACTGACATAATTCAGCCTCCTTTGCTATTTACATTTTAACAGAAATGGTATTAATTATCAAGCTTTTTTGTAAAACTGAACAAAAATTTAGATGTTGCTCTAATTTCCAATATAAATTTTTGTTTAAAATGACAGATTTTGTTTTTTCGGAAAAATCTTGTCTTTTCGGTAATTGTAGATTATGGCAAAAATAACACATGATATGTTATGCATATTTACCAAATATGAAAACTCATAATATCGGGGAGCGTTCGTTCCTTCGTGTGACACGTATTCCTATTACGGTTATGTCGTCCGAGCGTGCGGAGGGGTTATAGACACGGGCTTTTGTGCAGATTTCGTTGACAATATTTTTAACATTGTCGCCTGCGAGGAGAAGTTCCTTTATGTAGGAGTATTCGCTTTCGTCAATTCCGTCCGAGAACATAACAGCCATATCGCCGTCCTCAAAGCTGTATCTGTTTGAAAAAACGTCCGACTGCTCATAAATTCCCACGGGGAAAGTAGGCGATGCAACTTTGAGGACGTTCCCGTTATGCCTGATAAGTGTAGCAGATGCCCCCGATTTTATGACGGTAAGACCGCAACTGTCAAGGTCTATGCGGAGTGCGTCAAGGGTTGCAAAAGCCTCATCTCCCGATTTTGAAACCATTATGGAATTTATGAGTTTTACGGCGGCGGTGCAGTTTATACCGCTGTTTATTAATTTTCTGAACATTCTGACGACAAGCCTTGATTCAAGGGCAGCACTTTTGCCCGTACCCATTCCGTCCGAAAGAATCACATAGCCGATACCCGTGCCGTCCGTGAAAACCGTTGAAGTGTCGCCGTTTGTGTCAGAACCCTCCGCACACATTGAAGCCCCGTAGACTTCAAGGGAATACAGCGGTTTTTCAAATAACCTGAATCTCACCTCCCTTCCCGAATACACAGGACCGCTCACATCAAGCCTTATTTCGAGTTCGTCAGATGCAAGGTCACAAAGCCGCATTGTATTGTCAGGCGAATCCGTTGCAAGGAAGTAAAGCTCAATTATAAGCCTGTTGTATGAGTTGTAATATGCTATGATTTTTCTTGGATTTATACCGTAGCGGTTTAATTTTTTTGAAACGGTCTTGCTTATGGGCGAGGAATAGCGGACATCTATTTTTTCGCCTGCACAGCGGATTATTTCCTCAGTGATTTTTATTTGTTCGCTGAGGAGTTCACGGCAGCCGTCCGAACGCAGACGGAGTATTTTTGCGGTCATTCTCTCACGGATAAGCCTTGAAAATTCTCTCATCAATTCTTCTTTGCGGAGACAGCTTTCAAGTTCTGCGGGGAAAGTTTCTTCATTTATTTCGGGAAGTCTTGCAAGTTTCCCGAAAGAACGCACAGTGGAATTTCTTTGGCTTGTCCAGCATATATTTTTTCTGAAACAGTTATTGCAGACTTTTCCGCATATTATGCTCAGTTCATTTGAATCCCTTGTATTTTCGGTGAGAGCCTCGGCGATTTTGCCTGTTTCCGTTCTTACAGTTCCGATTGAATCGGAGAGAAAACTCATTCTTGCGTTGATTATTTCGGGGAGAGCCGTACCGCCGTCATTTCCCGTACTCACCCATTTGTCCGAATAATACGGGGCAGTAAATATAAAAAGTCCGCAGCCGCACAATATGTTAAAAATTATTTCGGCATTGTTTTTGGTCATTCCCGTGAGTATCATGAGCATAAAGCTCAACACAGCGAAAAACAGCGAGGCGACAGCAGGTTTCTGTTTGTGTACATATCCCGTCATAAGCCCCGCAGCAGGCAGAAGCACAACGGTCATTCCCGTTTCGGGAGAGGCGAGAAATGCTCCGCAGGCAGTCAATGCACCGCAGAGAACTCCGCCCGTGTTGCGGTAGTAATATGCCGCAAGGAGAGTTATTGCCGTTCCTGCGATTATTCCGAAATTTATAAAAAATATTTCTGATTTGCAGAGGGAAGAAATCATGGTGATATATACTATTGCATATGCACAGCCCGACCGCCCCGAAAGTTCAATTACAGCCTGTTTTTTAAGGCTTGTCCTTATGTATGCCGTGGAATATGCCGCAAGCCCCGCAACCGAGCCGTAAAATATATAAAAGAAAAGCTTATAGAAAACCTCATCGAGAATCACAGAAACAGCCGTCCCCGATGCAAGTATGCCGACAGTTGTAATTATACCGCAAAGTTTGGGCTTTTCGCAGGATTCAAAGAAAAGCTTTGCAGTAACTATAATTATCATGGCAGAAATTTTAACTATATTTTTCCCCGTGTTTCCGCTTATGACGGAACGTATCAGGCTTCCGACAAGAACCGCAGAAGATGATGTTACATCAAGCGAACCGCAAAGGGATATATCCGCAAGTGACGATATACCCGACATTCCCTCACCCGTGAATACAAACCCCGCAGCCGCAAACGCTAAGAAATACAGAACCGCTGACATTTTTGCACTGATTTTCATTTTTTTGATTTTCGACATACTTAACCCCCTGAGATAGAATCATAAATGATTATATCACGGACATAATGTGAAAATTGTCATAATCTGTAAGAAGATACGGGCAGTTTTGTGATGATTAAGAAAAATTTTCTTTGGGGTAGTGACAAAACAATATTTTTATGTTATAATAAGTATTACTGTTGTATTGCAGTTTGGAAAGAGAGGGAATATGCTGAAAAAAATAATAATATCACTGTTTCTTGTCCTGTCATGCGGAATATGTTTTTCATGCACGGACAGCCGTGAAAATTTCCGCACGGATTCAACAGATGTTTTTGCGATGGACACATACATGAACCTTAAAGCCTGCGGAGAAAATACCGAACAGGCTCTCAAAGACGCTGTTGAGGAAATACACCGCCTTGAAAATATATTTTCTGTCACTCTGCCCGAAAGCGATATAAGCAGTATAAACAAAGGTATTCCCGCAGAAGTATCGGACGATACGTTAAATGTTTTAAATTCAGCCCTTGAATACGGAGAATCAACAGACGGCGCACTTGATATAACAATATATCCCGTGCTTAAACTCTGGGGATTCACGACAGGGGAGTATAAAATCCCCGAAAAATCGGAAATAAACGAATTACTTGAAAATGTTGGTTATTCTTGTATGGAAATAAACGGAAATACTGTTTCCGTTCCCGAAAATGTCAGAATAGATTTGGGCGCACTCGCAAAAGGCTATACGGGCGACAGAATAATGCAGATATTCAAATCACACGGCATAGATTCCGCAATAATAAGCCTTGGCGGAAACGTTCAGGCACTCGGCAAAAAGCCAGATGGTTCAAACTGGAAAGTTTCTGTAAGAAATCCCTTTTCGCCCGATGAAGATATGTGCATACTTTCAGTGGACGGAAAAGCTGTCATAACATCGGGAAACTACGAGAGATATTTCGAGGGCGGGGACGGGAATGTCTACTGGCATATAATAGACCCCTCTGACGGATATCCTGCGGATAACGGCATAGTTTCGGCTACCGTCACAGGCGAAAGCGGTATCATGTGCGATGCTCTTTCAACGGCATTTTTCGTAATGGGCAGGGAAAAAGCCGAAAAATATTACAGGGAGAACAAAAATTTTGACATGATTCTTGTGACGGACAACAGGGAAATTCTTATCACAGAGGGCATTTCCGAAAATTTTGAAAATATAAGCAATATGCCTGTGGAGATTATAGGAAATGACTAAGGGCGTTAAAATATGTATATTATTAATATGTATACTTCTTGTGAGTTCCGTAATTCTTGTTATTATTTTTAACGGGAAATCCGAAAACAATCTTGTTGAAATATCTCAGGACGGAAAAATAATTTATACAATTGATATTTCCGAAAAGAACGACAAATTCAGGATAGACAGCCCTGACGGGAGATATAATTTAATAGAAATAAAAGACGGAAAAATCCGTATTTCCGAAGCAGACTGCCCCGACAAGACCTGCGTTAAAACGGGCTGGCTGCGCTCGGAGGAAATCCCGATAGTCTGCCTGCCCCACAGACTTGTAATAAAATTTGCCGATGAACGGGGGAAAAAATGAAAACAGAACGCCTTGTGGAACTTTCCCTGCTTACGGCGGCGGCACTGATTATGTTTGTAATTGAACTGCGTCTGCCGAATTTAACGGCAATTCCGGGGGTAAAGCTCGGACTTGCAAATATAGTTACCGTTTATGCCGTTTACAGGTTCAGTGTAAAGGAAACATTTTTAATGGTGCTTACGAGGGTTTTGCTCGGAGCGTTTTTCAGTCCGAATTTTTCAGCCGTTATTTACAGCCTTGCAGGGTCAATGCTTTGTCTCTGCGGAATGATACCTTTAAAAAAAATTATCCCTATTGATTATATTTTTGTATGCAGTATAATTGGCGCAGTTCTGCACAACACGGGACAGCTTGTAACTGCGGCTTTAATGACGGGAACGACAGCGGTTTTCGGATATTCTCCGCACCTTATGATTTCGGGTGCTGCTGCGGGAATGTTTACGGGACTTTGCGCCAAATATATACTTAAAAGACTGCCGAAGAAGTTTAAAAGGAGAAATGAAAATGAACCCGATGAATTTACTTAAACTCAAACCCCTTGTTTCAGGATTCAGGAAAAGACACCCCAAAGCAGAAAAATTTGTAAAGGCTGCGCTTCAAATCGCTGATGCAGGGAGCGTTGCGGAAGTGAAATTTACCACTTCACAGGGCAAGACCATAGTGACAAATATTAAATTGACACAGGAAGACATGGAACTTGTAAATGCCGTAAAGAATTTGTAATGGAGATATTTTCGGGAATGGCGAGAATTGTTTTTAGCTTGGTTTTTTCGGGATTGTTCATACTGTTTGTCATGCCTGTTGTTCTTGTGGGAATAGTCAATGTCGGAAATGTGTTCGGTGCTGTTGTTTCGGCACTTCTCACAGCAATATGCATATTTCCCGAAAAATTCCGTGAGCTGATTTCCTTATTGCAGAAAAGCACAGGCGGAAAAATAATTCTTTATTCCGCAGGAACGGCAGTTATTGTCTTTGCCGTTACGGCTGTAATAATAAGTGCATTAATGGTTAAAACCATGAACAATTCCCCGAAAGACGAGAATACAACTCTTGTTGTGCTTGGCTGTAAGGTAAAAAACGGTTCGCCGAGTCTTATGCTCAGGAGAAGGCTTGATACGGCTTACGAATATCTTTCTTTGCACGAAAATGTAAAGGCTGTCGTTTCGGGCGGACAGGGAGAAGATGAAAGTATCAGCGAGGCGGAATGTATGAAAGATTATCTTGTATCAAAGGGAATTTCCCCCGACAGGATATATATGGAGGACAAATCCGTGAACACACAGCAGAATCTTTCATATTCCCGTGAGATTATTAAAAATAATAATTTATGTGAAGCCATAACGATAGTCACAGACGGTTTTCACCAGTACAGGGCGGGAATGTTTGCGAAAAAACAAGGCATTGAACCTTACAGCATATCGGGTTATACTACATGGTGGCTTGTGCCTTCCTACTGGGTAAGGGAATGGTTCGGAATAGTTTATTACGCAGTATTCGGCTGATTTTCGGAGGGCTGATATGTTCGGATATAAAAAAGCAGGTGTATTTTTATGTGCGTTGATTTCCGCATTTTGCGGAGGATTCAATGCATATGCCGTGAATTTCACACAGGACAGAAATTTCAGTTTTTCAATGCCGAAATTCGGTGCAGTCAATGAATTTGACGAAAAGCTTGAAATAAATGCGGATTATGCGTATATCGGGGAAAATCTGTATTCGGGCATGAATTTCCCGTCCGCATATGATATGCGTGAGGATTATGCAATATCTCCCGTGAGAAAACAGACGGGTTTCGGTACTTGCTGGGTACATTCCGCAATAGCAAGCGCAGAATCAAGCATTATAGACGCTGTACCCGATATAGACCTTTCGGAATTTCATTCGGGATACTATCCCTATTACGGTGATGAGTGCATAAAAAGAAATGTCAATACAGCGAATGAGATTTTAAATCTCGGCGGAAATGTAAATATAATAACAAATATCTGGTCACAGTGGAAAGGTCCTGTCCTTGAAAGCAGAATCCCCTACGGCGATACGGATTTCTTTGAAAATGCCGAAAATGTTGCGGAAATGCAGAATTTCAGCGATTATCACCTAAAAAATGCATATATGTTTGACTATGACAGGAAAAGAACCAACGAAACGGAAGTAAATAATTTAATTAAGAAATTCATTTACAGCGGAAAAGCCGTTGATGTATCTTTCTGCCATAATTCGGAGAACTGCTACAATTCCGAAAACAGATGTTCATACAGCAAAAAAAGACCAAGGTTCTCAAATCATTCCGTTGCGGTAATAGGCTGGGACGATAATTTCCCTGCGGATAATTTCACTGTAAAGCCCGAAAATGACGGCGCATGGCTTGTCAGAAACAGCTGGGGAAACACCTATGCAAATAACGGCTATATGTGGATTTCCTATGACGATGAATCCTTATGCGAGTTTGCGGTGTTTGAACTCTCCGACAAAGATGACTATACGGTGATGTACAGCCATGATACATATGTGGTAAATCAGAATATTTCTGCATTTGACGATTCCGCAACAAACAGCCCGTCATATATTGCGAATGTCTTTGAGAATAATTCAAATAACGATATAGAGGCGATTTCAACGTATATCGGGCAGGCAGGCACTTCATACGAAATAACTGTCTATACGGGGCTTACGGATATTTCAGACCCCTGTTCGGGAACTTCACATTTCGGAACTGTCGGAACTGCGGATATTTCGGGCTATGTTACGATTGAACTTGATGAAAAAATTCCTCTTTCGGAAGATGACAAATATTTCGGTGTGGTTGTAAAACTCTACAATGAAAACACTCCGTTTGTGATACCCCTTGAAATGGCACTGACCGTCACGGACGACAAAACAGGCGAAATTTTTGATTTGAGCAGTTATTCAACCAATGAACAGATAAAAAATTCCACGAACAAAAACGAAAGCTTTTTCAGTGCGGACGGCAAAAAATGGAATGATGTCACGGAAAATGACTATATCTACACGGAGGAAGAAGAAAAATTTCTCCTTGACGATTTGCGTGAACAGCTTATGGACGGCGTTGAGGAGGACGACACCGAAGAAACAGAAAAAGTTGAAAATATTCTCAAAGGCTATAAGGAAAAGTTTGATTCGGGATATGTTACTTTTGTAATGGGCAACATTCCGCTGAAAGCTGTCGGAAATCCAAGAGATACGGTGAAATTTTCACATATTTCGGGAGAAGTTCCCCTGAATGAAAAAATTGAACTTTCAGGGTCGGAGGAAATATATTATTATACCGATTCCCCTGAAAATATGATTAAATATTCCGAACCCATAAGCATTGAAAAACCTGTTACCATATATGCATCTGCGGACGGAGTTAATTTTTCGCAGAGAAAATACAAGCCCGCAAAGGCACAGCTTAATTTTCTTAATTACAGCGGTAAAAGCGTTTCCTCCGCCGAGAAATTCAGCGAAAGCAGATATAATATATATGTGGGCGAGGACTGCGAAAATATATTGCTTTATCCGTCCTCTGCGGCAGACCTTGTAACGGACGGAAAAGAAGTTGTAACAGACGAATATTCCGTTTCCGTGAAAATCAAGAACCCCGTGACCTCTGTAAAGATAAGTGCATCGCAGGAAAACAAGCTTGATAATATTATAACAATAAACATATACAAAACCTGTTCAGAAAATCCGAAAGCAGGCGATATAAACGGCGACAGCATGACGGATTCAAGGGACGCAAGCGGAATACTTGAACATTATGCGAATATTTCAACGGGAGGGGACGGAAAAATTGAACCTGAAATTCTTCCCCTTGCGGATATGGACGGGGACGGTTTGTGCAATTCGTCAGATGCAAGCGATATTCTTGCATATTATTCTGTTCTTTCAACCCAAAACAACTGATTCCGCAGGCATAAAATCCGCTAAAAAATTGCACAAAAGTAACGCTTGTTTTTTAAAATTTTTGTCCGAGTTAGGCAATAGGCATAAAAGCAGACTATGTTATATGTGAAAATAAGTCAAAAAGACAAAGTAACCGAATTGTAACTTTTTAATAAGTCGGCGAATAATTATGTGAGTGTTGCCTAAAAAAATGTGTTGAAATTTTGCATATCAAACAAAAATGATTAAAGAACGATTCAAAGCATTGACTTTATTGAAAAAATACGGTATATTTGATACAGAAAACAACGAGGGTACAAACTCCATAAAAGTTACCCGCGCTGCGAATGACTGCTGCATTAACGTTATGCAGTCACAAGACTGATTCAGAGGGCATAGCCCGATGAGTACACTAAGGGTATCGGCTCCCTGAAAACGTCGGAATATCATTTACACATATTATACCCGTGAAAGAGTATAATACATATTTAAGGAGGAAAAATCTGATGAACACACTTAAGAAAACTTTGGCTCTCGTAGCTACACTTGCAATGGCAGCTACTGCATTCGCAAGCTGCGGAAGCAGCGACAGCAGCTCAAGCACAGCAGCATCAAGCTCTTCAAAGACTGACGATGCAGCTCCCGCTGATGACAGCTCTGCTGATGATGCAGCTCCCGCTGATGACAGCTCTGCTGACGATGCAGCTCCCGCTGATGACAGTTCAGCAGCTGACACACCTATCGAAAGCACAGGCGAAATTGATGCTTCCGTAGGACAGGGCGGCGACAAGTTCACTGTTGCAGCTTGGAACGCAGACGATGTTCCTGCTCTTATCGCTCAGTGGAAGGGCATTGACTATGCAACTGTTGCTGATGACCTCGCTAACGGCAAGGTTGAAGGTATCGACTTCATCAACTTCGGTGTAGGCGGCGGCGACGCTTCCGAGAAGTATGACCAGCTCTTCTCCTCAGGCAGCGACCTCGACGTTTACTTCTGCGAAGCTGACTGGGCTCTCAAATACATCAACGATGACAGCAAGACACTCGCACTTGACAAACTCGGTCTCGGCGACAGCGACTTTGCTAACATTTACAGCTACACAGACGAAATCGGTAAGACAACAAGCGGCGTTCGTAAGGGCGTTTCATGGCAGGCAGCAGCAGGCGGCTTCTATTACAGAGCAGACCTCGCTGAAGAATACCTCGGAGCAAAGACACCCGATGAAATGCAGGCTCAGATTTCCGATTGGGACAAGTTCGTAACAGCTGCTCAGACAGTTTCCGAAAAGTCCAGCGGAAAGACAGCTCTTGCTGATACTCTCGGCGGTATGTGGCAGGCTTACGCTTGCGGTCGTACAACTCCTTGGGTTAAGGACAACACTCTCCAGATTGATGACTTCTGCCAGAAGTTCGCTGACACAGCTAAGGCTCTCTGGGATTGCGGCGGTGTTACAAAGAACAGCCAGTGGTCCGATGAGTGGACAGCAGCAGGTACAAACGACAGCTGTATGGGTTACTTCGTATCAACATGGGGCTTCGGCGGATTTGCTCTTGACGCAGCAGGCGGCGAAGGCGGCGCAACATACGGCAAGTGGGCAGTTTGTCAGGGACCTCAGCCTTTCTACTGGGGCGGTACATGGATTGTTGTTAATCCCGCTACTGATAACGGTCAGGAAGCTCGTGACTTCATCATCTCAGCTGCATCTGACGAAGCTGCAATGTCAACATACGCTACAACAAAGCCTGAGTATGTAAACAACAGCAAGGTTATGGACAGCCTCATCAGCTCCGACACAGTATTCAACGAGAAGATTACAAACAACATGGGCGGACAGAACTTCTACGCTGCTCTTGCTGACAACGCTAAGACAATCAACTTCAACGGACTCATCACAGAGTACGATGCAACTGTTAAGACAGACTTCATCGACGCTGTTAAGACAAACTACCTTGAGGGCGGTGCTTCATGGGACGACACAGTTGAAGCATTCAAGGACCTCGTTTCCGAGCATATCACTTCTCTCAACTGGGACTGATAATTCCTTAATTAAAACTACAATTTGATTTATGAGCCTACGGAATACCTGCGTATTCCGTAGGCGCATATCTGTTAAAAAATATTTTACTTGAGAGGGTGTGTGTTATGGCATCAGCTGCACAGAGACGTATCAAGGCTATCAGCTATGCAAAATACGGCTATATGTTTATAGCTCCGTTTTTTCTCGTTTATTTCTTCTTCCAGTTATGGCCTCTTATAAATACCTTTATCCTGAGCTTTCAGGCAAACAAAACAGGTGAATTTGTAGGCTTTGACAATTACAAGACAATTCTTTTCGCAATAGGTAACCGTACTGCAAAGAACGTTTCAAAGAACTTCTTCTCTGCATTCGGCAACACAATCATTCTTTGGGTTGGTAACTTCATTCCTCAGATAGCATTATCACTTTCCCTTGCTGTCTGGTTCACAGATGCAAACCTCAAGATTCCGGGCACTGGTTTCTTCAAGGTTGTGATGTACCTCCCCAACATCATCACAGCCGCTTCTGTTGCGGTTCTCTTCCTCCAACTCTGCGGTGAGGCTGAAAACGCTCCCGGTGCTATCAACCTCCTCCTTGCAAAGAAGGACGACGCATCACAGAAGTATGACACAATCAAATTCATTACAGGCGTTTGGCAGTCCAGAGGCGTTGTAATGTTCATTCAGACATGGATGTGGTTCGGTAATACCATGATTATGCTTATGTCAGGTATTCAGGGTATTAACCCCTCACTCTTTGAAGCTGCAAGCATTGACGGCGCAACTTCGGGACAGGTATTCAGAAAGATTACTCTCCCCCTCCTCAGCCCCATTCTTGCATATACACTCGTAACTTCCATGATTGGTGGTCTCCAGATGTTCGATATTCCTTACCTCTACCACAAAGACCCCAACAAGGTAAGCGACAACCTCAAAACTGTTGCCGTATACATCTACGAATACTTCCATGACCAGGTTGACCCGAAGATGGGCTATGCAGGCGCAGCATCGGTTATCCTCTTTATTGTTACGCTCATTCTCGGCTGTATCGCATTCTACCTCACACGTGACGTAGATGAAATTGCCAAGAAGAAACAGCGCAAAAAGCTCGCTAAACAGTTAAAGCAGCAGAATAAGCAGTTTGGAGGTCTTTCAATATGAGTAACATGAAAGCAACTTATGGCGAGCCTAAGGACAACTATACTGCCAGTCTTAAAATGAAGTCCTATATTCTCCTCGGCTGGATGATAATTCTTACAATCATTTGTCTGCTCCCTATCTACATACTTATCGTAAACGCAACCCGTGAATCCACGGCTATTGCAAACAGTCTGTCATTCCTTCCCGGCGGAAATCTCGGAAAAAACATTGACAAGCTCTTTAAAGATGTAAACTACAATACGGTTTACAACGTGTGGATTGGTTACAGAAACAGCTTTTTCATCACAGGTTTCTCAACTGTATTTACCGTATTCTTCTCAGCTATGACAGCTTACGGCATACACGTTTACGACTTTAAAATCAAGGAAATTTCCTACACGGTTATCCTCCTTGTCATGATGGTTCCCATGCAGGTAACATCAGCCGGTTTCGTAGCATTCATGCTCAAACTCGGTCTTACAGATACATACTGGCCCCTCACTCTCCCCGCAATTGCTGCTCCTGCGGTTGTATACTTCATGCGTTCATACATGAAGTCATCATTCCCGCTCGACATCGTTGAGGCTGCGAGAATTGACGGCTGTACAGAATTCAGAACTTTCGTATCAATTGCTATCCCCATGATGAAGCCCGCTATCGCAGTACAGGCAATCTTCGCTTTCATTGCAAGCTGGAACAACTTCTATACACCTAACATGATACTCATAAGCTCTAAATTCGACCAGAAGACCCTCCCCATGATGGCTTCTGCAATTCAGGCATCTGATAAGTTCACTGACTACGGTGCAATCTACCTTGCACTTACACTCAGTATTCTTCCTATCGTTATCATCTACGTAGCACTTTCAAGATTCATCATTGCAGGTGTTGCACTCGGTGGTGTAAAGGAATAATTTCAAAAATAACGGCGTACTTCGGTACGCTGTTTTTTTATGCCCCGAAAAGGGTATATTTTTTTCTCCGCATGAATAATATTTATTGAAAGGGGAGAAAAATATGCAGGAAGGTACAAGCTTTGCCGTCATCAGCCGTTACATGACGGAAAATATAAGACAGGCTATGAAGAAATGCACAAATATTAAAAATCTTACCGAAATCCGAATAAGAAGCGGACGGGCAGTATCTTTTGTCTGTCCGAACGGGAATAAATTTCTGACAAATTCGGGAATACTCACGCAGGCACTCGGTAATGACTGCATAGTCACAACGGCATCAGACATAAAACAGATTGTTTCTTCGCTGTCGCATTATTCAATACATAGCTGCGGAAAAGAACTGCGGAATGGTTATTTTGTCATGGAAAACGGCGTAAGGGTGGGAATTTCGGGTGTTTATTCCGAGACGGGAATTATAAGCACTTTCACGGGGCTTAATTTCAGAATAGCCCGTGAGGTGAAAGGCTGTTCGGACGAAATTTTCCGAAAACTCGGATTTGCGGATATTCTTATATGCGGGCGGGTAAATTCGGGAAAAACAACTATTCTACGTGACCTTTGCAGGAATTACGGGAACAGTTTCAAAGTCAGTCTCATAGATGAGAGAAACGAAATATCCGCTGTTTCTTTCGGAAGAATTACTAATGATGTGGGGCTGTTCACGGATATTTTGTCGGGCTGCCGCAGGTCTGACGGCATAAATTCGGCACTCAGGACACTTTCGCCCGATATTGTAATATGCGATGAGATTTCAACAGACAGTGATGCAGATGCGATACTCTCCGCAAACGGCTGCGGAATAAAATTTATCGCCTCGATTCATGCGGAAAATTATGAAAGCCTTTGCAGGAGGGAAATTTTTTCAAGGATTAAAAATATTTTTGAGTATGCGGTTTTCCTCGGAAACCTCGGAGAAGTCAGGGAGATAAGAAGATTGTGATATTAAAATTTATTTCTGCAATTTTTTTTATGGTTGCGGGTGCGGTTGCAGGCGGCATAAGGGCTGAAAATCTGCGGCATAATGCGGATTTATGCAGGGAAATCCTCATGCTTGACGAAAAAATTTCATTCTGCATAAGATATAAGTTTTCGGACGTTTACGAGATTTGCAGGGAACTGAAAGATTCTGATTTTAAATATTTAAAATTTATATCAAATCTCCCCGAAAATTATGATTACAACGAAAATTTTCATCTGTCATGGGAAAAAGCCGTGTATTCTCAGAAAAATATCCCCGAAAAAGAAAAAAATATTTTAATAATTGTCGGAAACACTGTCGGGACAAGCGATGCGGAAAGCCAGTTAAATATTTTAAATTCCCTGAAAGCCGAAACGGAACTTCTGAAATCTCAGCGTGATTCCGAATATGAGAAAAAAGGCAGGCTTTTCCGCAGTATAGGTATTCTTGCAGGCATAACCGCAGGTATTCTTGTCATATAGGAGGGGTGGAAGTGGATATTGACCTGATTTTTAAAATTGCGGGAACGGGAATTATTGTGGCGGTTCTGAATCTTGTCCTGAAACGTGCGGAACGTGAGGAACAGGCAATGATGACCACTCTTGCGGGGCTTATCGTTGTGCTTGTGATAATAGTTCAGGAAATCGGCGATTTGTTCGATACGGTCAAGACGGTGTTCGGCTTATGGTAGAAAATTGCTTTACAGTTTCGGTATTCTGCATATGTGCGGCGGTGCTTGCCGTCCTGCTGAAACGCTACTGCATGGAACAGTCCTTGCTTGTTGCCCTTGCCGCCTGCATTGGGATACTCGGCGGATTTTTGTATTTTCTCAAACCCATGATATCGGATATAAGGGAAATTTTCGCCTCGGCAGGCATATCCGAAAATTACATATCGCTGATATTCAAGGCGACAGCAGTGTGTTTCATTACGGAGATATCCTGCGAAATCTGTCGGGACAGCGGAGAAAATTCAATTGCCTCGGCTGCGGAAATATGGGGCAGAGGGGCGATAACTTTCATGAGTATGCCTGTTCTCAAAATGCTTGTTGAAAAAATAAACGAAATAATTTAGGTTTGTATGAAAAGAATAATTATTTTAATAATTTTAATTATATTTCTCCCCGTAAAGCCGTTTACGGCATATTCTGCGGAATTTTCCGAAATAAATCAGGAACTCGACAGTATGCTTGAAGATTATGATATAGGCTGTAATTCGCAGGATATAGATGATTTGTCAGTCGGTGAGATAGTTAAAACAATAAAAGAATATACGCTTTACAGAATATCAGCACCTTTCAGAATCCTTGCGGAAATATTTATGATAATTATTTTCACGGCAGTAATGAAAAGTTTCGGGGAGGTGATGAAGTCCGAAAAAAATGCGATATACAGCATGATATGCGTGATGGCGGCAGTTTCGGTCATATTTCCTCAGCTTATGCAGGTATATGAAAATACATTTTCCTCGCTCGAAAGAGGAGGCGGATTTTTGGCTGTATTTGTGCCTGTATTTACTGCGGTATCGGTTGCTGGCGGAGGAATATCCTCGGCAGGGGTATATAATATAATGATACTTGCGGCATCTGAAATAATAGTGGAGTTCAGCAGGAATTTTCTTTTGCCGATACTTGGAATTTCAGCGGCTTTGTCGGTGACGGGGAGTATTTTTCCGAACAATTCCCTTGACGCAGTAGTTCAGTTAATTAAAAAAATTACTGTCTGGGCAATAACTTCAATTATAACGCTTTTCACGGGATTTGTAAGCCTTAAATGCACAATTGCAGGAAAAGCCGACAGTTTCGCATCAAAAACCGCAAAATTTGTGCTTTCGGGGGCAGTCCCCATTGTGGGCGGTGCGGTTTCGGACGCATATGCAACGGTGAGGGGGAGTTTTGACGTTATAAAAGCCACAGTCGGTTCAGTCGGGATAACTGCGATATTGCTTGTTATGCTTCCTCCCATTATAGAACTAATGATATTTCGGTTTGTAATGTGGACGGGCAGTGCTGCGGCGGAATTATTCTCGGCAGACCCCATAACAAAATTACTTAAAAGTTTTGACAGTGGTCTTGCAATAGCGCAAAGCCTTATTGTCTGCTATTCCATGATGTTTATATTATGCTCGGCAATACTTATGAATACAATGGGGTGACTTATGGAGGAGATAAAAAACGCTGTGAGGGCGGCTTGTGCGGTATCTGTCGGGATATGCATAATGGAAAATTTCACGGCAGGAACGAAATTCGGCAGTCAGTTAAAATTTATGCTTAATCTCATACTTGCACTTGTTCTCATATCGCCCTTTTTGAATGGCATGGCTGAACTTGATATTCCGTCCGTGAATGATTTTGACCTTGCGGAATATAATTATTCAACGGATATATATTCGGAGGAACTTAAAAAACAGACCGAAAAAAATATATCGGAGATTTTGACGGAACAAATAACGGCAGCAGGAATACACTGCGGAGAACTTGAAACGGAAGTTAATATTTATGAGGATTTCAGCATATCTATTAACAGGGTGAAAATAAAGACTGATGATTTTTCGGGGGCTGAAAGAATAATAAAAGAAACTCTCGGTGACGGCACGGAGGTCATAAATGGAAATTTATGAGAAATTAAAAAATATTGTAAAAGAAAAAAAGACAACGGCAGTTGTAATTCTCGGACTTGCAGGACTTGTTCTGATAATGATTTCTTCTTTTGATACGGGGAAAAATACTGCGGACAATAAAGATATAAAGCCCGTATCGGAAGAAATTACTGCGGAAAGCTATTGCAGGGAAACAGAAAAACGCCTTGAAGATTTTCTTGAAAATATTGACGGTGCAGGAGATGTAAAAGTTTATCTCTCTGTCGGAACAGGCGAAAAATATGTCTATGCCGTTGAAAAAAACAGCAAATCTTCGGAGAATCAGAAGGAGGAGGATATAAAATATGTAATAGTCGGAGGAGGCGAAAAATCAGCCCTTGTTGAAACCGTCAGAACACCCGAAATCACAGGCGCAGTCATAGCCTGTACAGGCTGCGGAAGTCCTGTCGTTCAGGAGAGAATTTATAAAGCTGTATCCTCGGCACTCGGACTTCCCACAAGCAAAATTTTTGTGACTCAGATGAAGTAAAGGAGAAAATAAATATGAAAAAGCCTACTATGATTATAGGAAAGAAACAGATAATTATGACCTGCCTTACGCTTATGCTTGCGGCGGCGGTATACATAAACTACACAACAGCTCCCGATATGAAAGGAAACAGCGATACTCTCAGCGTTTCAAAAACGGAAGATACTGTAAATTACGGCGATACGGAATTTGTAAATGCCGAACCCGAACCCGTTGTGCGTGATTATTTCGCACAGGCAAGGCTTGACAAATGAATAACCGTGATGAAGCTGTGCAGACTTTGCAAACCATGATAGGCGGAGGAGATGTAACAGAAGATGAAATGGTTGCAAATGCCATTGATGCCGTTGAAGTTTCAAAACTCATAGAATCGGAGGGAACTATTGAATCTCTTGTAAAAGCTCAGGGCTTTGAGGACTGCGTTGCCTATCTTGACGGCGAAACCGCAAAGGTCGTTGTAAAGACTGAGGGGCTTGACAAGGCACAGGCAGCCTCCATAAAAGAGATAATTCTCGGCGAGTCAGAAGTTTCAGTAGAAAATATAAGAATTTTTGAGGTGAAATAGTTGAACATTCGGAATTTTTTTGGTATAATATAGATGTGAGGTTTTTTAAACCCGTATTTCCTAAAAACAGGAGGTCAAAAAATGGACGATGTTAAGAAAACTGCTGTCAGCAGACTCAAAATATCAGAGGACGTTATAATAACCGTTGCTAAACTTGCGACACTTGATGTAAAGGGTGTTGCAAGTCTCGGCGGTGAAATAAACAAAATGTCAAAGCTTAAAAACAACGGACCAATCAAAATAAGCATGATGGGTGACGTTGCGGCAATTGACATAAATATTAAAATAAAAGGCAGTGAAAAAGCTTCCGCTGTTGCACAGGAAGTTCAGTCTGCCGTAAAGGAAAATGTTCAGAATATGACAGGCGTTGCCGTTGCAAGAGTAAATGTTGCAATTGTCGGCGCAGTATTTGATTGATGCAAAGGAGATAGAAAATGACAAGACGTGAAATCCGTGACAGCGCATTTAAACTGCTGTTTGAACAGCTTCTGCGTGATGATGATATACAGGAACTCTACGATATTGCCGAAGAAATAAGCGAGATAACCGTAAATGATGAGGTTAAGAAACTTGTTGACGGTACTCTTGAACACAAGGACGAACTTGATGAGATTATCTCATCATACAGCAGGTCAAGAAGTTTCAACAGAATTTCAAAATTAAATATAGCAATACTCAGGCTTGCACTTTATGAGTGTCTCTATGATGAGAATACTCCAATGAATGCCGCAATAAGCGAGGCTGTAAAGCTTTCGTCCGTCTATACTTATCAGGAGGATTCTTCATTCATAAACGGCATACTCGGAGCGTTTTCCCGTGACCACAAAAACGGAGACAAAAAAGATGCCTGATTTTCTCGGTATAGACACAAGCAACTACACCACTTCAATTGCACTTTATGTCAGTGAAGAAAACCGCATAATACAGGAGAAAATGCTGCTCCCCGTCAGAGAGGGTCAGCTCGGTCTGCGCCAGAGCGATGCAGTATTCCACCACACAAGACAGCTCCCCGAAATCACCGAAAAATTATTTAAAAAATGCGGAAAGAGGAATATTTCGGCGGTTTCGGCATCTTTAAGACCCCGAAATATTGAAGGCTCATATATGCCGTGTTTTCTGTGCGGAGAGGGTTTCGGACGTTCACTTTCGGCTGTTGAAAATATCCCTATGTACGGGACTTCCCACCAGATAGGGCATATACTTGCGGCACTGTATTCTGCGGATAAGCTTGAACTGGCAAAAGAAAAATTCATAGCTTTTCACATAAGCGGAGGCACAACGGACTGTCTTTTGTGTCAGCCCGATAAAGAAAATATTTTAAATATATCTGAAATCGGAACTTCTCTCGATTTAAAGGCAGGACAGGCAATTGACCGCACAGGCGTTATGCTTGGGCTTAAATTCCCCTGCGGTGCGGAACTTGAAAAACTTGCCATAAAATCAGATAAAAAATTTAAAACGAAGGCTGTCTTAAAGAACGGAAACTGCTGTCTTTCAGGTCTTGAAAACAAGTGCCGTGATATGGTAGACAGGGGAGAATCTCCCGAAAATACGGCGAAATTCTGCCTTGACACGATAGCCGTAACAATAGTTTCCATGACGGAATATGCCGTGAACGAATACGGAAATTTACCGCTTGTATTCGCAGGCGGTGTGATGTCGGACTATATCATAAGGGAAAAAATATTAATTAAATTTCCCGATTCATATTTCGCAAAGCCTGAATTTTCATGCGACAATGCCGCAGGTGTGGCTATATACGGATATTTGAAGAATACGGAGAAAAATATATGAGCATAATAACCGTGACGCAGCTTAATACCTATCTTGCGTCTGTTTTCAGGGGCGACAGAAATCTGTCAAATATTTTTATCAGAGGAGAAATAACAGATGTTTCTTCTTACAGCCGTGGAAAAAAGAATTATCTGTTTTTCAATCTCAAAGACAGCGAAAGCCTTGTCGGGGCAGTTGTTTTTCATGATGTGCTTAAACGCCTGAAATTCAAGCCCGCTGACGGTATGTCGGTAGTTGTCTGCGGAAAAGTTACCGTATACGAACCGAGAGGAAATTACCGCATTACAGTAAATGACATTATAGCTGACGGCACAGGAAAAGAGGCTGTTTCTTTTGAACAGCTCAAAAAGAAACTTTCCGATGAGGGAATATTTTCACGCAAAAGACCTGTTCCGCAGATACCTAAAAAAATAGGTGTTGTGACTTCTCTTAAAGGTGCGGCGGTCAGGGATATTATAAATGTCATAAGCCGAAGATATCCCCTTGCGGAAATCTATGCGGTAAATGCTGTGGTTCAGGGTGAAACTGCCGTTGAATCCATATGCCGTGGAATAAAAAAAGCTGAAAACTGTGATGTTGTAATAGTCGGCAGGGGAGGCGGTTCGGCGGAGGATTTGAGTTCATTCAATTCCGAAAAGGTTGCCCGTGCGGTATACAACTGCAAAGCCCCTGTAATATCTGCGGTAGGTCATGAAACAGATATATCCCTGTGTGACATGGCGGCTGATTTGCGTGCGCCTACACCATCTGCGGCTGCGGAACTTGCTGTGCCTGATATAAATTCCCTTTACGGGAAAATAGAACTCCTTGAAAGGCGAATGAAGAACATCGCCGAAACATATCTTGCAAGGACGGAGAGCAGGCTTAAATATTTAACTTATTCCCTTGAATCAAATTCTCCGCAGAAAAAAATTGAACTCAGCGAACAGAAATTAAATTCGCTTGAAAAGGATTTGAAATCAGCTTACAGAATATATATGGGAAAGCAGGAAAATATTTTTTCCGAGAAAACATCAATGCTTGAAAATCTCAGTCCGCTGAAAGTGCTTGCAAGGGGATATTCCGTTGTTTACAGCGGAGAGCATATAATTAAAAATTCCAATGATATAAATATGGGGGATACAATAAAAATTGATTTCGGAAACGGCGGTGCAGATGCCGAAATAAAAAACAAATGGTGATAGTATGGAAGAAAAACTTTCTTTTGAAGAAAATATGAAGAAACTCGGAAACATAGTTTCCGAACTTGAAAAAGGCGATATTCCGCTTGAAAAGGCTGTACAGCTTTACAGTGAGGGTGCAGGGCTTGCAGTGCTGTGCAGAAAACAGCTTGACGAAGCCAAAATTAAAATAACGGAGGATATGTCAGATGAATGATATGAGTAATTTCAGCGAAAAGCTGAATAAATATATAAATTATACAGAGGAAAATCTCAGGGAGTACAATGTCTGTACGCCTGAAAACGAAGCCCAGAAAAATCTTATCGAGGCTATGAATTATTCCCTTGAAGCAGGCGGAAAAAGAATAAGACCCGTGCTTGTCTATGCTTTTTGCGAGGCTCTCGGCGGAAATATAAAAACCGCAAAAGCCCCTGCCTGTGCAATAGAAATGATACATACGTTCTCACTTATTCATGATGATTTGCCCGCTATGGACAATGATGATTTCCGCAGGGGAAAGCTTTCCTGCCACAAGGCTTACGGTGAGGCTATGGCTATTCTTGCAGGCGATGCACTTTCTGTACTTCCCTACGGAATAATAGCGGAGGATAACAGACTTTCCCCCGAACAGAAAGTTAAAATTATATCCGCACTTGCAAAAGCTACTGGAAAAGACGGCATGATTGGCGGTCAGGTAATAGACATGGAAAACGAAAACCGCACAGACGTAGATGAGGATAATTTGAGAAATATGTACAGGTGCAAAACAGGTCAGCTTATAGCTGTTTCGTGCGTTATGGGCTGTATATGTGCGGGAGCGTCCGAAACTGTTATAGGAATAGCCGCAGACTACGGATTCAGGCTCGGACTTGCATTCCAGATAATAGACGATATCCTTGACGTTGAGGGAAATCCCGAAGAAATAGGAAAACCTGTCGGAAGTGATGCCGAAGAAAACAAAACCACTTTTGTAACTCTCTACGGAGTTGAAAAGGCAAGGGAAATCGCAGACGAAATCACAAATGAAGCACTTTCCTGTCTTGACAGAATAGCAAACAGCAGTTTCCTCAGAGAACTTACAGAGAAACTTCTGAAACGTACAAAATAATATAAGGGATTAAAAGCTTATGGATTTTATAAATGACGGCGGAAGGATTTCTGTCAGGGAACTTAATCTGCCGATGGATTTGAAAAAACTTTCACTGAGGCAGTGCAGATATCTTTGTACCGAAATAAGAAATATACTTATTTCGACTGTTTCAAAGACGGGCGGACATCTCTCCTCAAATTTGGGAGTTGTTGAACTTACAGTGGCTGTGCACCGAAATTTTGATTCCCCTGATGATAAAATCATATGGGACGTAGGCCATCAGTCATATGTGCATAAAATGCTTACGGGCAGGCTTGACAAATTTTCGACTTTAAGGCAGGAAAACGGCTTGTCGGGATTTCCGAAGCCCGAAGAATCCGAACATGATGTATATATTTCGGGTCACAGCAGTACATCTGTATCTGTTGCCTGCGGAATTGCAGAGGCTATGCGTTTGCAGAACAAGGATAATTATGTTGTTGCCGTAATTGGTGATGGTGCTATGACGGGCGGTCTTTTCTATGAGGGAATGAACAACGGCGGAAAAGAACCGAACAGCAATCTTATTGTAATTCTCAATGACAATAATATGTCAATATCGAAAAGTGTCGGTTCGCTCGGAAAATATCTCACAAGGCTGAGAAATACGGAAAGATATCTGCGTACAAAGAGAAAAGTTGAAAAAAATCTCTCTCATATCCCGATAGTCGGAATGAAAGTCGCAAAGGGCATAAAAAATGCAAAAGATTCAATTAAATCCGCAATGTTTGAAAGAACCATGTTTGAAGATATGGGATATGTATATCTCGGACCTGTAAACGGTCACAATCTTTCGGAACTTGAACAGGTAATGCATATGGCGAAATCCTATCACAAGCCTGTGCTTATTCATGTGAATACCACCAAGGGAAAAGGATATCTCCCTGCGGAGAAAAACCCCGGAGAATACCACGGAGTTGCAAAATTTGACGCTGTTACGGGAAATCCCGAAGTTTCCGTTTCGGAATGTTATTCAACGGTTTTCGGAAAGGAACTCCTTAACCTTGCGGAAAAAGATGACAGAATATGCGCCATAACAGCCGCCATGAAATACGGTACGGGCTTGCAGTTTTTTGCGGAGAGATTCCCTGAAAGATTTTATGATGTGGGAATAGCCGAACAGCACGCCGTTACCTTTGCGGGCGGACTTGCCTCAATGGGACAGATACCTGTTTTTGCGGTGTATTCGACATTTTTGCAGAGGAGTTATGACCAGCTTGTGCATGATATCGCCATAGGCGGACTTCATATCGTTCTGGGAGTTGACCGTGCGGGAATAGTCGGCGAGGACGGAGAAACTCATCAGGGGCTTTTTGATGTTCCCATGCTTTCGACAATACCGAACACAACCATATATTCCCCTGCGAGCTATGCGGAACTTAAACTCTGCATGAAAAAGGCACTCTATGCAAACAGCGGACTTGTTGCGGTGCGTTATCCGAGAGGTGCGGAGGAAATTTCCTTCAATGAGGATTTTGTCAACACTGATTATACATTTGTAAAAAACAACAGCGATATTCTTCTCATATCATACGGAAGAATCTACAATGAAATATACAAGGCACAGACACTTTTAAATTCTGACGGTATAATATGCGACAGGCTCAAACTCACAAAAATATTCCCCCTGCGCCGTGAAATGATTGAAGAAATTAAAAATTACAGGAAAATAATTTTCTTTGAAGAATCTGTCGGAATGGGCGGTATTTCCGAAAAAATCGGCTTTATGCTTGCTGAATCGGGCTATTGCGGAGATTACAGCCGTATAGCCGTTGAGGGATTCGTAAAGCAGGCAAAAGTCAGGTCAGCCCTTGAAAAACAGGGGCTTTCATGCGGAAAAATAGCCGATTATGTGAGGAGAAAAAATGCCGAGACTTGACAGTGAACTTGTTTCAAGGGGAATAGCAAGGAGCAGGGAAAGAGCCAAAGAAATGATAAAATCAGGTGCTGTTACCGTGAACGGCATAACGGCTAAAAAGCCCTCCGACAATGTTTCCGAAAACGACAATATAATTTCAACAGAGAAAGAAATATATGTGGGGCGTGGGGCTTTGAAATTGCAGAAGGCTGCGGAAGCTTTCAACATTGATTTCAGCGGTAAAATCTGCATTGATATCGGTGCATCAACGGGCGGATTCACGGAATATATGCTTATGCACGGTGCGGAAAAAGTCTATGCCGTAGATGTCGGAAAAGGTCAGCTTGCCGAAAAATTAAGAAACGACAGCCGTGTTATAAACATGGAAAATACCGATATACGGAACGTTACAGAGGAAGATACGGGCGGACAGGCGGATTTCATATGTGCGGACGTTTCATTTATTTCGCTTGAAAAAATCCTGCCTGATATATACAGACTTCTTAAAAATAATGCCTGCGCCGCTGTGCTGATAAAACCGCAGTTTGAGGCAGGCAGAAAAGATATTGGCAAGGGAGGAATCGTAAAGGACAGAAAAGTTCATGAGAGGATATTGTCGGATTTATGCGGAAAATTCGCTCAGACAGGATTTTCCGCAGATATGCTCACTCATTCGCCTGTAAAGGGAGGAAGCGGAAATATTGAATATCTTGCTTTGCTGAAAAAATCAGATGAATGTGCATATGAATATGATTTCGGAAAAATTGTAAATACTGCTTTTACGGAATTATAAAAGGGGTGGTTTGATGAAAGCAGTCCTTTATCCCAATTTTCAAAAGAGAAACGCACTCGGCTGTGCGAGGCGAACCTGCGATATGCTGAATTATACGGGCATTGAGGTAAGCATAAGCGGACAGTTCAGGGATAATTTTGCGGACAAATCTTTTGTAAAGTTTGAGGATATTGACGTATCTGTGAAAAATGCCGATTTCGTCATAGCAATCGGCGGTGACGGAACTATATTAAGATGTGCAAAATATTTAATCGGAACTGACACAAAACTTCTCGGTATAAATACGGGAACACTCGGATTTATGGCGGGACTTGAAGCCGACCAGCTTGACAAGCTTGCTCTGCTCAAAAACGGAAATTATGAAGTCTCCGAAAGAATGACCCTTGATGTGACATTTTCGGGCGATGAGGGCAAAACTACATATACCGCCCTTAATGAAGTTGCTGTAAAATCGGGAGGGTTCAGAATATGTGATTTTGATGTTTATTCGGACGGATATCTTGTTGGAAAATACCGTGCGGACGGTGTGCTTATAAGTACGCCTTCGGGTTCGACAGCCTATGCACTTTCGGCGGGAGGACCTGTTATCGAACCTGACCTTGAATGTATAGAGATGACATTGATATGTCCGCACTCTCTTTTTTCGAGGGCAACACTTTTTTCATGCGGAAGAAAACTGCGTATAACCGATAAAACGTCAGGCGATGAATCAATGGTAATAAGCATTGACGGCGACCTGTACAGAAAACTTGGGGAAAATGATTCAATAGAAATAGTAAGAGGTAAAAACAACGTTAAATTTATTAATCTTATAGGCAATTCCTTTCACGAATCGCTCTGCCGTAAACTTTGCAGACCGATAAAATAATATTGAATTTTGTAAACGGAGATTGAGTTATATGAAAAATCGCAGACATGATGCAATACTTGAAATAATAGCAGAAAAACCTGTCGCCACTCAGGAAGTGCTTATATCCCTTTTGAAAGAAAAAGGAATAAAGACCACACAGGCGACACTTTCAAGAGATATACAACAGTTGTCCCTTGTCAAGCAAAGAGATGAAAACGGTGTTTACAGGTATACGCTCCCTGCCGCAGCAGTTGCGGAAAAAAGCCTTTTTGAAGAAGCAGTCGTTTCGGTTGACTATGCCATGAATACAATAGTTCTGAAATGCCGTGCAGGTATGGCACAGGGAACTTGTGCGGCTATTGATTCCGTAAAGCATGAAGGTGTTGTCGGAACAATCGCAGGAGATGACACTATCTTCATACTTGTCAGAAGTGAAGCTGACGCAAAAAAGCTTTCAAAGAAATTCAGGAGCGAAATTTTTAGCAGAAGGTAAGGATAAATAAATATATGCTCAAAGAAATCTATATCAGAAATCTTGCTGTAATAAAAGAAGCCGTCATACCGCTGACGGAAAACTTAAATATTTTCACAGGCGAAACAGGTGCGGGTAAATCAATACTCATAAACGGTATAAATGCCGTACTCGGTCACAGAAGCAGTAAGGACATTGTTCGCACAGGCTGCGACAAAGCCGTAATAACCGCACTTTTCACAGAAATTTCCGATGAACTCGGCGAAAAACTCGATGAACTCGGAATAGCCCATGACGATTCCGAAATAAGCCTTACAAGGGAGATAAACGCTGACGGCGGAAGTGTTTCAAGAATAAACGGCAGAACCGCCTCCGCATCTACTCTCAGGGAAATAGGCTCTATGCTGATAAATATTCACGGTCAGCACGATAACCAGATTCTCCTTGACAGCGAAAAGCATTTGCAGATACTTGACGATTTCGGCGGAGACAATACTCTCCTTGAAGAATACCGCAGTACATTCAGGGAATTACAGCAGACCGCAAGAAAACTCGGTGAGTTAAAAAAGCAGGAACAGGGACGCATTGAAAAAATAAAATATTTCAACGAAATAATAAGCGACATAGGAGATTTGAATATAGAGGCAGGCGAAGATGACGAACTTGAAAAAGAATACCGCAATGCCAAAAATTCCGAAAAAACTATAATTTCAATAAATAACGCTATAAGGATAATAACGGACGAGGAAGCAGTAAATGATATGATAGTTTCCGCAGAATCGGAACTTTCAGCCTATACGGACGATGATGAGGAACTTTCAGCCCTCTATGAAAGACTTTCAGCCGTTGAAATAGAACTTTCGGATATAGCCTCGGAACTTGAAAAAATAGCCGACAGAGTTGAACTTGACGGTCAGCGTCTTGAATATCTCTCCGAACGCCTTGAACTTATAAATAAGTTAAAAAGAAAATATTCCGCAGACTGCGAGGGGCTTGTTAATTTATATGACAATGCCTGCAAGCAGATTGTAATGCTTGAAAGTTTCGACAGCGAAATTAAAAAACTCTCCGAAAAGCGTGAAAATCTCCTGCATACCGTAACGGAACAGGCTAAGGCTTTATATGAATACCGTGAGAAAACCGCAGAAAAATTTTCAAAACAGGTAACTGCGGAACTTGAATTTCTTAATATGTCAGGCGTTATAATAAGCGTAAAGCACGAAAAAGGAAAACTCACCATAAACGGCATGGATAATATCGAATTTCTTATATCAGCAAACAAGGGCGAAGAACCAAAGCCCATATCAAAAATTGCCTCAGGCGGTGAACTTTCAAGAATCATGCTTGCACTGAAAAGCGTAATCGCCGACAAAGACAGTATCCCGACTATGATTTTTGACGAAATAGATACAGGCGTAAGCGGAAAAGCTGCCCAGAAAATCGGCATAAAACTCCGTGAAATCGGAAAAGTCAGACAGGTCATATGCGTTACTCATCTCTCGCAGATAGCTGTAATGGCGGATAATCACCTTATGATTGAAAAGCAGATAATTGACGACAGAACCGAAACCCATGTCACACAGCTTGACTTTGACGGCAGAACAGCCGAAATCGCAAGAATTATGGGCGGAGAAAATCCAAGCGAATTGATTCTCAAAACAGCGGGTGAAGAACTCAGAAAGGCAATTAATATATGAAGATTTATTCGGCAAGACACGGGGAAACGGATTTCAATAGGGAAAATAAAATTTTAGGCACTACGGATATTCCCCTTAATGATACGGGAATTTCTCAGGCTGAAATTTTTGCGGAAAAAGTTAAAAGTCTTGATATTGATATTATAATTTCCTCTCCAATGCTCAGGGCAAAAACTACCGCAGAATATGCCGCAGGAAAATGCAGTAAGGAAATAATTTTTGACGAAAGGCTCAGGGAGTGGGACTACGGAGAATATGAGGGTCAGCAGAGAAGTGATATATTTGCGGCTGATAAGGAATTGTTCGCCGTGAGAATGGGAAAAACAGGCGAATCCCTTTTGCAGTTGTCGCACAGGGTTTACAGTTTCCTTGATGATATTATTAAAAAATATAATGGTAAAAATATACTTCTTGTAAGTCATGGCGGTGTTTGCCGTATGATAGAAACTTATTTCCATGATATGACAACATCTGAATACAGTAACTGGTTTATGGGAAACTGCCAGATAATAGAATATGATTTGTAATTCGGAATTATTCTGAAAAGTGTATGATTAAATATTTATACTAATTTTGGATTATTAATCTGACGATTTTAAATAGAGGTGATTGAATTGAAGATAGGTGTAGATTATTACCCCGAACAATGGGACAAGTCTTTATGGCTCAAAGATGCCGAACTTATGGCGAAAACAGGAGTTAAAGCCGTTCGCCTTGCGGAATTTTCATGGTCAAAGCTTGAACCGAAAGAAGGTCATTATAATTTTAAATGGCTTGACGAAATAATTGAAATATTCAAGAGATATTCAATAGGAATAATACTCTGTATTCCGACAAACTGTCCGCCCTTGTGGCTTTATCAGAAACACCCCGAAATAATTCAGGTTGGAAGGGACGGAAAAAGAATACAGACAGGCATAAGAGGTCACAGGTGCATAAATTCTTCTGTTTTCCTGAAATATGCAAGAAATATAACTTCTCAGCTTTTAATAAGATACGGAAAAGAACCTGCCGTTATCGCATGGCAGATTGACAACGAACTTGAAGCATATCAGTGCTGCTGTAACGAGTGCAAGGAAAAATTCAGGCTTTGGCTTACGGACAGATTTGACAATATAAATAATATAAATTTCGTGTTCGGAAATGAAGTTTGGAGCAACGAATACAGCGATGTTTCGCAGATAGAACCGCCGACAGCTTATCCGAGAGAATGGCAGAATCCCGCACTTTGCCTTGAATGGTACAGATTTACCTGCAACAGTGTGAATGAATATATCAAGGATATTCTCTTTGAGATAAGAAAAGAAAATCCGAAAATTCCTGTTACCACAAATACATGGTTCTGCGAGAATACCCCTGATTTCTATAAGCTTTTTGACAAGCTTGATTTTGTTTCATATGACAACTATCCGCCCATAAATATTCCGAAAGACCCTGAAAGCCTTTATTCCCATGCTTTTCACCTTGATTTCATGAGGGGAATAAAAGAACAGAATTTCTGGGTAATGGAACAGTTGAGCGGAATAACGGGAAGCTGGTCGCCCATGTCTACTGCACCAAAGCCCAATATGATTATGGGTTACAGTTTGCAGGCTATGGCTCACGGTGCGGATACGGTAATACATTTCCGTTGGAGGACAGCCGTAAAAGGTGCGGAAATGTTCTGGCACGGACTTATAGACCACAGCAATGTACCAGGCAGAAGATTCTTTGAATTTTCGGAACTCTGCAAAGTAGTTTCAAGGCTTGATGTTATTGATACCACAAGGATAGTATCCGATATAGCTATATTATACAGTGCCGACAATGATTATGCCCTGAGAAATCAGCCGCAGACCGCAGGCTATAATTATTTTGACATAATAAAAACTTTTCATAAGGCATTTATGCGTTACGGCGCAAATGTCGATATAATATCCCCTGAATCGGATTTATCGGGGTATAAGCTTGTAATCGCTCCGAGTATGTTTGTCTACAAAAAAGAGGCTGTCGAGAATATCTACCGCTATGTAATAAACGGCGGAACAGTTGTTCTCACTCACAGGAGCGGTGTCAAAGACGGAAACAATAACTGCATTATGGATAAACTCCCGACAGTTTACAAGGAACTTATAGGTGCAGAAATTGTTGAATATGACCCGATAGGATATTCCGAAAACAAAATAAAGGATTTTGCAGGAAATGAATATGTATGCCGTCAGTGGTGCGATATAATACAGCCGACTACCGCAAGGACTTATGCCGAATATGCCGACAGTTTTTACAGCGGAACTTCTGCGGTAACACTTAACAGATACTGTTCGGGAGTTGCATACTATGTCGGAACGCTCTGCAATTCGGATTTCTATGAAAGCTTTGCATCAAATCTCATGAAACAGACTGGTATTCCGAGATTAAAGGGACTCCCCGTAGGAGTTGAAGTCACAACAAGAACAAACGGCAGAGATGAATATATATTCTTCTTCAACAATTCCGAAAGGGAAGTGGCAATACCTCTCCCGAAATCAATGTACAGTATTCTTTCTTCTGTCGGAAAGAACAAGCTTGAATTAAAGCCCTTTGAAATGGAAATCGTAAGAAAATAATTCGGAATTATAATAAAGGGCATTTGTTTTAATTTTAACGAGGAGGTCAGGAGGAAGATTTGCGCCTTGTCATGAGAGTGAACGAAGCATAGCGGAGTGAACGAAATGACAAGCACCAAAAGCGCAAATCTGACGACTTTAAATATGAGAATAGTTTTACAAAGAGTATCTTCCGCAAGTATTTCTGTAAACGGCAATATATGCGGAGAAATAAACAAAGGCTATCTTATTCTTCTTGGTGTCGGTCAGGAAGATACCGAAAAAGACTGCGAAAGGCTTGCCGAAAAAATTCTGAAACTGCGTATATTTTCAGATGAGAACGACAAAATAAATCTTTCTCTTTCGGACGTTGGCGGAGAAATTTTGGTTGTTTCGCAGTTTACACTTTATGCCGACTGCCGTAAAGGCAACAGACCGAATTTCATTCAGGCAGGAAATCCCGAAAAGGCTGAAAAGCTTTATAATTATTTTGTTGAATATTGCAGGAACAAAGGCTTTAAAACCGAAACGGGAGTTTTTGGTGCGGATATGAAAGTAAGTTTGTGCAATGACGGACCGTTTACAATTGTCCTTGAATAAATAATTTCCCCTTTGCTGTAAATAATATACAGCAGGGGGATTTTTAATGCATAATTATATTAAAAAACAGGGGGTTTGGGGGAACAGCCGCCCCTTGACACAAATGAACGAAAAAATCTTTGATTTTTGAGTGAATGTGTCAAGCACCAAAGGGCGGCTTCCCCCATTTCAAATATGAGAAAAAAATCAGAAAACAGAATAATAATTCTTGTTGCGGTATTTTTTATACTTTTTACTTTAATATCTCTGAGGTATTTTTATCTTTCGTCCGAAACTTCATATGTAAAAACAAATATTTCGGATTCTTTTGTGACGATAAATGCCGACAAATCACAGGGGAGTATATATGACAGAAATATGATTCCTCTTGTGAACAGGGAATATTATTATCAGGCTGTAATTGTTCCGAGTGCCGTAAATTATGATGATATATCGGATTATGCCGTGGACAGGAATTATTTTGACGGGAAATTCAAAGAGGGAAAGCCTTTTTCTTTCATTTGCAAATCAGGGCTTAAAGAATCCGCAGGGCTTACGGTTTTCAGGATTCCGAAAAGATATTCGGGCAGGCAGACCGCACAGCATATTATAGGCTATATATCCGAAAATAAAGGAGTTTCGGGAATTGAATACGCTTATGACAGAATACTGCGGAATGACAATAATATAAATTCCGTAACCTATTCAACGGACGGTTTCGGGAATGTCCTCATAGGGGACGGAAAATCCGTCAGGAAAAGTAAAAGTTCCGATATGGGAACAGTCCTGACAATTGATAAGAATATTCAGGAAATCTGCGAAAATGCAGGGCGTTTCATGAAAAAAGGCGCAATTGTCGTATCAGATGTAAAAAACGGCGATATTCTGGCACTTGCAAGCTTTCCGCAGTATCAGTGGTACAGGCTTGATGAGGCTTTGAAAGATGAAAACAGTCCGCTTATAAACCGTGCCTTATGTGCCTATGGTGTCGGTTCGATATTCAAGCTTGTAACCGCCTGCGAGGGTATCAGCGAGGGGTATAAAAATTATATATATGACTGCACGGGAAGCATAAATATTTTCGGGCAGATTTTCAACTGTCATAAGCTTGACGGTCACGGCAGACAGAATATGTCTCAGGCTCTGGAAAATTCCTGCAATACTTATTTCATAAGCATGAGCAGAAGTTTTGACATAATGAAATTCAGGGGGCTTGCGTCCTCTTTCGGTTTCGGGAAACAGATTCAGCTTTGTGAGGGTATATGTTCGGCAGGCGGAGTTCTTCCGACTGCTGAGGATTTGAATATTCCTGCGGAACTTGCGAATTTTTCTTTCGGGCAGGGAAAACTTACGGCTTCGCCCTTGCAGATAAACCGTTTTACCTGTGCAGTTGCAAACGGCGGAGAACTCCCGTTTATGCGGATAATCAGGGGGATAACCGTTGACGGGAAAACCGTTTCGGACGAAAAAATTCCGCAGAAATCAAGGATAATCAATCCCGATACTGCGGATATGCTCAAAAATATGATGATTTCGGCAGTCAGTGAAAAATCAAATGCCTTTACAAAAAATGTCCGTGCAGGCGCAAAAACTTCGACTGCACAGACAGGAAAATTCAATGAAAATGATGAGGAATTATGCCATGCATGGATAACAGGCTTTATTCCTGCGGAAAATCCAAAGTATGCCATAACCGTTCTTTATGAGGACGGCGGTTACGGAAATGATTCCGCCGCCCCGATATTCAAAGAAATAGCTGAAAATATAGCAGACTCCGAGGATTATACTCCTCCGCCGTCAACGACACCGCCGCCGTCAACAGCTCCTCCGCCGTCAACGACACCGCCGCCACCGTCAACAACTCCGCCGCCGCCATTATCGACACCGCCGCCGTCAACGATATATCCGCCTGAATCGCCGCCACCGCCATTATCAACGACACCACCGCCGTTATCAACGACACCGCCGCCGTTATCAACGACACCGCTGCCGTTATCAACGACACCACCGCCATTGTCAACGATACCGCCGCCGTTATCGACTACACTGCCGCCTGAATTGTCAACTACGCTTGCGCTGTTGTCGGGTACGGGAGTATATGAATAGT
>JAFYFU010000107.1 GCA_017543595.1 Ruminococcus sp. | reverse complement strand
GCACGGTTTATTTTCCGCCTTATTGCGGCAAGTTCGGGGCTTGCGGCATCTGATATCTCGGTTTCGGATATAATGGACCTTTCGAGTTTTTCAAGGAGATAATCATTCGGTGAAAGCTGTGAAAACAGGTAGCTTAAATCCGTTTCGACATTTTCACAGCCCGAATACCATCTGTCAAGGTCACGTATCTGCCTTAACATAACGGCGATATCAAGCAAATCACGCAGAGAAATTACTGCGCCTGATTTTGCCCTTGCGGCTGCCGATGATATATCTTTGAAATTTGTGAACGGCGGAGTTCCGAACTGCACCGAGAGCATAAAAGCCTGATTTGTCTTTAAATTCTCATGCCGTACATTTGCAAGGTCATGGTTTGGACGAAGTGCAAGAGCCATTCTCTTTGTTTCGTCATTTGAAGCCTGCTGTGCAAGCATTTCAAGTATCTTGTCAAGTTCAAGTGTTTTAAGATATTTATTCATATTTATTTACCTTTAAGAGATTTATAAAAATCCAGAGTATTGAAACTCCTTTCTGTATGCGCCTGTATATATGCCTCGGCAAATTCCGAAAGAATTTCAAGAGTTTCCTCCGAAACACGGAAATTGAAAAGCCTGTCGAAATCCGTAAGGACTATATGCCTTACCGCTGAAAGCACGGGCAGTTTCACACTGAAAAAATTATTGTACTCACCGCTGAAACAGTCTTTGCAGACAAAACTACCGTCAGGAACATTGAAATAAAGTTCCTGCGGTTCAAATGTTCCGCATTTACGGCACACAAGCACATCGGGCATAAAGCCTGTTTCCGACATAAGGCGCAGTTCAAAAATTGCTTTAAGCTGTTTTTCGCTCCGCAGACCCTTTTCAAGAAAATGCAGAGTGTTCAGAAAAAGCCTGATTATGTTTTCGCCGTCTGATTTTTCCTGAATACAGTACCGCAGTATATCCGAAAAATACGAAGCAAGAGAGAGGGCTGCAAGTGAATTTCTCAGACCGTAAAATATATGTATCGGTTCTGCACTGTTCAGAAAATACATATTTTTCCTCAAATCAATGCAGAACTTTGAATATGCGAAAAGCTGTGCCGAACTTCCTGATTTCCCGTTGATTTTTCTTGCGCCTTTCACACAAATTTCAATAATTCCCCTGTCCTTTGTGAGAATATCAATAAATTTGTCATGTTCGCCCGAAAAACGTTCTTTAAGCACTATCCCTTCGGTTATTATCATCTTTTTTATCCCTGTCTGCCGAATAGGTCAGATAATCAAAAATACTGCCTGTTTCGGCGAATTTATCCCATAATGCATCTGTTTTCATTTTACTCCCTCCGAGAGTATAATTCCCCGCAGAGGAAAATTTATGACAGGAAATTATTTGTCGGAAAGTCCGAAACTCCTGATAAGACCCTCACGGTTTCTCCAGTCCTCTTTCACCTTGACCCAGCATTTGAGATTAACTTTTATCTGAAAGAAGTCTTCAAGTTCGATTCTTGCGGCAGTAGAGGCTTTTTTGAGCATAGAACCGCCTTTTCCGATAATTATTCCCTTGTGGGATTCCTTTTCGCAGTATATAACTGCGGATATATCGAGAATGTCCTTGTCGTCACGTTCTTTCATTTCCTCAACGCCGACAGCAATTCCGTGTGGTACTTCATCTTGGAGAAGTTCAAGGAGTTTTTCCCTTATCATCTCGCCTGCGAGGACTTTTTCGGGCTGGTCAGTTATCATGTCATCGGGGAAATAGTGTACGGATTCAGACGAAAGCTTTATTATTTCGTCAATAACTATGTCAATGCCGTTGTTTTCCTTTATGCTCACGGGTATTACGGCATGAAATTTTATCTTTGAAGTAAAATCCGCAATAACAGGGGCGATTTCGTCCATATTTTTAAGCAAATCAATTTTATTCAGGACAAGTATGACGGGCATTTTTGAGTCATTGAGAGATTTTAAAAGTTTCAGTTCGCTTTCATTTATTTTCTTTGTGCAGTCAGCCATGAATATTACCGCATCAATGTCGCTTACGGATTCACGGACGGTATCAAGCATATGTTCGCTTAATTTGTTCACGGGCTTATGCAGTCCGGGAGTATCAAAAAATACAAGCTGAACATCGTCAATATTTCTTATGCCCGTGATTCTTGTGCGTGTGGTCTGGGGCTTACTGCTTACGGAAGCGATTTTTTCGCCGACAATGGCATTTAAAAGAGAGGACTTTCCTGCATTTGTTCTTCCTGCAATAGTTATAAAGGCTGTTCTTGACATCAGTCGTTATCTCCCTGAACTATGAAAGTAGCATCTCTTGATATGCCGAGTTTTTCAAGGACGGATTCTTCCTTTTCACGCATGATTCTCTGGTCAAGCTGGCTTGTTTCGTGGTCATAGCCGAGGAGATGAAGCATTGAATGAACTGTGAGGAAACCTACTTCCCTTTCGAGGGAGTGACCGTAATTCTGAGCCTGTTTAACGGCTGTTTCAAGGGATATGACAACATCGCCGAGCTGAATTGCGCCTGTTTCGGGATTTGTTTCAACAGTGCCGTCCTCACTTGTAAGCGGGAACGAAAGAACATCTGTAACGCTGTCCTTGTTTCTGTAAATTTTATTTAAATTTTTAATTTCGCTGTTGCTTACGAATGAAACGCTTACTTCGGCATCTTTTCCGAAATTTTCGGTAGTGAGTACAGCCTGACAGCATCTTCTTATGAGAAGTCTTATACCCACGGGTACTTTAACTTCCGACTGATTATTTTTTACATAAACTTTGAGCTTTGGCATATTACCTGCTCTCCTTTCGATAGATTAAATATTATGATTATATTCTCCGTCCGCAGGGCGGAAATATTTTTACTGATGATTGTATTTTTCGTATGCTTTGATAATATCCTGAACAAGTCTGTGTCTTACAACGTCTTTTTCAGAAAATCTGTGTACGGAAATATCGTCTATGCCTTTAAGGATTCTGACAGCTTCGACAAGTCCCGATTTTCTGGGGTCGGGGAGGTCAATCTGTGTAATATCGCCTGTTATTACCATACGGCTGTCATTTCCGAGTCTTGTAAGGAACATTTTTATCTGTTCGGAAGTGGTGTTCTGCGCCTCATCAAGAATGATAAAAGCTTCATCAAGTGTTCGTCCTCTCATATAGGCAAGGGGGGCGACTTCTATTATGCCTTTTTCCATATATTTTGCAAAGCTTTCCGCACCGAACATATCAAAAAGCGCATCATAGAGGGGTCTGAGATAGGGGTCAACCTTGTCCTGCATATCTCCGGGGAGAAATCCGAGTTTTTCGCCTGCCTCGACAGCGGGGCGTGTAAGGATTATTTTTTTGACTTTATGTTCCCTGAAAGCCTTTACAGCCATGGCAACCGCAAGGTAAGTTTTTCCCGTACCCGCAGGACCTATGCCGAGGACTATTGTATTATCCTTGATTTGTTCGATATATCTTTTCTGACTGACAGTGCGTGGGCGGACGATTTTTCCCGATGATGTCACACATACGCCGTCACCGTTGAGTTCTTCAAGCTGATTTTCAAAGCCTTCGGCAACCATTGAAGTCACATATCTTACGGTCTGTTCGCTTAAAGCCTGACCTTTTCCGCTCATTCTGAGGAGTGCCTGTACAGCTTTTTCGGCTTCGGAGGCGGATTTTTCCTCGCCTATGATTTTCAAGTCCCCGTCACGGCTTACTATATTAACATTATATTGCTGTTTTATTTTTCCGATATTGCCGTCAAGCTGACCGAAAAGTTCGGAAAGCTGTTCGGTATTATCGACAGTGATTATTTTTTCCGTCATTCATTATCTCCAATCATATCGGGAAATTTTCCTGCCCTTGCAAGATTTGCGTTGGAATATTCGATTTTTTCGGAAACTTCCTCAATAACTTCAATGTATTCCGGGAAAAATATTTCCTGTGCCGAATCTTTAAGTTCAAGTTCAAGAATTGCAAGTTCGTCCGAATACGGGTAAACATCAAGTTCAAACATCTGATTTTCGTACTCAAAGCAGTATCTTGTCTTTTCCACGGGGACAAGACCTTTTTTCGGATATCTGCACAGCCTTTCATAATCATCTGAATTGATTTCGTATTCGTTTTCCCTGCGGGTTATGCGTGTGAGGAAAATCTTTTCGGTATAGGTATATTCAACCTTTCCGTTTTCCTCAATTTTTCTCACTCTCCGCTGAGAACCGCCCTTGCCGTCAGTAAGATAAGTCTGGATTATGTGTCTTTTTCTTGTTACGTTCAAACTGCCGATATCGGGCATTTTTACAAGGTATTTTCTTTCAATTTCCATGTGTTCAGCCATAAAAATCTCCGTTCATAAAATTAAAAATATGTCACATTTATATTATATACTTTTTTTTGAATATTGTCAACAAAAACTTTGTACGATAAATTTATAAATTGACAATACTTAATAAAATATGCATAAAGCCGTCATTAAAAAAATCTATAATCGGAAATATCCGAAAGCATAGTGCTGAAAGGAGAAAATGTATCCCCGACAAAAAGCAGAGGCGACTCACGGAAATTTATGTTTCCTTTGATTTCTTTTTGTGGCAGTACAACCGAAAACTCAGAGTCGGTGACTTTACATTCCGCACCCGCAGCGCATGAAATAATTTCTTTCATTATTTCAATGTAAAGCCTGTTGGTTTTGTCGGTCGTGTCGAGGGGGTCGGAATTATCTTTTATGTTGCCTTTGGCTAACATTTTTATTGTTACTTTATCATTTTCCTGCGAACATGATAAAGTTATATATTTAACTTTTTTATCGGCAGCTCCTCTTACGAAACTCAGAAACGCATATTCAAGAATATCCCTGTTTGTCTGAATCCATACTTTTTCACATTCTGCGGCATCTATTATGATTTTGTCGGACAGGATATTATTGCAGTTTTCGGCAAATTTTTCGACAAAATCGGAACATTCAAAAGTTGTTTCGGGCAGTTTTGCGCCCGACATGACTATTTCAGCCATTCTCAGCATTTTATTGTTTCTTTCGATTCTTATGCACATATCCGCAGCGATTCTCGTCATATCGGACAGTGACCTGTTTTGCCTGATATAGTCGTCCTCGGACATCAGACTGCATACCGAAAATATTGAAGATACTGCGCTGCTGTTGTCATTAAAGAATAACGACTGCATTTTTTCTTTTAAGTCACAGATTTTTTCATTGTTCATTGTTTTTTCTCCTTTGTCGCAAAGACAGCTTTTCCGCACAATAATATTATACTACATTTTTTATAAAAAAGATATGGTAATTTTGTATAAATTTATTGAAAACTATTTTAACTCAATATATGCAATCAAAAAACTTTGCATAAAAGTTGCACAAATTATATGTGTTGAAATTGTCGGTTATGTACATTTATTGGTAAAATTGTTATTTTTTTACTTAACCCCTTGAAAAATCTTTTCTTTTGAGTTATAATATAAATATAAAATTTTAGGAGGTAATTTTCCAATGGTTAAAGTTGCTATTAATGGTTTCGGCCGTATAGGTCGTCTTGCTTTCAGACAGATGTTCGGTGCTGAGGGTTACGAGGTTGTTGCTATCAATGACCTTACAAAGCCTTCAATGCTCGCACAGCTCCTCAAATACGATACTGCTCAGGGCGGTTACTGCGGTAAAATCGGTGAGAATCTTCACACCGTAACTGCTGACGATGAGGCAGGCACAATCACTGTTGACGGCAAGACACTTACAATCTATGCAAAGGCTAACGCTGCTGAACTCCCCTGGGGTGAAATCGGTGTTGACGTTGTTCTTGAATGTACAGGTTTCTACTGCTCAAAGGACAAGTCTCAGGCTCACATTGATGCAGGTGCAAAGAAAGTTGTTATCTCTGCTCCCGCAGGCAACGACCTCAAAACAATCGTTTTCAGCGTAAACGAGGGTACTCTTACAACTGATGACAAGATTATTTCTGCTGCTTCATGCACAACAAACTGCCTCGCTCCCATGGCTAAGGCTCTCAATGACTATGCTCCTATCCAGAGCGGTATCATGAGCACTATCCACGCTTACACAGGCGACCAGATGATTCTTGACGGTCCTCACAGAAAGGGCGACCTCAGAAGAGCAAGAGCAGGCGCTGCAAACATTGTTCCTAACTCAACAGGCGCTGCAAAGGCAATCG
>JAFYFU010000106.1 GCA_017543595.1 Ruminococcus sp. | reverse complement strand
TTTGTGAACTTTTCAGAGATTTCAGGAAAAAGGGGTTGCCAAAATGCACTTTTTTCGGCATATATAATGGAGGGTTATTTTCAGCCGATAAAAAGAGAAACTGCCCTCTCCCCTCATGCAGCCGAAATCAATCTGGAAAACTGCACAATCAGATACCGCCATTTTTGTGCAGAACGGAGAAATTTCAAAAAATCAGCAAACTTTTTTCAAAAAAGGGGGTGCATTTGCCCCGATTTTTAAGCTGTTATTATAGAGGGGTATTTACTCTCACACAGAAAGGGCAGTCTGACTTGACGAACCGACCAGTAAAGAACAGAGCCGATGCGTTCCACTCCGCAACAGTTCTCTCTTTACCGAACTTCTGAAAAACGGCTATTTCCTGATATTCCGAAAAAAATAGCTTGCTTTTTGGAAAGATTTATGATATAATAGAGAGGTAGTCTGAAAAAAGACCAAGTACCTCTCGTACGGCGAATACGAAAGGCACTCTTGAACAGTCTGGAAAAATATTCTGCTTGCGTGGCGGATAACTTTCCTACTCACTATCATATCATTAAATCGGCAATTTGTCAAGCCCTTTCTGATAGGTCTTTTCTCAGACGTAATCCGTTAAAGGAAATATTATCACGAAAGAGGTATCTGAAATGAAAAAACTTCAGGCAAAACCCGTTGAAAAAATTATCTACCCTCTGGACAAGCTGAATTTCAATCTTTGGCAGGGATTAGAAAGCCAAAAGTACAACGTCGGTGTCCAAAAGCAGGGCAGTAAGGAAAGAATCAATGTCACCTTTGAACCGATATTCTTCGGTGAACCGATGAATGCTTATGATAAGCGTGTCAATACTTCTGCATTTGCACTTTACAATGCCGGAAACGAATTCATGACTGCCGGACAGATTTTCCGTACAATGGGCGGAAAAGGTCATCCACGAACCGAAAAGTTTCAGCCTCTGAAAAATTCGATTGAAAAAATGGCTATGGTGCGTATCAATATCAATAATGAAAAAGAAGCCACTAAGTACAAATATCCTACTTTTCAGAGATTTGGTGCGAATTTACTTGCTTGCAGCTATGAAGAAACTGTCGAACTGAACAGCGGAAAAAGCAATTACTGCTTACATATGTTGGAAATGCCACCATTAATGAAGTACGCTATCGAACACAACCAAGTCACAACCTACACCCCTGAACAGTTCCAAATGCCACTCTCCATGACAGAAATGAACTGTGCTATCGATGATTATTTCCGTTACAGAATCGCTCGTGCATCCGAAAAAAACGTCAAAATTCTGCTCAAAACATTATTTGAATATTGCAATATCAGCACCAGAAATGACAGAAGATATGCAAAACAGAGATTTACTACATTTTTGAATTTCTATGCCGAAGTCAAATTGATTCAGGATTACAGCATCAAAACGGGTATAGAAGAGGAATATATTGAAATTAACCTGTAAAAATAATAAAAACCCCTTTCCGCTTCTAATCGGAGAAGGGTTTTTCTCTATTTTCCTCATTACTTTAGCGATTTAATTCGATAATAACCCCCCGTCTTTACAACACGCACCCCCCGTCTTTACAACACGCTGAACAAATGTTCTTAGTTTTTTTGGCTAAATATCGCCGTAAATTTTTAGCCCATTTTCTGTAAGTCTTATAGGTATTTATAGCAACGCACGCCGCCCCTTGACGAATTGGGGGCGACGTGCTATAATGCCTATAAAGAGAAGAAACAGGGAAATTCTTCTCCTTAGGCTAATAAAATTTAGCCTGTAGGAGAGAAAAATAGCCATTCTCCTGAAAAAATAAGAATGACAGAACCCCGCCCGACCAAAGACCTGATTCCGTCATTCAAACAACAGCGTTACCGCTGATAGTT
>JAFYFU010000105.1 GCA_017543595.1 Ruminococcus sp. | reverse complement strand
TATTTCGCATTGGACTATACCGCTTTTTCCGCTGTCGTCCGTGCCGTTGCTCATGAAATATGCGTGACCGTTTTCAAAATACAGAGAGGGGTCAATACCGTCCTGTTCAACGAATATCGGCTCAGACCATTCGCCGTATATATCTCTTGTTGTAACATAGAAATTTCTTGCGGTTGATGTATTGGTAGTAACCATATAAAATACACCGTCATTGTATCTTATTGTCGGGGCAAATATTCCCCCGGAAGTATGTGCATATTCAAGCGGAAGCTGTGATTTTCTCGTAAGAACATGACCGATTTGTTTCCAGTTTACGATGTCATCGCTTTCAAACAGCGGAACTCCCTGAAAATAGTGAAAAGAACTTGTAACAAGATAATATTTTCCGTCTGCATAACAAACGCTTGGGTCGGGATAGAATCCTTTTATTACAGGATTTTTATATTTCAAAAAACATCACCTCTTTTTAAAAAAGTGGGCTGATACCCCCTTGTTTTATTATTTCAGACTTTCTGCGTATTCCTTTATTGCCTTTGCAAGATTCTTTATGTATTTTTCCGTGAATATATCGTCAAATCCGCATTTTTCAAGTGTTTCCTTGAAACGGCAGTCAGGCGATATCGCTGATATTTCTGCTATTTTTTCATATTTTTCAACAGCCTTTTCGGGAGCGTCAATATTTTCATCAAATATATTAAACGCCGCAAGCGCAGAAACGCCATAGCTTACATAATATCCGGGCTGCTGGAAAAGATGCTGTATCCAGTAAAAACGTGCATCGGGTTCTTTGTCATGCACTATTTCGTTGAATTTGTCAATTACGTCCTGCGGAGTCATGCTTTCGATATTCTGAACCATTTCATATTCAAATTCTCCTATAAGAAAAGATTCAATAACCGTATCAAGCAATTCCGTAGTTACGGCTGCTTTTGCAAGATTTGCATATTCTCCGTATATATCATCATAAAAGCGTGTGAAAATAATTTCAAGTGCCTGAGACTGTATCTCTGCAACATCTGAATTGTTTATTTGAAGATATGCAGGTGTTCTGTCCTTGCAGATTGAATAGAAATGCCCGAACTCATGAACGCAGTCAGTCAAATCCCTGTAATTGCCATATGTCATATTATATATGAGTGCTTTGTGCGTTGTCGGAACGGCAAGCGTGAATCCTGTGTCCATTGACTTTGTTTCATCGCCAATGCAGTAGAGATTTTCGTCAATAAGCATATCAATGCTTTCCTTTATGCTGTCGGAAAGCTGCGGAGCATATTTCTGTATAACTTTGAAAGGTTCTTTTACACCTTCTATATTGCCTAATTCGTCATTTTCGTCAAGTTCAATATATTTTTGAACCAGTTCGTTATATGCGGGAACAAGTTCTTTTAATATGAGTTCTGTTGTTTCAGTGGCTTCTTCGGGTGTAAAGTCACGGTAGTAAAAATCATAGAATGTTTCGGGGTCATAGCCTGAAAGTATATCTATATACAGTTCGGCGCATTTAATGTCTTTTTCGTCATCGGTCATATTTTCATCGTATAATATTTCGTAGTATTCGTCCAGAGTCTCATCACTCAGTCTGAAATCAACCCTTGCATATTCCTCTGTACGTCTGAGACTGTTTCCACGGACTGTATAAACCTCATTGCTTTCAGGGTCATCAAAAATCAAGTCCTTGAAAAGTTCCGCATATTCTTCGGAAAGTGCGGCATTACAGAAAGCATATGTAAGACCTGCATCTATTACAACCAAGTCCTCATTCAGTATGTCATCTTTTTCACTTATGGCTTCATTCTGCCAGTCATAGTTGAAATCAATGGCTGAATATGCAACGAGGTCGCTTGCCTTGTCCTCGTATTCAAGAAGTTTGTCTATATCCTCCTGAACAGCCTTTTTATTGTCACTTATTTTAACATCTTCAAGGAGTTTTTTTGCCATTTCATTTACTTCGTCAAGGCTGACCCTTTCAAATTCGGAATCTTCCTCATAATCAGATTCTTCTTCGGTATTCTCCTGAATTTCCGTCTGTTCTTCGGAAACTTCCTCTGTCTGTTCGGTTGATTCCGTATTTTCCTCGGTTATATCCTCCGAAACATTTTCTGTAATTTCTGTTGTCTCCGAAACCTTAGAGTTTTCTTCCACGCTGATTTCAGCATTATTTGAACATGAAACAAGCGACAACGGCATTACCGCAGCTGTAACAAGTGACAATATCAGATTTTTTTTCATTTTATATCCTCCGCAAGTGACCTGACAGCCGCAGGTATTTCGTTTATACTGTTTACAATTATATCCGCAGTTTTCAATTCTTCCAAATTGCCGTAGCCGTATGCACAGCCGATTGATTTAAGACCGTTTTTTTCAGCCGTTTCCATGTCGTGAAATCTGTCTCCTATGACTATATATTCTCCCGTGTGCTGCAAGCTTATAATCCTGAAAATCTGATATTTCGGGATAAAATCATATTCTTCGCAGCAATAGAAATAATCAAAGAATCTTTCAAGACCGAAAGCCTCCGAATGTGTTTTCATGTATCTTACACGGCAGTTGCTTAAAAATATAAGCATATGCCCCTGATTTTTCAGTTCGGTGAGAATTTTTTCAGCCCCGTCAAAAAGTTCGGCTTCCCCTGATTTTACAAGTCCGTCCATGCAGTTTCCGAGGATTTTTCTTGCTTTTTCGGTTATTTCCGTATCAAGATTCGGCTGAAATTTTTTCCACATATCCGCCGCATTGAATCCCAGCCAGTAACTTATTTCGTCAAAAGAAAAATCTTTTTCTTCCGCATAGTTATTTTCAACAAGCCACTGATAAGCCTTTCTGAATGACGGTTCATAGACTTTCATTGAATTGTGCAGTGTACCGTCATAGTCAAAGATAAGATTCGCCATATTTTAATTTTCAATCTTTCTGATAAGATTTATCATCTCAATAGCACCCTCGGCACATTCGCTTCCCTTGTTGCCTGCCTTTGCGCCTGCACGGTCAACAGCCTGTTCGAGATTTTCGGTTGTGATTATGCCGAACATTACGGGAATATCACTGTTGAGCGATACCTGTGCAACGCCCTTTGCAGCCTCATTGCATACAAGGTCATAATGTGTTGTGCTTCCCCTTATTATCGCACCAAGACAGATAACAGCGTCATATTTTCCTGATTTAGCCATTTTTTGAGCGATAAGCGGTATCTCAAATGAACCGGGAACCCATGCAACATCTATTGAATCTTCGGGGACATTGTGTCTTTTGAGGGTATCAAGCGCACCGCCCAGAAGCTTTGATGTTATAAATTCGTTAAATCTTGCGACAACGATTCCTATTCTGACATTTTCGGGTATAAAACTTCCTTCATAAATATTCATAATTATTTCTCCTTTTATTTTAATAATTTAATATATGACCCATTTTATTCTGTTTTGTTTTTAAATAAAACAAATCATAGGCGGTAGCGTCCATTTGTATCGGGATACGCTCCTTTATTTCCATGCCGTAACCGCTGAGACCGTATATTTTGTCGGGGTTATTGGTCAGAAGTCTTAACGTTTTACAGCCGAGTTCACGGAGTATCTGTGCGCCTATATAGTATTCCCTCATATCTCCGGGGAAACCGAGTGCAAGGTTTGCTTCAAGTGTATCCATGCCGTTATCCTGCAATTCATAGGCTTTCAATTTATTTATAAGACCTATTCCCCTGCCTTCCTGACGCATATAGAGGAGTATTCCCCTGCCCTCTTTTTCAATCTGTGTTATAGCCGCGGCAAACTGCTGTCCGCAGTCGCATTTGAGAGAACCGAACGCATCACCCGTAAGACACTCAGAATGTACACGGCACAATATATCTTCGCCGTTTCCTATATCGCCCTTTACGAGTGCAACGTGATGTTCGCCGTTTAATTTGTTTACAAAGCCTATTGCACGGAAATCACCGTATTTTGTAGGCAGTTTTGTATCTGCAACACGTTCGACAAGAATATCATTTACTTTTCTGTATTCTTTAAGGGCTTTTATTGTTATGAATTTCATGCCCCATTCTTTGGCTTTTTCCATGAGTTCTTCCGAACGCATCATAGTCCCGTCATCACGCATAATCTCGCAGCAAAGCCCACATTCCGAAAGCCCTGCTATACGCATTAAATCAACTGTTGCCTCCGTATGCCCCTCACGTTCAAGGACACCGTTTTTCTTTGCGGCAAGCGGAAACATATGACCCGGACGGCGGAAATCTTCGGGCTTTGAATCCGCATTTACAGCCATTCTTGCGGTATAGCCGCGTTCCTGTGCGGATATTCCCGTAGTGGTGTTCACATGGTCAATCGAAACGGTAAAAGCCGTTGAATGATTATCCGTGTTATAATCCACCATTTGTGGCAAATGCAGTTTACTGCATAATTCTATGCTCATGGGCATACAGATAAGACCTTTTGCGTGTGCTGCCATGAAATTTACATTTTCAGTCGTTGCAAATTCTGCGGCACAAATCATATCGCCCTCGTTTTCTCTGTCCTCATCATCTGTCACAAGGATAATTTCCCCGTTTTTCAAAGCCTGTACAGCTTCTTCAATTGTATTGTATTTAAAATCCGACATATATCCTCCCGTAAGTTTTATTTTTATCAGAACTCACCGTTCATATTTTCAAAAGTATCAATAACAACAACGCAGTCGGGGTCTACTCTCTGCATAACCATTTTCATTATGTTTTCGGGAATTGCCACACAGCCGCCCGAATAAGGTTTAAGCGGTCCGAAACAGTGAAGGAAAATTGCTGAACCTCTGCCTGCCTCTCCGTCCTCGTTAAAGCTGATATTAAGGCAATACTGATACTGATATTCATAATCCGTTATATGTTCGCTGTTTGTCATGTCAAGGTCAGGGAAATCTTTTATATCTACCATTTCATTGTAGTGCATACCTTCTCTTTCATCACCTGACCAGTATGTATCGTCATCAACTTTTATATAGGGAATTGCACAGCCGGGGTCATCTGCAATTCCAAAAGCCTTGTTGAATTTATATGTTCCGATAGGTGTCTGCGATACACCCTCTTTATGGTCTTCATCAAGGCACATTCCGTTAAGTCCCACAAATGCGGGAGTTGAAAGTATCTGTTTCCAGTTTCCGTCCTCATCTCTCTCATGCATTGAAACTGTTGCGGTAGTCTTATCCATGCCCATAGCACCGACAACAAAAAGCTGTTTATTGTTTTCGTCCTGTGCGGCAGGGAGATTCCGCACCCATTCGGGAGAATCAATTTCATGCTGTATTGAGGCATGAAGTTCGTCGGAAACTTCATTTGATTTTTCTTCCGTTTCGGGTTCTTCTTCGGTGATTTCCTCTGTTTCTTCCTCGGTAATTTCCTCAGTTTCGGGAGTATCCGTCACCTGTTCAGCCATAGCAACGGATTCCGAATTTGAAGTTTCAGATGTCTGTGCGGTACTTCCGCAGGCTGCGAGTGAAGCACATATAAGTGCAGATAAAATAATTAAAAGCTTTTTCATAAATTCCTCCTGAATATATATTTACATAAAGCCTTTTTCCGCAAGCAGTTCAAGGGTTACACCCTTTTTCTTCTGCGGAATATTAACAAGCTTCTCAACGTATTTTGCGATTATGTCATTTTCAAGGTTTACAATATCGCCTATTTTTTTCAGGGACAGGACAGTTTTTTCAGCCGTGTGCGGAATTATCGAAACACTGAAACTGTTTTCACTCACCCTTGCGACAGTAAGGCTTATGCCGTCAATGGCAATTGACCCCTTTTCGACTGTATATCGCATAATTTCGGGCTTTGCGGAAACTGTATACCATACGGCTATGCCGTCATTTTTGATATTTGTAATTGTTCCCGTGCCGTCAATATGCCCTGAAACTATATGCCCTCCGAAACGTCCCTCCGCTGACATAGCACGTTCAAGGTTTACTTTTGAGCCTCTTTTCAGACTTCCGAGAGAGGAACGGTTTAAAGTTTCGTTCATGACATCAGCCTGAAAAATATTTCCGTCATGCCTTGTAACCGTAAGGCAAACACCGTTTACGGCTATGCTGTCGCCTATATGAACATCTGAAAGAACTTTTTCGGCTTGGATTCTTATATATGAATTATTTCCGTTTCTTGTGATTTCTGAAACCATACCCATTTCTTCAACTATTCCCGTGAACATTATTTATATTTCACCCTGCTTTCAAGTAGAATATCATCACCGATTTGTTTTATTTTCATATCCGTCAGCATAAAAGCATCTTCGGGGAAGCATAAACCGCAGCCCGAAACGGGAGATTTTGCACTTGCTCCGCCGAAAATTTTCGGGGCAATATATGCCTGAACTTTATTGACATGACCGCCGTTGAGCATAGACCAGTTTAATTCTCCGCCGCCCTCCAATAATATGCTGTCGATTTTCATATCTCCCAGTTTTTTCATAACCGTTCCCAAATCTACATGGGAATTTTCCGAATCGGTACGGGTTGTTATAAATTCACAGCCGAGTTCTTCGAGTGTTTTTTTCTTTTCTTTCTTTTCATTATTAATTCTTTTTCCGAAATCAGTTGTTGCAATAATGGTTCTTATTTCTTTTGCAGTTTTAACTATATTGCTTTCAAGGGGGATTCTCAAATTTGAATCACAGATTATTCTTATGGGATTTCTTGAATTTTCAAGACGGCAGGTCAGCATGGGGTCATCTTTGATAACCGTTCCTATTCCTGCCATTACAGCCGAATGTCTCAGTCTTTCTTTCTGGACGTTAAGCCTTGCCTGTTCGCCAGTTATCCATTTGGAAAAGCCCATTCTTGTAGCAATTTTCCCGTCTGCGGTCATGGCATATTTCATGGTAACAAACGGTTTTTTAGTGGTTATGTAATGGAAAAATATTTCATTTATGCTGTCGCACTCGTCTTTTAAAATTCCCTCAAAGACTTCAATTCCGTGATTCCTGAGAATTTCCGCACCCTTTCCCGAAACAAGAGGATTAGGGTCTGACGAACCTATGAAAACTCTTTTTATGCCGTGTTCAATAATCGCCTCGGTGCAGGGAGGAGTTTTCCCATAGTGACAGCACGGTTCAAGAGTAACATAAATATCCGCACCCTTGCAGTCAATTCCCCTGCTGTCGCAGTCCGCAAAAGCATTTCTTTCGGCATGAAGCTGACCGTATTTCCTGTGATAGCCCATGCCGATTATTTTATTGTCTTTAACTATTACAGCTCCCACCATAGGGTTAGGATTAACAAACCCCATACCCTTTAATGCAAGGTCAAGGGCAATTCTCATATATTCTTCATTCATAGCGTTACACCTGATTTATTAAAACATTTATTTTTTCCTGAATTTTATCTGCAATTGCAAGTTTTGCGAAAAGCCTGTTTTTCTGGGGCTGCATTATTATCTTGAAAATACTTGTATCTCCCCTGAAATTTATTGCAAAATATACTTCCCCGACAATGCTGTCATTGTTGTTTGGGTCAATATTTCCGAGAGTTCCCGTAACACCGACACTTATATCCGCATTGTAGAAATTTCTGCATGATTCAGCCATTTTTTCGGCTGTCTGCGGAGAATACACACCGTATTCATCTATAATTTCTTTCGGCACACCGTTAAGTATTTTCGCAATGTTGCAATAGGTCACAAACGCACCCTTTACGACTGCGGAAGAACCCTCTGTATCTGTTATGAGAGAAATTATCTGACCTGCGGTACAGCTTTCCATAGTTGTTATTGTAAGATTTTTTTCTATTAGCTTTTTTGTAAGCCCTGTATAACAATTTCTTATATTTTCTGTATCTTTTTCGTTTATAACCTGAATTTCAAGTATTTCCATGACTATTCCCCCTGTCTTAAAGACTGTTATTATTATAACACATTATATTTACATTGTCAAACAAAAATAACAGGGCTGCCGAAACAGCCCCGTTATTATGGAGAAAAAATCTTATAGTATTATTCGTCTGATTTTACGGAAGATATAACTTCTGTAAGGAGGTTTGCAGGGAGCTGTTCATATCTGAGGAAATCAAGTGTGAAACTGCCCATGCCTCTTGTTGTCTGGCGGAGATACATAGCAAAATCATGCATTTCTCTTACAGGTACTTCCGCCTGAATCGTAGTAATTCCGTTTGATGCAGGTTCCATGCCGAGAACTCTGCCTCTGCGCTTGTTGAGTTCGCCCATTATATCGCCTGTATTCTCATCGGGTGCAGTAACTTTAAGCTCTCCGATAGGTTCAAGCATTACGGGGTCAGCCTGTCTTAATCCCTCTTTGTATGCAATAGATGCAGCCGTTTTGAATGCCATTTCGGAAGAATCAACAGGGTGATATGAACCGTCAACAAGTATTGCTTTAAGTCCGACAACGGGACAGCCTGCGAGAACACCTTTCTTTACGGAATCTTCAAGACCTTTCTGAACTGCGGGGAAGTAGTTTTTCGGAACTGCTCCGCCGAATACTTTTTCCTCAAATAC
>JAFYFU010000104.1 GCA_017543595.1 Ruminococcus sp. | reverse complement strand
GGACACGTTCTCGTAGGCGCACTCGCAGGCGGTCCTAAGGACAAGGCAGGTACGTTCATTGACTCCGTAAAAGACTACTACTGCAACGAGGTAACTCTTGACTACAATGCAACTCTTGTGGCAGCAGCAGCAGGTCTCTATTCAAAATATAAGACAGGTACAGTCGTTGACCCGTCCTCTATCCCCGGTGTTGACGGAAGTGCAGTAGGACCGATAGTTACAACTCCCAATCCTCAGGAACAGACTACAACTACTGCAAACAATCAGCAGCCCGAAGTTCAGACAACAACTACTAAGGCTGAAACTCCCGTTCAGACAACTGTTCCCCAGAGCAGTTCAGGCGGTTCTGACAAGCAGGCGACTGTTTCAGGTTCAGACGGAAGATATACTTTCAATCCCGAAAATGCTGATACTATTGAAATCAAGTTCACTACCAATTCAGGCGATTCCGAAGGCAACGGCTGTCTCGGTTTCAGTGATGCAGCAGGCAACTGGACTCAGGAGAACTTTACAATGAGCATCAGCGGCGGAAAGGGTACTGCAACTATATCAGGCGAAAAACTCAAAGGCGTAAACAACGTACAGCTTCAGGTATGGTGGCCCAATTCCGCAACAGTTGACAGCGTTACACTCAAATTCAACAATTCTGCTCCCGTTGTCGCTACAACAACCACAACTGTTGCTCCTCAGACAGTTGCAACAACTACAACTGAGGCTCGTGTTGACATAGTAACAACAACAGTTCCGAGTTCGGCTCAGGAAGATGAACCCGACAACAAGTCAGACGGCACAACCGTTTACGGTGATGCTAACCTTGACGGAAATGTAACAATATCCGATGCCGTTACAATTCTTCAGTATCTCGCAAATGCAGAACAGTTCCCACTCAGCGAACAGGCAAGAAAGAATGCGGACGTTGACGGTGTAGGCGGTGTAACAGGTAAAGATGCCGCTGTTATACAGCTCGTTGACGCAGGTACATACACTGCTTCACAGCTCCCCCTCAGAGGTTAATTAAAACATAAAACAATAAATTGATTTATAATAAATCCGCTTCCCGTGACTTACGGAAAGCGGATATTTTTTTGATATTACTTTTTAAGCGGAAGTTCCGATGCCTTATAAATTCCCGCATCGACAGCCTGAATTACTGCTGCGTCCTTACCTGTAACGCCTCCCTCGCCGTCAACATCGGCGTTTATTTTTGCGTTGTCGGAAAGGGCATAAGTTTCGCCGTTTGCAAGGAATTGAAGAATAGCAACAGCATCGGAAATTGTTACATTTCCGTCAAGGTTTGCGTCACCGTAAACAACATTGGAAACAGTATCCTCAACAACTTCAATTGAAGAAACATCGGATATGTACTTGTTGTTATCAAGAACTTTCATTGTAACCTTAACTGTACTGCCTACGCCTGCGCTTACAAAATCGGAAAGATTAGCTATTTCATAGCGACCATGTTCCTCAAATTCAACCCATACCGAGTCCATATCATCTGTGGACATAGCTTTTATCTTGTCGGTGAAAGTTACTTCTTCACCCTCAACGACTTCAATTGAAGAAACATCGGATATGTACTTGTTGTTATCAAGAACTTTCATTGTAACCTTAACTGTACTGCCTACGCCTGCGCTTACGAAATCGGAAAGATTAGCTATTTCATAGCGACCGTGTTCCTCAAATTCAACCCATACCGAGTCCATATCATCTGTGGACATAGCTTTTATCTTGTCTGTGAAAGTTACTTCTTTTTCTGTAACCTGCGGAGTTTCTTCCTCGTCATAATCAAGACCGTCAATTATTGAATGGAAACATTCTTTTGCCGTATAGTCCTCATTGAAAAGGAGCGGAGTTTTTGAGGCTCTCCAACTCTGGTCATCGGTAGTTCCCCAGAATACAACAGCGGAAATCTTGTCGGCATATTTAACGAGAACGTCCATAATATCGCTGTAATACTGTGCCTGTTCAGCGAAATGGTCTGTATCGTTTACAGTTGCATCAAGTTCCGTTACCTGAACGTCAAGACCCGTGTCAGTATAAGCCTTTACAGCCTTTTCGTAAACGTTTACAGACGGGAACGCATCGCTTCCCGAACGCACATCAAGGTGCGACTGCATACCGATACCGTCAATATAGTGACCGTCTGAGTTTATTTCCTCAACCATTTTAACGATAGCCTCTGTTTTCTGGGGCATATATTCGTTAAAGTCATTGTAGTAAAGCTTTGTTCCTTCGGGAGCATATTTTTTTGCAAATTCAAAGGCAGGCTTTATAAATGAGTTGTCGCCGAATATTTTTACCCATGCGGAATTATTTGAACCGCTCTGACCCTGTTCGCCGGGGTTTCTGGGCTTACCGTCATCAAGCCAACATTCGTTTACAACGTCCCATGCATAGAAATCAACATCTGAGTATTCCTCTTTTACTGCTGCGAAAACGTTCTTGATGTAGTTTTCCATACGTTTGAGCATTACTTCTTTTGATACCCAGTCGCCGTCATCTGCATAGCCCTCTTTAAAGAACCAGTCGGGTGTCTGGCTGTGCCATACAAGAACATGACCTCTTACGGGGATATTGTTATCCCTTGCGAAATCAAGTATCGGACGGGCGCTTGCAAGAGATATCTGCGGGTCTGTATCGTCACCGTCAGCCGCCATAGCGAGGCAGGCATCTCTGTTGAGAAGTGCTTCGGGTTTGAGTTCGTTTCCTGCTGTGATACTGTTGAAATGTTTGAGAATGAGTTCCTTTGTTGATTTGGGAGCGAGTTCCTTTACAGTAGTTGCAGTACCTATCTTGAAATATTTGCTGTAAACATTTTTAAGTGACGGAATATCACTTTCGGGGTGGAAAATGGGAGCTTTCTTTACAACAAAATCATCAATATAGATGTTATCGCTGCCGCCTTCAAAGTATACACAAACATTTGTCTGACCTTCAGAATAGCTTATTTTTATATCATTTGCTTCCTGCCAGCCGTTACCGTTGAAATTTGCAAGGTTCTCATAGTGGTCTACGCCCTGAGAGTCTGTATACTGCAAGCTCATAGTAACACTTGTATACCACTGACCCATTACCTTTGCGCTTACAAGAACGGGAATACCTGCATCGACCTTGTCATCAATGCGGAAAGAAGGTCCGTTCCATGACTTTGAGCGTTCACTTGCACAGAGGGCTTTTGTACCGCTTACGGCATTGTCCTCGTTTACAGAAAGAACAGTTGTGTCCGTATCGCCTCTTTTGGTGAAAGCGGAAGCATCTCCGTCCTCAAAATCAGATGCATAGATTACATCATCTGTGCCTTCGGCAAAAGTTACAATTCCCTGCATGGGAGCGAGTGACATTGCAGCGCACAAAATTCCTGCGACTGCGGCTTTTAAAATTTTTCCCTTCATTTAGATCATTCCTCCATACGGCTCTCAAAGAGCCATTAATATTACATGAATATTCTATCACAAGTATTTTAATTTGTCAATATTATATGTTGAAAAATAACAATTTTTGACAGATAATCCGCAATATCAGAAAAGACTGTTTATTTCCTCGGAGGTAAGCATGGGGTGAAAAACAGTATTCAAAGCAGATGCTATAAGCTGTGAGGAACGTTCCGCAAGGCGGTCAATATTTCTTGTTGTTACAAACATATTTTCTATATTTTCGGAAAAATTTCTCATATCCGCAACAGTCGGCACTCCTATTGCCGTAACGGGTATTCCAAGAGAATGAAAAGATATTTCTTTCCTTGAATTTTCAACTCCGCTACCGGGAGATATTCCCGTATCCGTTATCTGTATTGAAGTACCAAGGCGGTTTATATCGGAACAGGCAAGCGCATCAGCGACAACCACTGCGGAAGGCTTTATCTGCCTGCACAGGGCGGATATTATTTCAGCCGTTTCAATGCCTGTCTGTCCGAGGACACCGCCTGCAAACACACTCACACGCCTTAAAGATTTCAGGAAATTATCCTGCTTTGAGAGTTCATCTTTGAGATGTCTTGTTGCAAGGATTTTTGATGCCGTAAGAGGTCCTATTGCATCAGGTGTTATATCCCTGTTGCCAAGCCCGCAGAAAAGAATATCCCCGTCAGGTATAATATTTTTTAATTCGTCCGCGAGTTCTTCAATCATTTCTGTATTTTTACCGCTGAACTCTCCGAGATTTTTACCTTCGAGAGTTATATATTTTCCTTTTCTTTTGCCCATGCTTTCAAAAAAGCTGTCATCACAAAGAATTGTTTCGGTTATGTCAAATATTTTTCCTCTTTTGTTTATATGAATATTTCCATTTTTTATGTGTTCATCGGATATACATTCCGCCGCCAAATCCGTTCTGTACATTGTGTTCCTCCGTGAGATATTTATTTATTGTGCATATTGCCCTGTTTCAACCGCAAAAATTTTCTAAAATATTCTTATTATGCCTATTGAAATATCTGAATAAAAATGGTATAATTAATTGTCTCAGTATGATAACTGTGCGTTGCAGTTGTCGGGTGCGCCATGCGTACTTATTATTTGTAATTTTCGGCTTTTTATGCCGATATCGTCAAGGAGGTGCAATACAATGCCGAATATTAAATCTGCCAAGAAAAGAGTAAAGGTTAATGCTACAAAGGCTGCTGCCAACAAGTCCAGAAAGTCAGAGCTTAAAACTCTCCTCAAAAAAGCTGATATCGCTGTTGCAGAGAACTCTGCAAACAAGGAAGATGCTGTTAAGGTAGCTATCAAGAGAGTTGACCAGGCTTGCGCTAAGGGTCTTATGCATAAGAACAAGGCTGCAAGAAAAAAATCTCAGCTCGCTAAGAAGCTCAACGCTTCAAAGTAATTGCCTTTGATATAAAAAATTAAACCCCTGTCGGAAACTCACGTCCGACAGGGATTTTTTGTGCTTCAACTAAATCATTTCATTAAGGCAAAACTTATATCTTCCAGTAAGGGCACACATTGTTTGCAGATGTAACACGTCCTGAACCTTGGGTACAGACATTTCGGAAAGAATCAAAATATCTGCAATTTCCACATTTTCCGCCCTTTCTTCTTGCTTCGTTTAAGCTTTGACTTTCAAGTCTTGAAACCACTTTGTCAATTTTAGATTGTTTAGAAAATAATCCCATAACTAAACCCCCTTTCTTAAAAATTATAAACTGCAACAACATGAACAGATTCGTTTTGACGTTGCTGAACTTTATGTATATATTATACCACATATTTTTAAAATATTGTTCCTATATCGGAACAAAATGTAAAAAATAGCTAATTTGTATGATTCAACAAATAAATTTATGTTTTTTGTGCATATCGTTTATAAAAATAAAAACTTCCGCAGTATGTACGGAAGTTCTTTTTGTCTCTAATAAATAAAATCGTTTAATCTTCATCTTCTTCTGTTTCGTGGACGATACCGCTTATTTCCTCGGTATTGGGTTCTCTCACGAACGGAACGGCACTTTCGGTACAAGCCCCGTATTCCCTGAAATTAATTTTCGCCTGATTAAGTGAAACTTTATTTGAACCGCCGTCATATTCAGGGTCATTATTCTGAACGGGGTCATCTTCCCAGAAGCACACGGGGCAGATTTCGTGGCTGTTTGCGGGTTCTTCCATTGTGTAGCAGCCGCAGCATTTGCATTTATGCTTTTGGGTTTTATGTGAGATTAATTTTTTTGAAAGTTCTTCCCAGTGTTCATCGGAACAGTTTCTCACGAGTTCGACAGCCTCATCTGTATTCCAGCCCTCGTCCGTGAGTGCGGAGAGATAGCCCAGAACGAGTTCTTTTTGTTCTTCGGGGGAAGAATCGGCTGTAAGGGTGTAATTCTCGGCAAAATCCATAAAGAAGTTATAAAGATAGGGGTCTGCGGTTTTGCCGTCAGTCCAGAGATACGGGTCAATGCCCGTAATTAATTCAACAAAGCTTTCCGACTTGTTGTTGTCTTTCTGAAATTCGCCGTAGAGAAAAGAATAAAGAGCAAGAAGTAATTGATACTTAGTCATAACGACCACCTTTTTATAATTATCAAAGCTGATTATAACATATCTGCCCGAATATGTCAAGGTATTTTTTAATTTTGTGAAAAACAATCCCCTCATACAGCATAATCGCAGTACAAAGGGATAAAATTATCAAAGAATGTAAAGCTGATTGTCTATTTCATAGAGATAAAGAACGACTTCACGTCCAAGGGCTTCCGTGAGGATATAACTGCCGCTCTCATTGTTATACATTGTATAACCGCCGATATAAATAACTTTTCGTGAAGTTATTCTGTCTGTGATACTGTCACCCTCAATTTCTTTGAGAACTTCATCAATGCTGTTGAAACCCTCCTGAGCCTCCGAATCTTTTTCCGTGAGAACGCCCGTAATATCTATATAGCTGAAATAGAAATCATCGCCGAGTTTGTCATGGAGATTATCGTAATACGACTGCAAATAGTCCTTTGCGTTGTCATTTCCAGCCTGTTTGTAGGCATATTCAAGATAAGGCGGATAGAAAGTCTGATTCATTAAGTCAACGTCCACGTTGTTGAGGGCATACATATAATCCGTTATCTTGTATACTTCGGGGAATTTTTCACCGTCAGCCGTAAAGAATCTGTTGTCAAACTCAACAGCGATTTTAGCATTTTCGTCATAGCTTGGTTTAAGTTCCGTGAGAGTAGCACCATAGGGCAAATCTTCTTCTTCTGCGCTGTAATTGTCGGGGAGGTCACCGCCGTCCACACGACCGCCCTCCGAACTGCTGTTGTTGGAATTACTGCATGATGAAAGGCTGAAAAGCACTGCACACAAGAGAACCGCCGAAAGAGTTTTCAAAAAAGTCTTGTTCATGTATTTTCCTCCGTTATCCAAAGGTATAATATTTTCCGTCTTTTTCCGCAAAGACGATTTCAAAATCGCTTATCAGGAGAGTTTCCTCGCCGTTTGCCTCTGCCATTATCGAGAAATAAAGGTCTGTCAGGCTGTCGGAATTTTCTTTTACCTTAGAGTAATAATCCGTTCCGAACCCCTGATTAAGCACTTCAAAAAAGTTTTCAAGATTATCTTCACCTGTGGGGACAGCTCTTATTCTTGTAATGGTAAATTCACCGCCTGCCATTGATTCAAGGTTGTCGCACTGGCTTTCAAAAGATTCAAGCAAGCCGTATTCGTAGTCACGTTGCAGGTACATCTCCATATTTTCGGCATAATCGGGGAAAAGACAGGTCTTGTATGTTTCAAAGTCACGGGTCTGGAAAGATGTGAAATATATTTCAAGAGCTTTCATTATTTCGTCGGAAACGGCATCATTTTCGTTATAGAGCTTTATTCCGCCCGAACTTAATTTGTAAGAACCGAGGGCATATTCTTCCGAATCCTCATCGGGAGTTATGACCTCATTTGTGTTTATCTCCGAAACTTCGGAGGATTCATTTGAAGAAACTTCCGAAACATTTATTTTTTCCTCACAGCTTACTGCACAAAGACAAAGTGCGGAGCATACAAGTGCGATATATTTTTTCACGGTCATAATATCCCTCCGTTCGTTTCAAATCAATATTCCCAGCCTTGTGAATCCCAGTCCTGAGCGTCTCCGTCCTGCGATGCTGTTTTTCCCATTTCGGAAGCCCACTGAGCAACCGTTGAACCTTCGGGAGCGATTACCGTAAGATTCGGGAGGTCTTCAAGTCCCCAGCTTTCATAGGTCAAATCGGGATTGTTTATTGTAAGTGTCTGCAAGCCCTCACAGGCTGTAAAAGCCTCCTCCTGAATGAAAGTTACATTTGCGGGTACAGTCAGTTCAGTAAGGCTTGTGCAGGCTACAAACGCACCCCTTTCAATGCCTGTGACGGCTTCGGGGATATTTATATACGCCATTGAATGGCAGTCCATGAAAGCACCCTCACAGATAAGGGTTATACTTTCGGGGAGCTGAACGGAAGTTATGTCATATTTCGCCTCAAAAGCATAATAGCCGATTTCGGTGACAGGTGCGTCTCCGAGTTTGTCGGGGACAATTACATCTTTGTCTGTTCCGATATATTTTGTAACGACAGCGTTTCCGTCCTTTATTTCGTATTCAAAGCTTTCGGAAGAAACTATATCACGTTCTTCCTCGGTAGGTCTTTCGCCTATGGCGAGCCATGCGTCCATATCCTGCGGGTCGAGGTTTTCGGTATCGGGTTTTTCCGTAACCTGATTTTCAACGGCAGGAGTTTCCGATTCTTCTTTAACTGAACCTGTTACATTTCCGCACGAAAAAGCGGAGAGCATTAAAGCCGACAGTATTGCGGTAAAAATAATCTTCTTCATAATAATACCTCCGTATTCTGACAATTATGTGAATTTAATATGTTAATGCAGTAAAAGTTTTGATATCGGCGGAAAAGAATTTAACAATCAGGCTTTTGCCCTTGCCTTTGCTCTCATTGAGTTGCTGAGTATTCTCTTTCTTATTCTGAGTGATTCGGGAGTAACTTCGAGGAGTTCGTCATCTGCTAAAAATTCAAGGCAGTCTTCAAGGCTGAGTATTCTTGGAGGAACAAGTCTCAAAGCATCATCACTTCCGCTTGCACGGGTATTTGTAAGGTGTTTTTTCTTGCATACGTTTACAACCAAATCCTCTGTTTTCGGGGACGCACCGACAATCATTCCCTCATAGACGGGAGTACCTGCCGTTATGAAAAGCTGTCCTCTTTCCTGAGCGTTAAAAAGTCCGTAAGTAACGGCTTCGCCTGTTTCAAAAGAAATAAGAGAACCTGTGCTTCTGCGGTCGATATCGCCCTTGTATTCCATATATCCCTCAAATACGTGGCTCATAATGCCTTCGCCCTTTGTATCCGTGAGAAATTCGCTCTTGTAACCGAAAAGACCTCTTGCGGGAACTAAAAATTCTATTCTTGTACGGCTTCCCTGCGGGTGCATATTTACTATTTCGCCCTTGCGAGTACCCATTTTTTCCATAACAGAACCAACACAGTCCTCGGGAACATCAATTACAAGTCTCTCAATGGGTTCAAGTCTGTGACCGTTTTCGTCTTTCTTGAAAAGTACACGGGGAGTTGATACAGCGAGTTCGTAACCCTCACGACGCATATTTTCGATAAGTATGGACAAATGCATTTCTCCACGACCTGCAACACGGAAAGAATCTGTGCTTTCTGTTTCCTCAACTCTGAGAGATACGTCTTTGAGAAGTTCACGGAAAAGTCTTTCACGGAGCTGACGGGAAGTAACATATTTGCCTTCCTTGCCTGCAAAGGGGCTGTCGTTTACGGAAAATGTCATTTCGACAGTGGGTTCGCTTATTTTTACGAACGGGAGCGGTTCGGGAGTATCAACAGCGCAGATAGTATCGCCTATTGTTATACCCTCAATGCCTGAAATCCACACGATATCGCCGACAGTAGCTTCCTGAACAGGAACACGGTTAAGACCCTGAATCTGCAAAAGTGAAACTATCTTTGAGTTATAGTTTTTCTTTGAGCCTGTATAATCGCAGACAGTTACCTGCTGATTTACTTTTATGTTTCCTCTTACGATTCTGCCTATGCCGATTCTTCCTACATATTCATTATAGTCGATAGAAGAAATGAGCATTTGAAGGGGCTGTTCTTCCTCGCCCTTGGGGGGTTCGATATAGTTTACTATTGTATCGAAAAGGGGTTTCAGGTCTGTACCTGCCTCATACTGGCTGAGGGAAGCAGTACCGCTTCTTCCTGAACAGAAAAGAATAGGTGATTCAAGCTGTTCGTCATTTGCGTCAAGGTCAAGGAGGAGTTCAAGAACTTCATCGCCTATTTCGTCAAGTCTTGCATCGGGTCTGTCAATTTTATTCACAACGACAATTATTTTATGACCCATTTCAAGGGCCTTTGAGAGAACGAATCTTGTCTGGGGCATGGGACCTTCCGCAGCGTCAACGAGGAGCAGAACGCCGTCAACCATTTCGAGGACACGTTCAACTTCTCCGCCGAAATCAGCGTGTCCGGGAGTGTCGATAATATTTATCTTAATATCATTATACATTACGGAAGTATTTTTTGCAAGTATTGTGATACCTCTTTCACGTTCGATATCGTTTGAATCCATGACACGTTCGGCAACAGCCTGATTTTCACGGAAAACACCGCCCTGTTTGAGCATTTCATCAACAAGGGTTGTCTTGCCGTGGTCAACGTGGGCGATAATGGCGATATTTCTCAAATCATTTCTAATCATATTAATCCCTTTCCAATTGGTTCATATTTATATATTTCTGCACAAAAGCGCATAATATCCGTACATATCCTCTTTTTTTCCCTGCATAAAAAAAGCCGTCGCAAAGACGGATTTTTCAAAAACTAAGCCCCGACTTTCAAAGACGAGGCTTAATGGTGGGAGAGGATGGATTCGGACCATCGAAGCTGAAAAGCAACAGATTTACAGTCTGCCCCCTTTGGCCACTCGGGAACTCTCCCTTAACTATTCAAAAAAATTATCGGACAAACCGATAAAATGGAGCTGGTGGACGGACTCGAACCCCCGACCTGCTGATTACAAATCAGCTGCTCTACCAACTGAGCTACACCAGCTTGTTTAAAACATCGTTCCTGACGACTTATTTATTATATCACAGTTTTTTTG
>JAFYFU010000103.1 GCA_017543595.1 Ruminococcus sp. | reverse complement strand
CGTTGCAGTGAGGATTATTTCAGCAAATTTGTCGCAAGACTGAAAGCCGAGATGCTGAAAGAAAAAATACTTCACTGCGATGAAACATACGTCAAAGTTCTCAGAGAATATGGGGTATCAGACAACAGTAAACAGTATATGTGGGTATACCGTACAGGTAAGCATTCCGAAAGACAAATAGTAATCTATAATTACAACAAGTCAAGGTCGGGAGATGTTCCTAAGGAGTTCCTTGGAGATTTCAGCGGATACTTCCATACAGACGGCTATTCAGGTTACAACAAGCTCACCAAAGTCACACACTGCAATTGCTGGGCGCATCTGAGGCGTAAGTTTCACGAAGCCATTGTCGTGAACAGTGAAGAAAGCATAGCCAAAACAGGCAGGGACTTCTGTGACAAGCTGTTTGCAATAGAAGCAGAACTTGACAGCCTGAAAAGTGAAGAAAGATACAATAAGCGTCTGACGCAGGAAAAACCTGTGTTTGAGGCTTTCTGGTCATGGGCAGAAAAAATCGCACCGACTGTACTGCCTAAAACACAGCTTGGAAAGGCATTTGATTACGCTTTCAAGCGCAGAGAATACCTTGGAAATTATTTTCTGAACGGCAACTGTGATATCTCAAATAACATAGCTGAAAACGCTATAAGACCATTTACAGTCGGAAGAAAAAACCGGCTTTTCAGTGATACGCCTAAGGGTGCTAAGGCGAGTGCTGATGTATACAGTATCGTAGAAACTGCAAAAGCAAACGGACTTGATGTTTTCAAGTATTTTGAACTGCTGCTCACTGTTCTGCCAAGTATGACATTCCTGACAAATCTGGATATACTTGAAGAGCTTCTGCCTTGGAATAGTTCTGTGCGGAAAATCTGTAAAACAATATGAGTAATCCCCGAGACGCAGCTCGGGGATCTTTCATTTATGGGTGGAATGTTATTGGGCGGTTACGATTTATGAAACACTGTCCGCTATTGCAGTCCATTATTAAATTGTTGTCAACAGGCTTTCTACCGGATTTTTGCTTTTACCTACAGTAGATTTATGTTTTCTACCAACCTTCTACCAAGATTTTTAAGGGTTGGTGTCTACCACATTTCTACCAAATAGTAACCAATTCACTCATGATTATCATTTATGTGGAAATGCCGCAATTTTGCGGATTTTGGAATTTCAACCGAGAAAAGTGCCGAAATACCGAGGATTTAAAGGTACTCAAAGGGATTTAAAGGTACAACAGCTTTCTTATATAATATACTGTGACAAAACTGAGGACGAAATAGAAAGAATCGAAAAAGAGCGAATTTGGTAGAAAAAACGGTAGAAATTTCTGGTAGAAATCAATTATATGATTTCACGGGAGTTTCGTAAAAGCCGTATTACCGAAAGAAAAAGCATATAAAACGAAAAAGTTCATATAATGCGCCGGACTTTGAGATGATTTTATGCTATTGTACATACCTGAATCCGCAAAACTCAATCTTGTATTATTGCTAATATTTACCGAATTGTAGCAAAAAACAGATAATTTTTACTTAAAATTTTCTTCACCCATTGGGCGAAAAAAATTTAATCCCAAAATCATTTAATTCTCGGCTATATGTAGCCTAAAATTGAATATTTTTCAAGTGCGAACTTTGCGGAATCAGGGAGAAGTAAGAAGAAGGTTATATACTTACAATCCTTACAACTCAGCCCTGTCCTGTTGCCAAAGAGATACCAATATATTTTATTCCGCCGCCTGCCCATTTTGAAATGAATCAAAATGTAAGTTTTCAGGTGCAAAATATCATTTACAACCTTAACGATTTGAGCTATAATACATACAGAAACACTGAAATGTTCAGAGTATCTGCACAATAGCTCATAACATTAAAGTGACAGTGGCTGAACTCCGGATAACAGCTTCAGCGATTCCTTTATATCCGGAAAAACCTTTGTAAAGCATACAAATCAGAGAAAGAAAGCGTATCGGTTAAAAGTCCCGGTACGCTTTCTTTGTTACCCATTGTTTTTGCGGTATTGCATAGCTGTCATGCCGTTTTTCTCCTTGAACTGCCGCATGAAGTGGTTCTCGTTTTTGTATCCGCACTGCTCGGCGATTTCATGAACACGCAGATCGGTATGAGTAAGCAGCTGCATTGCTCGGTTCATGCGTGAGAGAATTATATCATCTTTTATGCCGGTTGAGAAAAACTCTTTGTAAAGCCTTTGCAGGTGAGTTTTACTTATACCCAGTTTCCTTGAAATATCGGGAATATTCCAGTCCAGCTGCGGCTGGGTCATTATTTCACGGCGGAGTGAATATATCTGTTCACGGTATGTATAATTCCTGCTCCGTTCAATGCTGCGTATTTCAGAAAATCTTCTGCAATTATCATCAACAGACTGTTCTATTTCTGTCGGCAGCTTGCCTGATATTTCATATTCACCGGTGAGTAATTCGGGCAGAAGTGAAGGATTTCCAAGTGAAGCCGTCAGTTCATTTTTCAGTTCTGCAATGAATTGTTCCGTATCATTTTCGGAAGTCATCAGAACTGAAAAAACATTGTCGCCAAGCCGTCCGCAAAGCTTGTTTTCCGTCATTTTTTTCAATGCATTTGCAATAATAACAGCATTATCATAAGCGTAGGTATCATCAAGCCATGAGATGAACAGCAAGCTGTAATTCATACCATTTTTTCTCAGTTTATGGAGAGTATCAGGCAGATTCTCCGTAAACCCTCTTTTGTTAAGCAATCCCGTCACTGTGTCTTTGGTGGAAAATGATTCCATTTGCTGGTGAATATAGTTTATGTAAAGGCGTTTTTGCAGAGAGTGCAGACCGCTTGATACAGCGTCCGTCCAGTTGACAAAATAATCGTCAAGCTCAATGTCATCGTGGGAATCAAACGCCATTGCAATGTAGCCGAATATCTGACCTTTGCAGTGCAGTGAAGTGAGGACTGTTATCATCGGCTCGTGGGATTTGCCAAATGCAGGGAGAATTTCGGCAGTAGGATAGTAATATCCGCTTTTATCATTTTCACCATAACGCTTTGAAAGTGCAAGATACATTCTGTCTGAAAAGCTGTGCTGTCTGAAATTGTAAGGATTGCTGAGGTCGGACTGCCAGTCATCACATAAAGCTATATCAAGCCATTTCCAGCCATTGAGAATATGTCCTGCATTATCGACTGTATTCATCAGAGCATTAATGTCCTCAGCGTCAGATATTTTACTGATAAAGTCTGCTCTGAGAAAGCTTTTTTTCTCAAATCCACGAAAAAGCAGTTTTGAAACTTTTTTATGCAGTGAGTCAAGAAGTCCTGACTGTACTGCTGCCGTTGCATAACTGCAACCGCAGCTTGTCCCGTATCTGATAGTCTGTAAATTTCCAACAGGTTCACAGTTTTTGCCTGTTATTATTTCATACAGCCGACATACTGCTGTTTCGCCGAATTGCCTGTCTCTTCCGCATACAGTCGTAATTACAGGGGTATGCATAGCAGAGTACCACATACCGTCATATCCGGTTATTTTGACTTTATCAGGAACTGCTATACCATTTCGGCTTAGTTCATTTCCGAAATATATTGCCATTGAATCGCTTAGACATACAACTCCGTCGGGGCATTCGATTTTCCCGCCGGCAATATCTCTTGCTATCTGCTCAGGAATATCACGCCAGTAATATCCGTAGAAAATATTGTTTTTGCTTATTTCAAGTCCATAGTAATTCATAGCATCAATGAATCCCTGCAAACGCTCCTTTGAAGGTTCATGGTCGGGGAATCCCGCAATGCAGTACAGCTTACGGCAGCCGTGTGTTTCAATCAGGTGCTTTGTCATAGCGTATGCACCGTCGTGCTGCTCAGCATTTATGTAAGGAATATTGCTGTATTTGTATTCAAGGGCGAGAACAGGTATATCTATCTGCGCTATGTAGTCAAATATTATATGAACAAGCTGCTCATTTCTGAAACGGTCAGACGCAAAAATAAGTCCGTCCAGACTGCTTTTGCAAATAAGCGAGTAGATATTTTCAAAGCCCTCGGTGTAATAGTCACGTTCTTTGTCTGACATGGAGTTGAGAACTCCCGTAAAAACTACAACATCACAGCCAAGTTTTGCAGCCTGACCGTAAATGCCGTCAAGCAGTTCATAGTCCAGAGGGTTGGTTATTTCAGGCATGATAAGCCCAATCTTTCCTATGCTGTTCATTATATCACTCCTCTCTTTATTTCATTATATCATATAGGCGGTTAATTTGTCAAATGGTGCAAAATGTGTGTTTTTTTGTATAAAATATCATTTTATTTTATTCGGGAATGGTGTATCATTAAATTAATAAATATGAACAGATAATGAACTTTCAAGGAGGTTTTTATATGAAAAAAGTAATTTCGGCTATGCTGACAGCTTCACTGGCAGCAGGCACATTTTCGGTAATGCCTGTAAATACATATGCTGCGGAAACCGTATATGAATTTGAGGACGGAACTATAACAGATGTGGGAGACAACACAACGGAAGTTGCTGCATTGTCCCACGCAAGCGGAAAAAAGGCAGTTGACCTTAAAGATTCAGGCGACTGTGTAACATTGAATATAAATACGGCAAATTCAGGTTTTCATAAACTTATTGTCCGTTACAGTCAGCCTTATGACGAGAACGGCAAATATCAGGACATTATTGTAAACGGACATAATATCGGACAGATATTCTGTGCCTGCACCGGAGATGATGAGTTCAGCACTGTAAGCGTTTCCGCTAACCTCAGCGCAGGGGCTAACACGGTAACTATCCAAGGCTCATGGGGCTGGACTTATCTTGACAGTCTCACAGTTGAGTCAGTCGGAGATAAATTTTCAGCAGCTGAAGGGAAACTTTCAAATCCAAATGCTTCGGAGCAGGCACAGTCCCTTTACAGCTTTCTCTGCGACACTTATGGAAATTATGTTATCTCAGGTCAGCAGGAGTCCACATGGATGGGCAGCGATAACTATGAGTTTGATATAATTAAAAATGCAAGCGGAAAATATCCCGCACTTCGTGGACTGGACTATATGGGCGATGATTTCGCAGGCTGTAACCGCCGTGCAAAGTTATGGTTTGAAAAAGGCGGTATAGTAACCATATGCTGGCACTGTGGCAGCGATTTTAGCGGAAGTCATACCGAATCGCTGAACAGCGAGCTTAACTGGGACAAGGCTCTTACTGAGGGTACAGCTGAATATGATGCACTTATCGCAGGAATGGACAAAGGTGCAAAAGCTCTGCTGGAACTGAAAGAAGCAGGTGTTCCCGTTATATGGCGACCTTTCCATGAATTTGACGGTAAATGGTTCTGGTGGGGAAAAGGCGGTGCCGAGAACTTCAAAAAGCTCTGGCGGATAATGTATGACCGCTACACAAATTACTGGGGGCTTGACAATCTTATATGGAATCTGGGCTACTGCGGTGATGTCAATGAAGGCTGGTATCCCGGTGACGAATATGTTGATATAATCGGTGCGGATACTTACGTAAACCATACAGATTCACTTGTAAATATCTATGGCAAAATCGCACAGGTTGCAGACAAGCCTGTCTGCCTCCACGAAAACGGACCGATTCCTGACCCTGACAAGCTGAAAGAAGACGGTGCAAAATGGCTGTGGTTCATGACATGGCATACCTCATTTATTGACAGTAATGAAATAAACACCGCACAGTACATTAACAAGGTCTACAACAGCGACTATATGCTGACTCTTGATGAACTGCCTGACGTTTATCATTATCAGACTGATACACCCGAAACAGAAACTGTAAAGGGTGATGTAAATGCTGACGGTGAATTTAACATTTCTGACCTTGTTCTTCTGCAAAAATGGCTTCTTGCCGTTCCCAATACCGAGCTGGCAAACCGGAAGGCAGGAGATTTGTTTGAAGATGAAAAGATTGACGTTTTTGACATGATACAGATGAGAAAATTTCTTGTTGAAACTGATGACAAGCTTGAAAATATATCTTCTGTAAGTTCGTCTGACTATATGAATTTTGCAAGGACAAAAACAGCCGACAGTCTGCCTGCGGATTTGACGGACAATGTAAACGGAGCGTATTATGGCGAAATGAAAAGCTGTACATATTATTCCACAACAAGAGAACGTGAAACACCTGTAAGAGTTCTTCTGCCTGCCGGTTACAATAAGAATGAAAAATATCCCGTCCTGTATATGCTTCACGGTTACTGGAACGATGAGACAACTCTCTCCGACCCTGATTCAGGATTGCAGAATATCATAGGCAACCTCATTGCAAGGGGAGAGGCTGAGAAAATGATAGTTGTGTTCCCGTATATCTATACAAGCAAGGATATGCCATACTGCACAGGAATGGACGCTGTGAACAACCGGAACTACGATAATTTCATTTATGACCTTGAAACAGACCTTATGCCGTGGATAGAAAGCAATTTCTCCGTAAAAACAGGACGTGAGAATACTGCCGTAAGCGGATTTTCAATGGGTGCGAGGGAGTCCTTATATATAGGGATTAAAATGTGCGACAGATTTGGTTATGTGGGCAGCGTTTGCACAGCTCCCGGACTTGCTCCCGGTATGCTCGGCACAGACGAAATGCGGTTCGACACCATGCCGTATCTGGTGCTGATAAGCGGTGCGGTGCATGACGGAGTTGTCGGCAATAATCCTGAAAATTATCACAATATGCTCACTGAAAATGGAGTTGACCATATCTGGAATCCGCTTCCTTACGGCGGTCACGACAATAACAGCATACAACCCCATTTTTACAATTTTGTGAGAAATATATTCAGAATATGATTCAAATTTGCCGTATCATTATGGTGCGGCAGATTTTTTCGTTCTGCAACACAGAATTATGTAAAACGATAAAGCACTTAGAGAGATAACAAAAATGAGATTCAAATTGGTGCAAAAGGAATTAAAATTGGTGTGAAACTGCATTGAAAAAAAGTTGTAAATTTGTTAAAATCAAGATAGGATAAATCTTATCAAGGAGGTCTTAAAATGAATATTAAGAAAATCGTTTCCACGTTTTTATCGGTCTGCATGGCAGCAGGCACTTTCACTTCCGCAATTTCCGAGACTGCCAATGCGGAATATGCAAGGGTATCCGTACATGACCCGTCTGTCGTCAAGTCGGAGGACGGCAGCTACTATATTATCGGCTCTCATCTCGGAGCTGCACACTCGGACGATTTGCAAAACTGGTACTCAGCCGCAAATTCACATCTTGGTTCGACACAAACTACATTTTTCAACAATATCTATATCGACCTTGCCGTACCCGAAAAATGGTCAAATACCACAAAAGATTACAACCTTGCGGGAAATATGTGGGCTCCTGATATTATTTACAATAAGAACATGGGCAAGTATTGTATGTATCTGAGCGTCAACGGTCAGGTTTGGAATTCGTCCATAGTTCTCTGTACTTCTGACAAAATTGACGGTCCATACACCTATCAGGGAACTATTGTCTATTCAGGCTTTACCAACAATGCGGTGAACAATGTGAATGATACAGACGTTCCCAGAGTATTGGGACAAAATCCCGATATAGACCGTTATCTGTCAAACGGCTCATGGAACGCTTCCTACGGTACAAATGCTATCGACCCTGCTGTATTTTATGACGAAAACGGCAATTTATGGCTTGTTTACGGCTCATGGTTCGGCGGTATATATATGCTTGAACTGGACGAACAGACAGGACTTCGTGACTACAATGTGAAGTATGAAACGAGGGAAAATGTGTCTGATGCTTACATGGGAAAAAAGGCGGCAGGCGGTAATTTCGTTTCCGGAGGAGGACCTTATATCGAGTATATGAAAGCTTCCGACAGCGACAAGGGGTATTACTATCTGTTCATGTCCTACGGATTTTTCAATTCCAACGGCGGGTATAATATGCGTATTTTCCGCAGTGAAAATCCCGATGGACCTTACGTTGACCAGAATGGCAACAGTGCTGTATATCCCCGTGGCGGAGATAATATCGGCGGAACTGTCGGCGAGCGTCTTATGAGCAATTATCAGTGGGAATGCAATCCAAGACCATTTAAGGCACAGGGACATAATTCCGCACTTATGGACGATGACGGAAAGCTCTATGTTATATATCACACAAAGTTCGATGACAACTGGGGCGCACACGAGGTACGTGTACATCAGCTTATAATGAATCAGGACGGCTGGCTTACTGCCGCCCCATATGAGTATTCAGGTGAGTCGCTTTCTGAAAAGGGACATTCCATGCAGGCTGTTGCAGGCGATTACGACTTTATCTTCCACACTCTCAATCAGAAATTCGTCAACGAGCAGAGTGCAGATGTTGAGAAGCCCCATACTGTCACACTAAATGAGGACGGCACGATATCAGGCTATATCACAGGCACATGGTCTATGGCGGCAGGAAGTCCGTATATGTCCCTTAATTTCGGCGGAGTTACTTACAAGGGAGCATTTCTTGTGCAGGCTGATGAGTCCGCAGGGCAGACTGTTCGCATGACCTTTACAGCAACAGGCAATAATACCTGTGTCTGGGGCAGCAAGCGAGAAAATTATAATCCATTTGCCGACAATGTCGAGCCTGTTATTATTGACGAAGGAAGATATACTCTCCGCAGTGTCAACAGCGGACTTTATATCAGTGAAAAAGACGGAAATGTTATCCAGTCTGCGACACAGGCATGGAATATAAAAAATGTCGGTAACGGCGAATACTCCATAATTGACGACAACGGCAACGCCCTCACAGTCGTTAACGGCTCATCTGAGGACGGAGCTAATATTGCAGTTTCACCCTATGACAACAGCGCAGCACAGAGATTCAGACTGACAGAAAATACTGATGGTTCTTACTCGTTTATGACCGTAAGTTCAGGCGGTGTACGCTGCATTGATGTATATAATATCAGCTTAGAGGACGGAGCAAACATTTGCCAGTGGGAGTTCTGGGGCGGAAACGGTCAGAAGTTCATTCTTGAGTCCTTCAAAGAACCGGAGTATATAAAAGGTGATGTGAATGCTGACAAGCAGTTCACTGTTGCAGACCTTGTGATGATGCAGAAATTTCTCCTTGGAAATGCTTCTCTGACAGACTGGAAAACGGGAGATTTGTGCGAAGATGACAGGGTAGATGTTTTTGATTTAGTAATGATGAGAAAGCTGATTATCTCCGCCCAATAACATCTCACTCTGATTACTAAGCAAATTAGGAGATTCGCCGGAGATATCGGATAAAGTAATCAATTGGGAAATCACCGGATTTGGAATTAGTATTAATTTCACATATGTATTCCCATTCGTATACAAAAGTTTTATTTGTCACCGTTCCTTATACGGAAAGTTCAGAAGCCTCTGCGTCCTCCGCCCATTCCGCCTCTCATACCGCCACCCATCATGCTCTGTGGTATCTCGGAAACTTCCTGACCGTTTATAATGATAGTACCGCCGTTGAACTCGGCTGTTCTGTCATAATCGAAAGAGGACATTTGTGCTGTAACATTTATCGTTCCGCCATTTACATAAATCGAACCGTTGGAGTCAATAGCGTCCGTATCGCCCTGACCGACTGCAACATTCAAATTTCCGCCATTTATTTCAATAGCTGTTTCATAAGCGTTCGTACCTGGTGAAGCGTTGATACCGTCATCGCTTGCATTTATGGTGATATTTCCGTCATTGACAAGAATGTATGTGGCTTCAAATCCCTCTGCACCTGTTATATTGAAATCTCCTCCGTCTATCTGTAAGAGCGCACACGCCTGAATACCGTCACCAACAGCATTTATTTCAAATGTTCCTCCTGTGATAGTGATACTTCCTTCTGTTTCATTATTTTCGCAGTGAAAGCCGTCTTTATTGGTGCTGATATTGAATGTTCCGTCACTAATTGAAATAGAATTATTTGCTTCAACTGCGTCCAGTGCCGATTCAATATTATATGTTCCGCCTGATATTTTTATATCGTCCTTGCAGGAAATTCCGTTGCCGTAATAAGAAGCAACATTAAGAGTACCCGTGCCATTGAGAACGAGGTCATCTTTTGAGAATATAACTGCATCAGTATTTATTTCACCGTCTGCCGTAAATTCTCCGCTGACTGTGAGTGTATTTTCACTGTCGGTAGTGGTCACAAAGACCTTATCAGCGGAAACAACATATATTACAGGGAAATTGTCATTGGTTACGCTCACACTGTCAAGAATAAGATGAACTTTTGCATTTTCGTCTGCATTTATCTTTATAGTACAGTTTTCCGCTGTACCGCTTATTACATATATGCCTTCCTCGGTGATTTCTGTTGTCTTGTTGTCGGCAACTGTAATATGTTTAGTTTTATTTGTATCCTCGGTGATTTCTGCTGTTTTGCTGTCGGCAGTCGTAACACTTTGAATTTCGCTTGTATTTGATGTTTGTTCGGGTTCATTCTCGGTGAAAGTATAATCAGCGGTTGTATTATTTGAAAGCTCCATGTTCTGTTCGCTGAAATTTTCTTCTTCGGAAGTCTTGACTGCCTTTGCAGATGATGTTTCATAGCTTGTATCAGCATTTGCATGAGTATCGTCTGTATATTTAATATTTCCGCAGCTTGTCACAGAAACGGTGATAACAGCCGCCAGTATCATTGATGTTAAATAAGTCTTTTTCATAAAAGCACTTCCTTTCGGGTTGTTGAGAGTTGTTTGTTTCTATGATTCAATTATACAAAAGGTCTATGAGAGTATAAAGGAGTTAATGTGGAATATATGTTGGATTATGTGATAATAATGTGAAAGTGAAACTGTTTTTATAGAAAGAAAATATGCAAAAATAAATCAGCCGAATATTTTCAGCATTTGCAGAAGAAAAGCTCTTAAAACAAAGAACAGGTCTGTTACAGTTTTTTCTTTCGGTATTTTGCAGGTGATACGCAGGCATATTTCATAAATACTTTTGAAAAATGTGCGTAATCGTAATACCCGCATTTTTCAGATATTTCAACGGCTGACATATCAGTATCAATCAAAAGCTGTTTTGCGAGTTCCATTCTGCTCGTAAGAATATCTTTTGTGCAGGAAATACCGTATCTCTGTTTGTAAAGTCTCTGGAAATGTGCCACAGACAGATTAATTTTTTCGGCGATTGAAGGGATAGTCCATTCAGATGCAGGAGAATCATATATCTGTTTGCGTATTTCATCAAGTTCAACATCGTAATGAGTTTTACCGACTTTATTTTTCGGGTCATAACAACTTTTTATCTGCAACAGAACTGCTTTCATGAGACAGCGGACAGTATTTTCCTTTTCGGAATTTTCAGATTTAAAAATCTCAACGCAGAGCCTTATGAGTTCGGAAACAACATCTGAATCAAGCTGTATTGGAATATTTGTCATAATATCAAATTTTTTAAGGAAATCAATGTCATCGTCCTCTATATCAAACCTTATCCAGTCATCTGCATATTCTTCACCAACTGCATATAAATTGTGAGGGACACAGCTTTCGAGAATAAAGGCAGTGTTCCTGTCCGTATCATATACATTTTCTCCAATCATCACTCGGGCTTTTGAGCGGATAAGAATAATCTGCATACCGTGAACACCATTGGGACGTTCAATTTTCATATCCGCAGGGTGTTTCCAGTTCCAGCCTGCCATATTTATACGCATTTGCAATTCCCCCTTTGTTTTTTTATATAATTATACAATGAATATTAATATATGTCAAGTTGAAAATGACATAATAAGACAAAAAAACGATAAAAATATTCATGGATAATTTATGAAAGAAATGTTAATATAATATTAACAGAAAAAACGTTATTAAAAAGAAATAAAGCAACAGGGAGGAATTACTATTATGAAACACAAAAAAAGACTTTCCGCCGCAATTTCAGCACTGACAATAGCCGCTTCTGCGGCAAATCCGTTCGTTGCCCCTTTGACTTCTCATGCAGCCTATGGCGTGGGCGGCAACGGCAGCGCAATTATGGAATATCTCGACAGAGGAATCTATGCTGTCAAAAAAGGAAATGGTATGTTCATAAGCTGGCGATGGAATGCAAATGATTCTGATGATGCGGAATTTCGCCTTTACAGAGATGATACTCTCATCTATACAAGCAAAAAAGACGACCCTACCTGCTATCAGGACAATTCAGGCACAACTGCTTCAAAATATCGTGTTGACTGCGTGGAAAACGGCAAAATCACTTCATCTGAAAAGTGTAAATTCACTTCGGAAAATAATTATTTCGACATCAAGCTCAATTCTCCGGGAAGTCAGTATTCACCGAATGATGCCTGCGCAGGTGATGTTGACGGAGACGGACAGTATGAAATATTCCTGAAATGGGACCCCAACAATTCAAAAGATAATTCTCAGAGCGGTGCAACAGACAAAGTTTACATAGACTGTTATACCCTTGAAGGAAAACAGCTCTGGCGTGTTGATTTGGGCATAAACATAAGGGCAGGTCAGCATTATACTCAGATGTGCGTTGCTGATTTTGACTGTGACGGCAGGGCTGAACTCATAACAAAAACCGCTGACGGCTCAAAAGACGGAAAAGGTAAAACTATCGGTGACGGCAGCAAGGATTACAGAACATCAACAGGTACAATTCTTACAGGTTCGGAATATCTTACGCTTTTTGACGGTCAGACAGGTGCGGCTCTCGATACAATAGACTTCCCCGTACCAAGAGGCGAGGCAACAGGAAAAACTGCAAAAAATACATGGGGTGACGATTACGGCAACCGCTGTGAGCGTATGAACAGCGGTATTGCATACCTTGACGGCGTGCATCCCTCTGCAATTTACGGCAGAGGTTACTATACAAGGCTTACATGGTCGGCAGTTGATGTAAAGAACGGAAAACTTGTAAAACGCTGGGTTTATGATACAGGATTCGACAGAAAAACAGCAGGCTGGGGCTGCGGAAACCATAATGTTATGGCGGCTGACTGCGATAATGACGGAAAACAGGAAATATTCACAGGTGCAAACTGCATTGACGATAACGGAAAACTCCTCTGGACATCAGGTGCTCTCCACGGTGACGCAATGCACGTCGGTGACTTGATTCCCGACAGAGAAGGTCTTGAAGTCTGGGAATGTCATGAGGATAACCCTTACGGTGAAACCTGCTATGATGCAAAAACAGGAAAGACTATTTTCCATATCAATAATTCAAAGGACACGGGACGATGTGCCGCAGACAATGTCTGGGCAGGCAGTAAGGGTGCTGAATTCTGGGGTGCTGCGGACGGAAATGTATATGATTCGACAGGCAAAAAAACAGGCGGTACAAGACCGGCACAGAATTTCTTTATCTACTGGGACGGTGACCTTGAACGTGAAATACTTGACGGCACTAAAATTTACAAGATGACAGCCGCAGATTCAGTCAAAGGTATTTTCACGGCAGCAGGCTGTGCTTCAAACAACAGTTCCAAATCCGTACCCTGCATGACAGTTGACCTTTTTGGTGACTGGAGAGAAGAACTTATCATGAGAACTGATGACAATTCCAAAATCCGTATATGGTGTTCCACTGATACAACAAAAGTCCGCCTTACAACCCTTATGCATGATATGCAGTACAGAGCGCAGAATTGCTGTCAGCAGTCATCTTACAACCAGCCTCCCCATGTAAGCTACTATCTTGGAAGTGACGCTCCGCTCCCTGAAAGACCTGACATTAAACTCAACAATACTCCGCATACTTCCGATATACCCGCTGAACAGACAACAGAACCGCCTGTACAGCCCTCTGAATTATACAACGGAAAATTTGATTTCGGTGCAAATGCCCGGAACGGTTTCACAGCAGTAAGTGCGGCTGATAAATATGATAAAAACAAAGGTTACGGCTTCTCAGGGAATGATGTAAAAGATGTCTCCGCAAGCGGCAAGAATGAACTCAGCGATGCAGTACAGTTTACAGGCAATACTACTTTCAATGCCGATGTTCCGAACGGTCTGTACAAAGTAAAAGTAACTCTCGGAAATACCGCAAGGACAAGCGTATATATGGAAAATATGCTCCAAATTGTCAATATGACAGGGGATAATGCTGTCGATGAAATTATTCTCCCTGTAACAGACGGTCAGCTTAATATCCGTGCGGCTGCGTGCAAGGAAGGCACTGCTTACAGCATAAGTGCAGTTGAACTGAATAAAATATCCGACAGCACAGCAATGCCGCCGACAGTATGGCTCTGCGGAGATTCAACCGTGTGCAATTACTATCCGCTCAATACAAGCACTCAGGCAGGCTGGGGACAGATGCTCGGCAATTATATAAGCAAAGACCGGAATATACGCAATATGGCGGCAAGCGGTGAGTATGCAAAGGGATTCGTTGAACACGGCAATTTCGATGCTGTCGAAAAATACGGCGGGTCAGGCGATGTTTTCGTTATCTCCATAGGAATAAATGACGGTAAATATTATAAGGGTGATGAATATAAAGAAGTCGTTTCCGATATGGTTAAACGTGCAAAAGCAAAGGGCATGGAGGTTATCCTCGTAAAACAGCAGGGACGAAAAGGCGACTATTCACTGAGTCCCCTGCTTACAGGCAGATATTTTATAAACGAAATCGAACAGATTGCAAAAGAACAGAATTGTCAGATTGTCGATTTGTTCAGTCTCTGGCAGGATTACTGCATATCAGTCGGTGCTTCAAAAGCTGACTCAATGTATATTGACAACGTTCACCCAAACAGAAACGGTGCTGACAAACTCGCAGAACTGTTTGCATCTGAATTTGAAAAAGCACCTGAAAAGCCCGACATTCAGGAAGAAACAAATCCGCCTGCAACGCCTGTTTCTGATATAAGTGACGGTATGATTATAACTCTTAAAAATGTCAACAGCGGAATGTATCTCAGTATTGACGGACAGCCCTCAAACGGTGCAAATGCACATCAGACTTCCGGCAATAACGGGAACAAATTCAAAGCTGTCAATGCAGGAAACGGCTACTTCTACCTTGTTTCACAGCTTGGTGACGGAAATTCATATGCACTTGACGTAAATGCAAAAAAATCCGACAACGGCACTAATATTGAACTGTATGCTTTCAACAGAGGCGACAATCAGCAGTTTAAGTTTGTAAAAAATAATGACGGCTCTTACAGTATCCGCACAAAAGTCTCTGCTGATGCTTCATGTATCGAAATCACTTCAAAATCAAAGGAAAACGGCGCAAACGTTCAGGAATGGACATATAACGGCGGAAATAATCAGAACTGGTATATAGCATCTGACAATCCGGCAAGTGACATTACTGCAACTGAAAAACAGTCTGAATCCGATATTTTATGGGGCGATGCAAATGCAGACAAAAATGTAAGTATATCCGATTCTGTTGCAATATTGCAGTTTATTGCGAATAGTTCCGAATATGCCCTCACTGATGAAGGCAAACTCAATGCAGATGTTGTTGACAACGGCTCAGGTGTAACAGGTCAGGACGCTTTTGCAATACAGCTTGTGGATTCAGGAATATTACAGCAGTCAGAACTCCCTGTAAAAAGTTCGGAATTAAACAGATTCACGTGATACAAAGTCAATATATCCCGGCTCTAAATGATTCTTACTGCTATTATCAACAGAAAAAAGCGTGAAACGCTGACTGTTCCTGCAAAGATAACAGGTGGAGCTGAACGCAATATGAATTATCCCCAAGCCGCAGCTTGGGGATAATTTGTTTATGGTTGAGATGTATCAGACGGTTACAAACGGAATGTCAAAGAAGTTAATGTTAATTTATATACTGATAGCGTTTGCGGTAATGCCATAACGTCAGAAGTGTTATAATCACACTTAAAACTTCGGCAGTTGCCCATGCAAGCCAAAGTCCTGTTCCGCCGAATAATGCAGTCATGCCATAAAGACAGGCTGTCAGTATCAGGAACGTCCTTACAAATGATAGTCAAGTCCGCAGTTAAGCACTCCGCCTATCATTATTACAACAGCAGCAACAACTGTTTTTCCTTCACCGATTATGAATATGCCCAGTTCCGATTGAAGAAGTATTGCAATCGAAAAAGAACTCATTATCATATAGTAAGGTCTGAGGTATTCGATATTTCCGTCAGTCGCACCGCAAAGTCTCATTATAGGGTCAGCAAATACCAGACATATCAGAGTAAAAAAGATACCTATTGTCATTGTAAAATAAGTCCCACGCTGTTCATCAGCCTCATATCATCACGCCCGTTGTAAATCCATGAAAGCTTTATATCATTGGAATGGTTGTAAATTGATATAGCAAGAGCCGCAACGGTGATAAAAAATTCGTTTCTGCTTATCTTGTAATTGCGCTCCATTGCAGCCGGCTGCGGCTGTTCTATTTCGAGAGAAACCGGAAGTTCGCCCATTTCGTTTGCTCTTGATTCGTGGTCCGGCTTCGGATAGCTTGACCATTCTATATTATCATATTTTTCTTCAAAATACCTTCTGCTCTCCTCGTAAAAAGCGGTATGTTCAGCATCTTCACGGTTTTTCAGCATAAGGTAATAGTAATCCTTTTCTACCGGAATACCCATATAAGCCTTGCCGATATCAGCCGGAAAAACTTTCAGAGATGTGCCGTCAAAAACAGAGTGGTGAACATCAAAGAATATGTATCCTGCTTTTTCCGTTTCAAATACTCTGAATCTGAAAAGCTTTCCGCCGATTATCCTGAAAGGATATACAAGCGTGTCCTTGACATATTTAAATTCAAATTCGGACAGTTTTTCAGCAATTACGTCCTGCATCATTTCGGGAGAATATTTCTGTACCAGTTTATAGTCCTCATTATAGAAGAACACGGTCAGCAGTGCGGGGTGTGCTTTTACAACAGTCCTGACTGCTTCAATGATTTTTTCAAGGTCAAACATCTCTTTATCCAGTTTCATCACCGAGAAAAGATTATACATTGTGGAGTTTGGTGTATAAAGCTGATAATCTACCATATAAAGCTGTTCCGCCGTCAGAGGGTGTTCTTTTTGAAGTGCCGCTTCAT
>JAFYFU010000102.1 GCA_017543595.1 Ruminococcus sp. | reverse complement strand
TATGCTTACAGCAGAAGAACAACAGATAAATATAAATAAAATAACAGATGAAGTTATGGCAGCTCAGAAACGCTCACTTATAAATAAAATATGCAGGGCTGTTTCAACTGTCTGTGCCTGTCTGGTTGTTATTGTCTGCCTTAATATCTATACAATGAATACTCTGGGAGAGGATTTGTTCTCCGCAGCAATAAAAATTACTCAAAGCGGATTTTCTCTTGATTTTTCGGAATCAGGCAAGGAAACACTCCCTCACGGTGAAGACCCTGCTACTATACCCGTAACCACAACAGAACAGGAATGTTCTCTAAGCACAACAACAGCTACGTGTAACGATTATGTAGGCACAACAGCCACAGCAGACGATTCAAATTCAGAAGAAGAATTAACAACCACAGAAATTGAGGTGGAGTTGCTTGCAACTACAACAGTTACAGCACAGGAAAGCCTCCCCACAACAAAAGCTGTAACAACTGAAATATACGGTCTTACCACAACAGCGACTGTATGTACGGAAATACCTGAATCACCTGCAACTACAACAGAAGCCATAGGCACATGGGCGGAATATACAACTCCGCAGGAAGAAACAACAACAGAGCAGAGCTGCGGCTCGGAAACCACAGAAGTTAATGTTTCGGAATATATACATGATGTTTGCAGGAAGAACGGCATTTCCGTCTGCGGAATATATAATCCTTTAATGCCGTCAGTCAGTGAATCGAATTATGAAATTGACTTTACGGAATATTCAACGGATTTGTATTTCCATTTCTCAGGCGACAACATAAAAATGGATATCATTGTTGAAAAGTACAGAAACCAAAAAGATATCCCCGAAATGCTCGTCCCAAGCACAACACTTAATTATGAACTTATAGATATTCCGTGCGGAACAGCATTTGTATTCACGGAAAACAATTTAACTACCGCCGTATTTTCGGACGGCTCTACTGTTTACACCTTAACGGGTCAGTGTACCGATTCTGACATAAAAAATATCATAGAAACCGCAGCAAAGGGCTTTATACCCTATTCGCAGAATTGAGGAAAGTGAAATGAAATTGAAAAAAATTCTTTCCTCGCTGGGCATTATATGTCTTTCTGCTTTGATTCTACCGCAGAATAAAGCCTTTGCAGAGGAAAATACAGGTCTTATAACAAAATGTTCCCTTTCATGTGAGGAATACGAAAACGGAAAAATTAAAATTTCCGCAAAAACTCAGGCTTCGGGCGTTATGTCCGTCATAGGCTTTGAGGATATAATCATTCAGTACAGCGATGACTGCATAAACTGGTACAATGAAAAATATCTCGGCAATATTTTAATTAACAATGCAAGCCATTACTGCGTTGACGGCATAACCGCAGAAATTTCGGGCGGTCATTATTACCGTGTAACCTGCACACATTTCGCAGAAGGAAATACTTTCACAAATGCAGATACATTCACTCAGACAGCCGTTCATTCATCAAAATATGTATTTGCGGAAAGATATGAAACTTACAGCGAAAACCTTACAACTTCGGGACAGGTTGACATCTTGACGACAACCGCACCCGAAACTACGACAACTACTGCAACTACAACAACTTCAACCACTGTAACAACCACTGCGACTTCAACTGTTTCAACAGTTTCAACCGACACAACGTCAAAAACTCAGTCCGATACTTCTGCTGTTCTTTCAACAGTTTCAACAACCACATCAACGGCAAATCAAAATATTAAACAGGAAAATTCTTCGTCAAAAAATTCAGAATCAGATTCCACAACGAAAAAATATACAATATATGAATATTTCGGTGATGATTCACCGCTTACGGGAGATAATATTCCCGTTTCGGCAACTGCAATTCTTGTTCTTTCGGTTATATCGGCAATAATAGCAAAAAGAAAATAAAAAACAAACGGTCAGGTTAAACCCCTGACCGTTTCACATTATTCAGCATTTTCTTCTGTTTCCTCAACAGTTTCCTGATTTTCAGCCTCAGCCTCAATAAGTGCAAGCTGTGCATAGTATGCTTCAAGAATACGCTCCTCGAAAACTTTTCTTGAACTCGGCGAAATCGGGTGAACTATGTCACGGAATACGCCGTTTTCGTCCTTACGGCTGGGCATTGCAACAAAAAGTCTCTCATCGCCCTGAACAACTTTAATATCATGTACTGCGAGCATATCGTCAACAGTTACCGACACAACAGCTCTGAGTCTGCCGTCTGACATTATTTTCCTGATTTTTACATCTGTGATTTCCATTGAATTTACCTCCTCGGTTATCCGCTTACATTGCGGAATAGATTGATTTAAAATTATGTCGGCACACACGGAGATTTTATTAAAAGTATGCCCATGAACTGTAATGTCACTGATTAACATTATAACGCATAATTTTAAAAAAATCAAGAGATTTCGATAAATTTAAAAAAATTTTTTTATTAGTAATTGCAAACAATTGTAAATTTATTTAATTATATCTTTGAAAGCTTTGAAAACTTTTCTTTGAGTGCAGGATATATTTCCCTGTAAAGCTGATAATACTTTTCATATTCCGAAATATTTTCAGCGTTCGGACTGCATATTTTATCTGTCTTTACAACAGCTTTGCAGGCTTCGGGAACATCTGAATATATGCCTGCTCCCACGCTTGCAAGTATAGCTGCGCCCAGCGCAGGACCTTCCTTTGAAGTGCAGGTCTTTACATCGCAGTTATACAAATCCGCAAGCATACTCCTCCACAAAGGCGATGTTCCTCCGCCTCCGCAGGCTGTCATATCATTTATGTTTATATTCATCTCACGGAACACCTCAACACAGTCCCTCAGTGAATAGGCTACGCCCTCCATTACGGCACGTAGCATATCTCTCCTTGTATGAATAGCCGAAAGTCCGAAAAATACTCCTCTTGCATCGGGGTCAAGGTGAGGCGTTCTCTCTCCCATAAGATACGGCAGATACAAAAGCCTGTTCGCACCCACGGGAACTTTTTCAGCCTGTTTGTCCATGAGATAATATTCATCAACGCCCATAAGTTTAGCAGTTTCTTTTTCGGTCATGCAGAAATTATCCCTGAACCATTTAAGGGAAAGTCCTGCGCCCTGAGTAACTCCCATAACGTGCCATGTGTTCGGTACTGCCGCACAGCAGGTATGAACTCTGCCTTTTTTGTCAATGGATATTTTTGAGGTATGTGCAAATACAACTCCCGATGTTCCGATAGTTGTAAAAGCTTTTCCGTCCTCACAGACACCTGTTCCAAGGGCAGCAGCGGCATTGTCTCCCGCACCGCCGACAACTATTGTATTCTGACAGAGATTTAATTCATCTGCCATATTCTTTGTGAGAGTGCCTGTAATTTCGCAGGATTCATAAACTTTTCCAAGCCATGATTTGTCTATCTCAAATGCAGACAATAACTCATCTGACCATTTTCTGTTCGGAACGTCAAGCAACTGCATACCCGAAGCATCGGAAACTTCCGTTGCATATTCGCCCGTGAGGATAAATCTTAGATAATCTTTCGGAAGAAGTATATGCCTTACTTTTGAAAATATCTCAGGTTCGTTATTTTTCACCCATAATATTTTTGATGCCGTCCAGCCTGTAAGCGCAGGATTCGCCGTAATTTCAACGAGTTTTTCCCGTCCGACTGTTTCGTTCATATATCTGACTTCTTCGGCGGTTCTCTGGTCGCACCATATAATTGAACGCCTGAGAACATTATTATCCTTGTCAAGCATGACAAGCCCGTGCATCTGACCTGAAATGCCTATGCCTTTTATGTCCTCTTTTTTTACTCCGCTTTCTGACACGACAAATTTAATTGTATTAATCATAGCATCAGCCCAGTCTTTCGGGTCTTGTTCAGCGTAGCCGTTTTTCGGCTGATACATAGGATATTCAATTGTCTTTGAGGAAATAACTTTTCCCTTCTCATCAAAAAGGACTGTTTTAGTACCGCTTGTACCGCAGTCCACACCTATAACATATGCCATAACAAACTCCTTATTTAAAGTCGTCAAACTGCGCCTTTTGAGGCTTGTCATTTCGTTCACTCCGCTATGCTTCGTTCACTCTCATGACAAGGGCGCAGTTTTCCTCCATAATTAATTTTAAATTTTGCAATTCCGAATTTTTATTAAGTATGATATAAAACCTATTACATTCAGGATTATAAATAAACTTACCGAAACAATGCCTATTTTTATTCCGCTTTGAAGTATAAGATTCCACCAGAAGAAAAACACTCCGCTTGTAAGCCTTAACTTGTCCAGAAGGGTAACAAGTTCTTTTTTATTTGATTTTACAGCCTTTATTGATATTATTTCGATAACCGCAAGAATAACAAACAGTACCGCCTGCGGTATCAGCAGATAATGCTTGTCAAGATATTTGTCAAGATTTGCGAAATATGCAAGCCCGTAATAATCCTCATTGAAATAAAGTTCTTCATCTGCGGGGAATCTGTCCCAAATCCAGAAAAGCAAAAACGCCTCGCCTGCCGTCAGCATATAGGCAATAATTCGGCTTAACCTGTGAAAAGCCTGCTGATTTTTCTCTTTGTTTGGCGTTTTTATTTTGTGTTTTCTCCGCAGGACAGTCCCGCATAAATTTATGACAAAAATAACAGCAAGGAATATTTTTGCAAAATTCATCTGCAAATCCATATCAAGCGGAATCTGCATTGATACGGAATATGACCACACAGCAAAAAACACACACCAGAACATTCCGAAAAAATCCAGTGCCATACACATTTCAGTCCTGAAAATTTTTTCGCCCTGTTCGGTAAGTTTAAGACCTGTTTTTATTTTTGGCAGGAAATAATTTGCAACAGCAGTTATTGCCACGAAAATACTGCTGACTATATGCGGATAAAAGCCGTAGAATTTAGAGGCGACTACATCAAACTGCCCGTCATGGGAGAAATGCATACCTATTTGTTCGGGCAGACTGTTCCATTTCGTTAAATAAAATACAAAGCTTCCGCATAGTATTAAAATACTTAAAGAAAACAATATCCTGTGTATTACAGTAAATATTTTATTCAAATAATCCCCCCTATAAAAACATTCGGGACGCTCTGTGCAGAGTTATCCCGAACGTCAGATTTTTTATTATAGCAAAATCAAAGAGAGAACATTATATTATTTATAATAGATTCAAGCATTTCCTGTCTGCCGCTTGAAAGAGAATCAGTGACTTCTCCCTTTTCGAGGGCATATTTTTCAAGTTCCTCAAAACCGACTTTTCCGTCAATTATATCCTTGCCTATGCCCGTACTCCATGAAGAATACCTGTCCGCAACGAATTTGTCAATTCTGCCGTCATCTATGATTTTCTGTGCGATTCTCAGACCGAGCGCAAAAGTATCCATTCCAGCTATATAGCTGTGGAAAATATCTTCGGGAGTGAATGAACCACGCCTTGCCTTTGAATCGAAATTAAGTCCGCCGTTTGTGAATCCGCCTGCTTTGAGAACCTCATACATACAGAGCGTTGCATCATAAATATTTGTGGGGAACTGGTCAGTATCCCAGCCAAGAAGCGGGTCACCCTGATTTGCGTCAATAGAGCCGAAAAATCCGTTATCCCTTGCAACTCTGAGTTCGTGCTGGAAAGTATGCTGTGCGAGTGTTGCGTGGTTAGCCTCAATATTCATCTTGAAATCCTTGTCAAGATTATATTTTCTCAGGAATCCGAGAACAGTCGCAGTATCAAAATCATACTGGTGCTTTGTGGGTTCTTTGGGTTTGGGTTCAATGTAAAAATCTCCCGTATAGCCTATTGAACGGGCATATTTTACAGCCATTTTCATAAGTCTTGCCATGTTGTCGAGTTCAAGACCCATATCTGTGTTGAGGAGAGTTTCATAACCCTCACGCCCGCCCCAGAATACATAGCCGTTTCCGCCGAGTTTAACGGTTGCGTCTATTGCTTTTTTAATCTGTGCGGCAGCGTATGCGAAAACATCTGCTGACGGGGAAGTTCCTGCACCGTGCATATAACGGGGGTGGTCAAAGCATTTCGCAGTACCCCAGAGACATTTTATGCCTGTTTCCTTTTGTTTTTCGGCTATGTAGTCTGTGATTTCGTCAAGCTTTGCATTGGTTTCGGCGAGGTTTCCATATTCGGGAGAGAGGTCACGGTCATGGAAACAGAAATACTCTATTGAGAGTTTGTCCATTATTTCAAAAGCCGCATCAACTTTTGCTTTTGCCCTTGCTGTCGGGTCAGATTCTCCCCATGACTTGTCGGCAGTACCTACGCCGAACATATCAGTACCGTCACCGCCCATTGTGTGCCACCATGAAAGAGCAAATTTAAGCTGTTCTTTCATAGTTTTTCCGCCTATCACCTCATCGGGGTTGTAATACTTGAATGACAGAGGGTTTTGAGAGTTCTTTCCCTCATACTTGATTTTTTCGATTTTTTCAAAAAACATAAGAGCCTCCTGATTTAAAATTTGCAAGATAATTATATCATATATATTTCAAACCGTCAAGCATAAATAACAAAAATTAATAAAATATCAGCCATAAATAATATAAAATTTATAAAACAAAAAAGGACTGTATTAACAGTCCAATTTAAAATGGGGGGAGCCGCCCTTTGGTGCTTGACACGTTCATTCAAAAATCAAAGATTTTTTCATTCACTGTGTCAAGGGGCGGCTTTATCCCCCCAAGCCCCCCTCCGTTCATTTTCAGAACAGGGAGCAAATTTTCTTTCATTTTGTAATTATCATGTTTCAAGCAGGTCAGTGCTGAGTTTTCTTGATGTAACATCAAAATAGTTTTCAAGTTCCGCAACATAATATCTGAAACATATTTTTCCGTTGTAGGTCATAACATCTCCCGATTCAGAAACACCGAGGTCTGCGAGGTCGCTGTCCGAAAGTTCGCTGAGGAGCATTGCAGAACTCAAAGTAATATAGAAATTACTGAGCCATTCAGTACTCATATCTTTAAGATAGAGCTTTTCGCCGTCAGCAAGAGGATATTCTTCAAGGGTTTTCGGTGTGGGATTCTTGATATAATAATCTCCCATTTCATCTCTTGCTATATTGAAAATAGCAAGCTGTTCATCTGTGAGTGTACTGAGCGGTATGGGTTCAACGTCCGAGGCTGTAAGTCCGAGCTTGAATTTATCTTCCGTTTCGATATCCGAAAGTTGAAGCCTTGCATTGAAAGTATGACCGTATTTCGCAAGATTCTCCGCACTGGGGTGTATAGCGATATGGTCGGAAATAGAATCAAGCTGCTTTGTTATATCGCTCCTTGACATTGTAGTCCATTCAATCTTTACATCTTCGCAAATGGGTCTTTCCTGATAAACGATATACTCCATATTTTTAAGAGTAAAAGTAGCAAAGGGATATACAACATCTGCGTAGTTAGGTTCAACATATACGGCTGTACTTCCGTTGGAAGTATCTTCTGTGTTCACAACTCTGTATCTGTAAAGCCCTGTCGGGGAAACTCCGCTTTCAACTTCATGCTGTACCGCAGATGATACAAAGAACGATGTAAACAGGAAATATCCGAGTGCGCCGAATATATAAAGCAGGAGAATTATTGTACCGAAAGCTGTTTTCGCTCCCTCTCCCGCTCCCGAAAGAAGAAGGATTATAACGCCCACGGCTATTATGGGGATTATCATTTCCCATTCTCCGAAATACAAAAGCACCACGGGCAGCATTAACGGCAGTATCAGGAAACTGCATACCCTTGTCATAATCTGTTTTCTTGTATACAGCATATTCACAAGGGCAAGGACGGATATTATAATTGTAACAAGCATAAGATTTACCCTTGACGGGATATGTATCTTATAGAATATGGAATAATAACAGAGAGAGCCGACTATAAAAGTATAGAGCAGGCTGAGTAATGCAAAAACTCTTTTTGTCCATATATTTGCAAAAAAACTTTTCATTTCTACCTCCGAAACAGGTTTATATATAGGTTTTTAAGTCCACATAGACTTATTATATCATTTTTAAAAGAATAATACAAGATATTTTTGAAATTTTTTCGCTTATTTGGTTACTATTTGGTTACAGTTTTTCAACACTTTACAAATAAAAATTTATGTGCTATAATGTTAATCGTATTGATAATTAGTGAAAGGAGCTTTTTATGACGGAATATTTAAAAAATCTTACTTTTTCAAGAAAAATATGTATCATCTTTGCGTTTGCGGTCATGATAACAATATTTATGTTTTCAAGCGAAAATTCAACAAAATCCTCCGTAACAAGCAGCGGAATATCAAAATACATAGTTTCGGTTCTTTTTCCCGACATTGAATTAAAAACATGGACTGAACAAAAGGAAATCAGAAATATGGTAACTCACATTGTCCGCAAATGCGCCCATTTCAGCATATATGCAATCCTCGGATTCTTTATGTGCCTTGCTGTCGGCAAAGGGAAATTCCTGAGTTTAAATTCTGTTATATCACTTGACTTATGTTTCCTCTATGCCTGCACGGACGAATTTCATCAGCTTTTTGTTTCGGGGCGTTCGGGAGAGTTTCGTGATGTGATTATAGATACTCTCGGAAGCTGTACGGGAATTATAATTTCCGCCCTTATATACAGATTATTTTTTAAAATACTCAAAAAAGAGCCGTCATGATATAATCCCCTTAGAGTAGACACACGAAAAAAACAAAAGTGTGAAAACTCTAAGGGGGTTATTTTATGCCAAGAAGAAGTAAACTAACGGATGAAGAACGGATAGCTGCGGTACAAGAATATCTGAATGGAGAAGGC
>JAFYFU010000009.1 GCA_017543595.1 Ruminococcus sp. | reverse complement strand
GACAGAGAGCCTGCGGTCAATGGAGAGTGACGGTATCGTGATCCGTACTGTCTATGCTGAGGTACCGCCAAGAGTGGAGTATTCGCTTAGTGAGCTTGGCGAAACGCTCCGTCCGATACTTGATGCGATGCAGGCTTGGGGAACGGAGTATAAGCAGAATAATATGTGAGATTGCTATGTGTTTCTTTAGCCCGTAGTCTATTAACGCACCTATAACCTGTTCCACAAAATTTATAATCAGAATTGTGGAGCATACCATAATGGACATATATCCTACTGGAACTGAATACTAACGCTCTCAGAAATGCCATGTAAGCGTTTCTGAGGGCTTTCTTTTTTAGGTGGTTAAGCCTATTGTCATTCAAGGTCATTCCGCTTTTTCTTTTTCTGTGGCTGATTCAACCCTTGTTTCAGATATTCCTCCAGATGGAAATATACAATTCCTTTTCTGTTTTGTTCTGGTCAGCTATGTAAGCTATTGCTTGACCAATTGTAGTTGTGATTCCAAATATCTTAGTTGCTGCCATATCTCCTCCTGTTTCTGCCTGATTTCCTCAATGTCATTCGCATAAATTTTATCGGTGCTGTTCACTCGTGTGGCTATCTGGTTGACGTTATTCGTCACACCACTGATTTGTCGCATCAGAAACTGCATATCATCATCACTGAATTTCACTACAAGTCCCTCAAAAAACATCATTCTCATGAACTCACTTTTTGACTTCAATCCGCTTAATTCAAACTTATGGTTCAGATAATCAAATTCTTCCTCGGTCAGCCTGACCTGAACACTTCTTGTTCTCTTGATTTTTTCTTTCATAATTATCCTTTCTGTGACAGGGGTTTCAGGGGAATTTTCCCCTGACAAGCTGTGCGGTCAAAACTGCAAAACTCCGTTTTTGTAGTGCATGACCGCCGTGCTTGCTACTTTTCAATAGGCTGTTTTAAGCCTTGTTTCAATCATTCTGATTCAATCTAATATTTCGACAACTATGTTCAGTTTTCTGTCTGAACTCTTACTGCTTAGTTGCTCTGAACTTTGCAAGTTGTCAATTGTAAACACTTCTCTATAATATCAACCGAGTATTTTTCATTTTTAACGGCTGTTCAAACGAAATTTTACAGTTCAAAATGCAATTTCTATGTTATGCACAAGTCAAACGGTTTGGTAGTATATCTTCTGCACAATTTACCCTCTATAAATAATCCGAGGATTTTCGATTTGTCAACCGATTTTCAGACAAAATTTTTTCAGATTTTTCAAAGTTCTACGCATTGCATAAAAAGTACAGTTTGTACTTATGAAATTTGATGATATAATTCAATAACTCCTCGGTCAAAATGCAGAACGGAATATTGTATCTGATATGCAAAGTTTATCTGGATTGCGAATAGACATTACTAAGCAAATTTGCTATAATTATACTGACAGACAGCGTGAAATCAAATGGACCAGACTGTCGGAAAGGATTTTTTATATAGACAACAAAACAACCGTTGCAGAAAGAGAGAAGTCAACGGAATATTACACACAAGGTATCAAGGTCAAAGTCACCTATCCTGAAAGCATAAATAATACAGTCAGACAGCAGAAAATCAACAGGATATATGACATTTTCCTCGGTGCAATGCGCCGTAATGAAACAGAGAAAACAACTGAATAATCTGGCACTCTGCCGAAAAAGGAAAAATGCTATTGCAATTTTCGGGCGGTTGTGCTATGATATAGATGTAAAACCAACCGTCCGATTGCAAACAGCAATTGGAGGTCAACAATGAGAAAATCAACGAAAACAAATGACGGTATCACGGCTATTTACGTCCGCCGATCCGTCAGCGACAAGGATAAGGGCAACAACAGTTTGTCCATTTCCGCACAGAAGGAGGAATGTGTCCGCTTTGTAGGAGACTGTGAGTATCGTATCTATTGTGACGATGGAAAG
>JAFYFU010000008.1 GCA_017543595.1 Ruminococcus sp. | reverse complement strand
GTGCGGCAACAGGTACTCTCAGCGATTTGATGACCTATGCACAGGCATTTGTTGATGATGATGCGCCTTTGTTTGAAAACCCCGAAACTCAGAAATTTATGTTTGAGGGAACAAGTTTCTACGGGGATTCCGATATCCCGATTTGCTGTCACGGTTTCTGGTGTGATGAATATACCGTCCGCACATATGGTCATAACGGTGCAACAAATGCAGGACAGGCAAACATGACATTTGACCCTGAATCAAAAACGGGACTTGTAATACTTGTAAATGAACCGCAGGGAAATGAATTTATGAATGATGTTCCCTATATGGTATTCGGAGAACTTGCCACCGATAAATATAATTTCGGAAAGAATGAAAAAATTAATTTCAGCGGATATTATTTATCCTCACGTTCAACTTACAGCGGAATGTTGAAATTTTTCCCTTATATCACAGCACTTTCCTCAGACGTTATCGCAGACACATATGATATAGGAAATAATGTTTATCAGATGATAAGTAACGGGCATTTTGAAAGCAAAAATAAAAGGGGCGAGCTTTTCGGAAATAAAATATATCCCGATGGCACGGAGAGTTTGCAGTCTGTTTCGGAAGAATATATAAAAGATAAATTTTATGTTCCGAAATTATTACTGATTACTTTGTATTTGCTGCTTGCTTTAATGGCTTTATACATGATAAGAATAAGGCACAAGCTTAAAAGATTCGGTAAATGGGAAAAATTTTCGGGCGCAAATGCAATTCTTGCAGGGCAGATATCACAGATTCTTTCTGTAATATTTTTCTTTATAATGTTTATGATTGCCTATGAGGGACAAAGCGGACTGACAAAACAGACCGAAACCGTCATGGGAATATTACAGATAATCTGCGCTGCGGTTATGGGAATATCGACAATTTATGCCGTTATATCAATGCTTCCGCAAAACAAAAAATTTTATCATATCATGCAGATTTCGGGAAATATTGTTTCCGTACTTGCAATAGTTTATTTTGAGATGTATAAATTTGAGATTTAACAAAAAAACCGCATTTACTGCGGTTTTTTGCTTATTCTTCCGAATTGTCGGTGTCGGTGAGAGATGATATATATTTCGATTCATTTTCAAAGCTGTTGCAGACGCTTTTTGAAACTTCATAAAGCTGTTTGAAATTTTTGTTTGTTTCTTTGAGGGAATTTTTTATCTTTTCGGTATCGCTTTGTTTCATATCATCTGTATTTTGTTTCATGCGCTGTACGCTTATGATTGCGAGTGAACTTGTTGCACCGCCGATTATAATTCCTATGATAAGAAAGAAAAAATTTCCCGAAGAACCTGATTTTTTTGTTACCGGTTCGGCAGTTTCCGCAGTAGTTGTTTCAATTTCGGACAACTCAGATGAAACGGCAGTTTCACTTAACATATCATCGGAAACCTGTGTTTCTTCCTCGGACTGAGAGGAGGATTCTGAGGCTGTTTCTTCGGGGAGTGCGAACAAATCCGCCCGTGCATCAATTCCGCAGGTCATCGAAAACATTATCAAAGCACAGATAAAAGGTATTAATTTTTTCATTTTCTATCTCCTTTCAGCGTGTATATAAATAATCGTCATCGGGTTTTCCGACTGTTGCCTTACCTGAAAATCCGTTTCCGAAATGCTTTGAAAGCAGTTCATTCAGGGCAAACATATAAGTTGTACTTTTCATCATTTCGGGATAAACTTTTGATTTGCGGGCATTGTCAAAGGCTGAATCCTTATCGTCCGAGACAAGAGTCTGTTTTATTGAATTTTCGTCAAGCGGAGATGTTATAAAACTGTCCCTGAAAAATTCTTTCATGTCCTCGTCACAGAGAAAATCTTTTATTATATTCTCCGCATACAGGCGGAAATCTTCGGCAGTATTTTCGGGAATATAATTTTCCGGTTCGGGAGTGTATATATCTTTTTCCGAAATTCCGAATTTTTTGCAGCGTTCCCTGCGTATTTCGTTGAGCGAATATATATTTGACGGGTCTGTATCTCTCCATGACACGCAGAAATCCGTTTCACTGTCAACGGGATAGATATTATATTCGTCATTCTTGTCGGGGCAGGCATTGAGTTTTGAAAGACCTTTTACAAGCTGAACTTTTGCATCTGTATCAGGCACATCAACAATACACAGACTTCCGAAAAAATTCCTGAAATAAGCATTTGTTCTTTTAAGGAAACTGTTTTCTCCCTCCGTGAATTTATCCGCTACAAGCAGACCTTTTGCGCCGCCGCCGTAGAAACTTATGTTTACGGCAGTGTTTTCGCTGCTGTCGCACATGGCAAGGGCTGTCTCCGTGAAATCCTTTATAACAGGCATTATAACGGCATATCTCATTATCATGTCAGCTTTTATTTTTATATCGGCGGAATTTGTCCTGCCGCAGTTTATATCGGAATATTCAAGCATTTCCATGAAATTGTTCTGCCAGCACTGTTCGTTTCGGGGTCTTCCGCCTTTTCTCTGATTAGGATAAAACTTATTGCATATTTCTTCAACAACGGCATTTATTTCTGTTTCGTCAACAGGGACAATAAACGGATTTTCATGGTTTTCGCCGTTTCCGAGGAGGAATTTTCCGACATATTCACGGAATGTTTTTATATCGTTTTTCATGCCTATACTGCTTATCATTGAACGGAAACTTTCTTTCAGGAGTTTTCTGCCTGCGTAGTTCATTGAGGAATATCCGCATAGATAAGCATGACTGTCTTTTGTCAGGACTGCCGACATATCAGTTGTTGAATCGCCTATGTCGATATTTACTTTTAGGATATTGTTTCCTACGCCCTCAGTGCCGTTTGAAATGGCTATGCTTTCATAGAGAAGATTTTTGTTTTCGCAGTTTATAAGATTTTCTATTTCGATATCGAAAATATTTTTCATTTCGTTTTCTGTTTTTTCCCATATTCTTGAATATGCGGACAGATAATTTTCATTCGGGAAAGACGGCAGGAGAATAATTTTCCCGCAGTTCATGTTTATTGCATGGCAGACCGCAGTATAACACATATTGTATATAATTGAAACGGTGCTTTCGTGTACGCTGTCGTTCATGAGGTCTGATTTATGGCTTGCATCTATCTGCAATTTTTTTCTCTCAAAGTGTGTGAGTTTCCTGCTGAAAGGCACAAATCCGAGATTATACGGGAAAAAATTCTCTATTTCCGAACCGTTGAGTGATATATTTGTGGAGGGAACATTTGAAATTTTTTCAGTGCTGAAATTCATGTAGTCGATATAGGAATTTTCATCATACTGTGAAAGAAGTCTGCGAATAACGGGTGTACCGCCTGTTATATCGTCTGTTCTCAAAATTCCCTTGTTTATTTTATATCCGAAAGAACTTGAACTGCTTCCGAAATCGAAATACAGATACATTATATTATCGGGCTTGTTTTCCTTTGCGGAAAAATCTATTTCCACAGTTCTGTTGTTCATCAGGAAAGGCAGATAGTCCCTGCCGAGTTTTCTGAGGTTTAAAACATATCCCGAAATATCGTCATCTTTAAGGGAAATTTTTATAAGGTGTTCGGGCTTTTGAATATTTCTTATATGGAATCTCCTGCCAAGCGGTACTGAAAAATATTCCGTATCTTTTAAATCCCTGTCATCGGGTGAACCTTCTCCGTTTACTGTGGAATCCATGTTGTAAAGATATGTGTATTTTTTGCACCTGTTTTCATATTCAAGGGGAATATCAGGAAACATACAGAATGTTCCATCGAGCGTCTCGAATATGAGGTTGAGGCGCTCCTGGTCGTCGGCTGGCTGCGGACG